>JBIIPQ010000506.1:0-3159 GCA_044342535.1 Burkholderiaceae bacterium
GTAGGCGGCGGGTTGTCGGCGGTCGGCGCGGTGGTGGGCGGCGGGTTGTCGGCGGTCGGCGCGGTGGTGGGCGGCGGGTCGTCGGCGGTCGGCGCGGTGGTGGGCGGCGCGTCGACCGTCGCCACGAGCAGGGAGCGGATGTCGATGCTACGTGCGCTGACCGCATTGCCGCGGACCGAGCCGGTCACCCGGATGCGGACCCCTTCGGCCAGTGTCGAGACGTCGCCGCCGAAGATGGCCGCAGCACTGCCGTCGATCGAGAAGCCTTCGACCCTGAACCGCGCCAGGCCGCTCCAGCTCGCGATCGTCGCATCGAGGGTCACTTCCTCGATCGAGGGCGCGAGCACGGCCGGCTCGATGGACAGGGTCGTGGCGCGAAGCGGGGCGCCGGCTGCCGACAGCTGCGTGCCGGTCGCCTGCACGATCGAGCCGGCCTCGATGGTGGCCGGCAAGGGACCGGGCACCGCCTGCAGGTCGACGAACTGCTGGTCGATCCGCAGCCAGGCGGCCTGTCGGTCGTATTCGCTGACCGGTCCGCGCAGCTTCGCGGAGACTGCGGTGCGCACGACGTTGACCTCGACGCGGCTGGCCCGAAGCATGCCGTTCGCGGAATCCAGAAAGCCCCAGACTTCGACCCGGCCGCCGAGGACGAGCGCCGCATCCTCGGCGTCGGTGTTCCAGACCGTGGCGTCGTTGTAGGCGATCGGTACCGTCAGCACCGTGAAGCGCCGGGCCGCGAGGTCGATGGCGTCGACCCGTCCGATCACCTGGCTGACGATCCGAATGGACAGGGCCTTGCCGAGGCCGGCGGCTTGGTCGATCGTTCCGACGATCTCGACGAACATGCCGAGCCCGAGCTCGGACAGCTTGCGGGCCTGACCGAGATCGTCGGCGACGCTGGCCGCGGAGTCGTCGAACTTCACGCCGTTGACGATGACCGAACCGAAACCGGAGATCGGGCCGCTGGAGAAGGCCACCTGACCGGTGCCCCCGCTGCCGACGCCCGCCAGCTCGTGGCCGCCGCCGCAGCCCGCGGCGAGCGTGCCGAGCGCGGTGCCGGCCACGAGCAGGCGACGCCTGCCGGGCGAGGCCAGAGCGTCGACCGAGAGCGTGTTTGCGGCACCGGGTCCGCGTTCGCGTCGGGCCGTCACGCAGTCTCCTCGTCGCCGCGCGATGCCGGCCGCGTGCCGGGCGCGACCGGCTCGCCATAACAGTAGAGGCCGATCCTGACCCGGTGGTCGGCGGCACGCCCCGCGGCGCGGTCCGCATCCTCGAGTTGCTGCAGCTCGGGTGCGATGGCCTTCAGCACCTTGGACCAGAGTGCCCGGGCACGGATGCCCGCCACCGCGACCGATTCGGCGGACAGCTCGTCGGCGAAGACCGACTGCTCCACGAAGGGCGGTTTCGCGTCGGGGTCGCCCGCCGCGATCCGATGGCCTGCGACCAGGTTCTCCCTGACCGCGGCAAGGTGATCACTGACGCTCGCTCCGGCGAACCCGAGCAGCGCCTCGATCCGGCCATCCGGCACCAGGCTGTCGCCGCGCAGCCGGACGATGTCGGTCGATGGGTCGATCTCGACACGCCCGAGCCGCAACAGCTCGTCGAGCAGGGTGCGCGGATGCACGTCGGTGGTCACCGACCGGGCAAGGGTCTCGAAGCTCGGAATGCCCGCCTCCTGGGGCCGGCGCGGCAGCGCGCGCGGCAGACCGTCTGCATCCAGCCATTCCGGCATGGTCGCCCAGCGGGTATGCAGCTCGGAAGCCGGCGTCTGCTCGGAGCGCACGGCCGAGAGGTCGGGCGTCTCGACCAGGCGCTTGACCTCCTTGCGGTGGATGCCGGAGATCACGCTCAGCCGGCTGATCGGCGCCGCCCCGGTGCCGACCTCGTCGCGCACCGCCTGAAGGGCGGCCTCGACCATCGCCCGCTTGGCCAGCTCCTCGAACTGGTTGAACTGGATGCCATGGTCGATCGCCATCCGCGCCAGGGGCCTGAGCACGGCCAGCAGCGCATCGATCGCGGCGGATGCCGCGCCTGCTGCTGCGACCGGTTCGGGCGAAGACGGGAATTCCATGTCGCTATCATCTTAACGATTGACTGATCGGGTCGAGGAAACATTTCCGTTTTTTTTCGACCGACTATCGAACTCGAGCGACTTATTGCACTTCCAGGGCCGCGCCGGACATATTCAAGACATGGTCCGGAGGGCTCAGCATCGACTCAGCCTCAACTAAGCGGTCGGCATCAGATAATTGAGCGCCAACCGACCGCCGTCCGGGTAGACGGTCTGCCCGGTCAGGTACGAGGCATCGTCGCTGGCCAGGAAAAGCGCCACCTTCGCCACCTCCTCGGGCTCGCCCAGACGACCGAGCGGCGTGCGCGACAGCAGCGTGCGCTCGGCCGCTGGCGAACCGAGCACCGCCGCCCGCGCGAGTTCGGTGGCGATCGTCCCCGGCCCGATGGCGTTGACCCGGATGCCGCGCGGCGCGAGCGAGATCGCCATGACCTTGGTCAGCTGCGCGACCCCACCCTTGGAGATGCAGTAGGGCACTTGGTTCGGGATGGCCAGGATCGCGTTGACGCTCGACATGTTGACGATCGCGCCGGGACGTCCGGCCTGCACCATCCACTTGGCGACGGCCTGTCCGAACAGGAAGTACGACTTCAGGTTGATGCCGAGCACGCGGTCGAAGTCGGCTTCGGCCAGGTCCAGGAAATCCGACGCATGCGTGATGCCGGCATTGTTGAGCAGCACGTCGACCGCGCCGAAGCGGGCGAGCGTGGCCTGCAGGGCGGCCGTCGCGGTCCGCGCATCCGCGACGTCACCCGCGACGAACAGCGCGCGATCGGCGCCGATCGCCTCCACGGCACGGGCGCCGCCGGCTGCGTCCACGTCGACGATCACGACCTTCGCGCCTTCCTCGGCGAAGCGCGTCGCGCAGGCCAGTCCGATGCCCTGCGCCCCGCCCGTGACCAGTGCCACCTTGCCGTCCAGCTTCATGTGTGTCTCCTGTCGTCCTGTTGTCGGACCGTCCGGCGCAGGCCGGACGGCGTGAGATCATCCCGATTATGGAGCTTCGTCACCGCCGATCCGGTGCAGGCCCGCGACGACCGCGGGCATGGCTCGCCGCACTCGCCTGGTGTGTCGCGCTGCCGGCGGGC
>JBIIPQ010000507.1:0-3150 GCA_044342535.1 Burkholderiaceae bacterium
CAGCAGGTCGGCGTAGTAGCTGCGCGCGCCCTCGAGCCCGCGACGGTATTCGGCGGGCGGCGTCCACAGCGCGACGACGCTCGCCCGGATCAGCTTGTCCTTCGTGTCCGGCTCGGCGAGCGACTTCTCCAGCGCCGCCGCCATCTGCGCGAGGATCGGCTGCGGCGTGCCCTTCGGGAACGCGATGCTCCAGCCGCCCGCGGGCAGTTCGACCTTCAGGCCGGTCTCGTTGATCGCGGGCACGTCGGGCAGCTCGGGGTGGCGCTGGCCGAAGAAGGCGGCGAGCGCGACCGCGCGGCCGTTGCGCGTCAGGCCCAGGCCCACACCGTCGATGATCAGGTCGATCTGCTCGCCGACCAGCGCGTTGGCCGCGTCGGCCGAGCCCTTGAAGGGCACGTGCAGCATGTCGATGCCGGCGTGCTTCTTGAGCTGCTCGCCGTAGATATGGCCGGCCGACGCGTTGCCGGCCGAGCCCCAGGTGAGCTTGCCCGGCTGCTTCTTCGCGAGCTCCACCAGCTCGGCCATCGTCTTCACGCCCAGGCCCTTGCGGGCGGTGACGATCGCGACGTAGTCGGCGATGCCGCCGGCGATCTCGAAGTTCGTGTTCAGGTCGAAGGGCAGCTTGCGCAGGTTCGGCAGGATCGTGAACGAGGTGGCCGCGGCCAGCAGCATCGTGTAGCCGTCGGGCTCGGCGCGCGCCACCGCCTCGGTGCCCACTTGCGTGGTGCCGCCGGGGCGGTTGTCGACGACGATCGTCGACTTCAGGTGCTCGCGCAGCCGCTCGGCGAGCACGCGCGCCAGCACGTCGCTGTTGCCGCCGGGCGGGAAGGGCACGACGAAGCGGATCGGCTTGTCGGCGGGCCAGCGGGACTGCGCGAGCGCGGCGGGCGCGAACGCGGCGATCGGCGCGGCGGCCGCGGCGACGAGCAGGCGGCGGCGGGGGCTGGGGGCGGCGTGGACGGCCGTACCGGTCGGGTCGGCGTGGACGTCGTCGGTGGCGTCGGTGCGCGGATCGGGGCTCTGGGACATCGGTGGGGCGCTCCTGGGTCGGGCGGGTCAGGCGACGCGTCGCGCGGCAGGCGCGGTGCGGTCGGTCGTGCGTTCGGTGAGACGTTCCGGCGCGCGCTCGGATCGGCGTTCGGCATCGCGGCCGTCGATGCGTGTCGCGACGCGCTCGGGCTCGCGCTCGCCGCGGCCGGGCAGGCGCCCGTCGCCCGCGAGTGCGGCGCCCGCGCCGTCGGCCGCGCGGATCACGTCGGCCGACAGCGCCTTGAAGGTGGACGGCCGCAGCCGCTCGATCGGCCCGGACAGGCCGACCGCCGCGACCACGCGGCCCGACGGGTCGCGCACCGGCGCGGCGATGCCGCCGACCGACTCTCGCCACTCGCCGCGGTTCACCGCGTAGCCCTGCTGGCGCACCCGCTCCATCTCGCGCAGGAACTCGGCGGGGTCGGCGAGGGTGCGCGGCGTGAAGCTCGCCAGCCGCCGCGACAGCGCCTCGAGCCGCGCGTCGCCGATCCAGGCCAGCATCGCCTTGCCGGTGGCCACGCAGTGCGCGGGCGCACGACCGCCGATACGCGTGTACGCACGGACCGGCTCGGGGCTGTCGAGCTTGTGCACGTAGACCACCTCGTCGCCGTCGAGCATCGACAGGTGGACGGTCTCGCGGGTGCGGTCGAGCAGCCAGTCCATCCAGGCCTGCGCGGCCTGGCGCAGGTCCAGGTTGGCGAGCACCGCCGAGCCGAGCTCCCACAGCCGGATCGATGCCGCATAGGTGCCGCCGTCGCCGTCGCGCCGCACGTAGCCCTGCTCCACCAGCGCCTGCAGCAGCCGGTGGACGTTGCTCTTGCCCAGACCGATGCGCGCGGCCAGCTCGGTGACGCCGAGCGGGCGCTCCGAGTGCGCCAGCACCTCGAGCAGCGCGAGACCCTTGACCAGGGTGTTGTTCATCGAGGGTCCGTGGGGCGCCGATGCGGCGGTGGGGATCAGGTCGATGATCGGACGCGTGTTCTGTATATTGGAACGACCGGTCCGTCTTCGTGAATGATGCTAGAGTGGACCGAGGATTGCAACCGGCGCCGGAGCAGCGCCGCGAGGAGACGGAATGGCCCGTGCGGAACCCCTCGGCCTGGAGCTGACCTCGTCCCATTGGGGCGCCTGGGAGGTCCGGCGCGAGGCCGGCGTGGCCACCGGCCTGGCCCCCTGGCGCGGCGACCCGGACCCCAACCCCATCGGCCTTGCGATGTGGGACGCCTACCGATCGCCGCTGCGGGTGCGCCGGCCCGCGGTGCGCGCGGGCTGGCTCGAGCACGGCCCCGACGACCCGCGCCGCGGCGAGGGGCGCGGGCGCGAGCCCTTCGTCGAGGTGTCCTGGGAGCGTGCCGCCTCGCTGGTCGCCGGCGAGCTGCGCCGCGTGATCGGCGCACACGGCAACGCCTCGGTGTTCGGCGGCTCGTACGGCTGGTCGAGCGCCGGCCGATTCCACCATGCGCAGAGCCAGGTCCACCGCTTCCTCAATGCGCTCGGCGGCTACGTCCGCCATGTCGATTCCTACAGCCTCGGGGCCGGGCGCACGCTGCTGCCGCACGTGGTCTGCCCGATGGAGTACCTGCTCGCGAACGCGCACGACTGGGGCACGGTCGCCGCGCACACGCGGCTGTTCGTGTCCTTCGGCGGCGCGCCCGAGAAGAACGGGCGGGTCGGCGCCGGCGGCGCCTCCGAGCACGGCCTGCGCGGCGGCCTCGCCGCGGCTGCGCGCGCGGGCTGCCGCTTCGTGAACTTCAGCCCGGTGCGCGATGACATCGAGGTGCCCGACGGCGCGCTCGAATGGATCCCGATCCGACCCGGCACCGACACCGCCGTGATGCTCGCGCTCGCCTGCGAGAGCGTGCGCGCCGGGCGCCACGACACGGCCTTCCTCGCCAGTCACTGCGTCGGCTTCGAGCGCTGGGCCGACTACCTGCTCGGCCGGGGCGACGGCATCGTCAAGGACGCCGAGTGGGCCGCTCCGATCGCCGGAGTGCCTGCCTCGCGCCTGCGTGCGCTCGCAGCGGAGATGGCGGCCACGCGCACGCTGGTCAACGTCGCCTGGGCACTGCAGCGCGCCGACCATGGCGAGCAGCCGTTCTGGGCCGCCATCGGCCTGGCCTG
>JBIIPQ010000141.1:0-10061 GCA_044342535.1 Burkholderiaceae bacterium
GCACGCGATCAACGCGGCGCTCTACCGCAAGCTGCCGTTCGACGTCGAGGCCGACTTCACGCCGGTCGCGACGCTGGTCGACGTGTCGAACGTCCTGACGATCAACCCCGAGGTCATCGACGTGAAGACGGTGCAGGAGTTCGTCGCGAAGGTGAAGGCCGAGCCCGGCAGGTACAACTTCGCCTCGACCGGCAACGGCACCGGCACCCACCTGGCCTTCGCCGAGTTCAATGCGCGCGCCGGCCTCGACATCGTGCACGTGCCCTACAAGGGCGGCCCCGAGGCGATGACCGCGGTGCTGTCCGGCCAGGTCTGCTGCATCATGAACCAGGTCCAGACGGTGCTGCCGCAGTGGAAGGCCGGCAAGGTGCGGCTGCTCGGCGTGACCACGCCCAAGCGCGTGGCGGTGGTGCCCGAGGTGCCGACGATCGCCGAGTCCGGCTACCCGGGCTTCACCAGCTACATCTGGTTCGGGCTGCTCGGCCCGAAGGCCATGGACGCGCAGACGGTCGAACGCCTGAACGCGGCGGTGCGCCAGGTGCTGGAGATGCCCGAGATCGCCGGCCGCCTGACCGCATCCGGCAACACCGTGCGCATCGAGTCGCCGCAGCAGTTCCGCGAGACGGTGAAGGCCGACCGCGCCCGCTGGGCGGGGGTCGTCAAGCAGGTCGGCGTCACCATCGACTGATCCGGCGCGGACCCGCCTGCCGAAGCGCGTCGGATCGACGGTCGTCGTCGTGCAGGAAGCTGCGGCCACCCGGATCGAGCAGACCGTTCCTTCAGACAGAACGCTCCGGACGATGCACCGCCTCAACTACCACCACCTCCACTACTTCTGGGCCGTCGCCAAGGAGGGCAACCTCACCCGGGCCGCCCACCGCCTGCACGTCTCGCAGTCGGCGCTGTCGGTGCAGATCCGCAGCCTCGAGGCGTCGGTCGGCCAGCCGCTGTTCGAGCGACGCGGACGCACGCTCGCGCTGACCGAGGCAGGGCGCGTCGCGCTGTCGTACGCCGAGTCGATCTTCGCCACCGGCACGGAGATGATGGCGCTGCTGCAGGGCGGGCGCCGCCAGGAGCGGCAGGTGCTGCGGATCGGCGCAGTCGCGACGCTGTCGCGCAACTTCCAGGAGAACTTCCTGCGCCCGCTGCTCGAGCGCGACGACGTCGAGCTGGCGCTGCAGTCGGGCGCGCTCGCCGACCTGCTGACACGCCTGCGCGTGCACACGCTCGACCTGGTGCTGTCGAACCGGCGCGTGCACGGCACGGCCGACGATCCCTGGCGCACCCGGCGCATCGCCCGCCAGCCGGTCAGCCTGGTCGGGCGGCCGCGACCCAAGCGCCGCGCGTTCCGCTTCCCCGACGAGCTCGCCGAGGTGCCGCTGCTGCTGCCCGGTCCCGACAACGACATCCGTGCGGGCTTCGACCTGATGTGCGAGCAACTCGGCATCCGCTACCGGCTGCGCGCCGAGGTCGACGACATGGCGATGCTGCGGCTGCTCGCGCGCGACTCGGACAGCGTGGCGCTGCTGCCGACGATCGTGGTGCAGGACGAGCTGCGTGCGGGCCGGCTGGTCGAGTACGCGGTGGTGCCCGAGCTGAGCGAGACCTTCTATGCGATCACGGTGAAGCGGCACTTCGAGCCGCCGCTGATCAAGGCGCTGCTGCGGCGTCCGGAGGCGGAGGTGCTGGGCCCGCCGCAGGGCTGAGGCCGGGCTCCGTACCGGCTACGCGGCCGACCCTAAGGCCGACCCTAAGGCCGACCCTAAGGCCGACCCTCAGGCCGTCCCTCAGGCCGTCCCTGCCGGCCCCGCCCCGGGATCGCCGCCCCACCACCGCGTCGGCCGCAGTTCCTGCTCGTCGTGCGCGATCAGCCGGTCGTGGTGGCGCTCGGCGTCCTCCACGAACAGGTCGCGCACGATCGCGCCGGACAGGCGCGTGGCGCCGATCGCGAGGCCGGGAATGTCGCCCGCCACCGCGCCGTGGCTGAGCGTACTGCCCCACGAGAACAGGTGGATGCGCCCGAGTGCCTCGGCGACCGCGGCATCGGTGCCGTCCTTCGCCATCAGCTGGAAGCCGTCGCCGAGGTAGGGGAAACGCGACAGCTCCGCACCCACCGCGCTGCCGTCGGGGGCGAGGCGATCGCCCCAGGCGAGCACGCTGCCGGCAAGCGCACCGAGCTCCGGCCGGTCGACGAGGTTCACGTCGAAGCCGGTGCCGAAGATCACCGCGTCGAACCGGTGCTCGCCCGCGGGCGTCGTCACGCACACGCCCCGCGCATCGGCCGCGACGTCGAGCCAGGGCTCGCCGAGCCGCAGCGCGAACCCGGGATGCCGGTCGCAGCGCAGCACGCTCTCGAAGGGCGGCGGCACCTGCTCGTCGAAGACATGGGCATAGAAGCGCACGCGCTCGGCATCGGGCAGGGCTGGATAGCCCCGGAAGAAGCCAGTGAACGAGGTCCACTTCGACTTGTTGACCTGCGGCAGGCGCGCACGCCGCGCGAACATCGTCACCGACGAGGCCCCGTGCTCGAGCGCGAGGCCGGCGTTGTCGAAGGCCGATGCGCCGACCCCGAGCACGCCGATGCGCGCGCCCGAGAGCGATGCGAAATCGATCCCATCCATCGAATGGAACACGCGACCGCGTGCCGCGGTCGGATCCGCGCCGAGGTCGCTCCATCGGAGCGACGGGAACTCGGGCCGGCGCGGCTGGCCGCTGCCCTCGCGGCCGAGCGCGAGCACGAGCTTTCGTGCATGCACGGTGTGGACCTCGCCGCCGGCCCCGGCGACACGCAGCGCGAGCGCGCCTCGTGCGGGCACCACCGAGACCAGCCCGACCCCGCCGTCGACCGCGACGCCGACCTGGCGGCGTACCCACAGCAGGTAGTCTCGCCAGTCGAGCCGCCAGACCTTGTGCAGCGCGCCCCAGCCCTCGAGCCCGAATCGCGCCTCGTACCAGGCGCGGAAGGTCAGCGACGGGACACCCAGGTCGGGGCCGGTGAGGTGCTTGGGCGAGCGCAGCATCTCCATGCGGGCGAAGGTCGCCCACGGGCCCTCGCGACCCTCGCCGCGCGCGTCGATCGTGCGCACGCGGTGAAGGCCCTCGCGGCGCATCGCATAGGCCGCGGTCTGCCCGCACATGCCGCCGCCGACGACCAGCACGTCGAGCATCGGCGTGCCGTCGGGCCCGGCACGGGGCGGCACCCACTCGGCGGGCGGATAGTTCAGGCAGGCGAGGTCGTGCGCGACGCGCGCCTCGAGCGCGCGCAACGCGGCAGGGTCCTCGCGGCGCGCGCGCCGGAAGGCGTCGGCGCCCGGCAACGAGGCGAGCAGACCGAAGTCGCGCGCAGCACCGGGGGTGGTCACGCGGGGCACGCCGGGGGCGTCGGACGTCGGATCGGGTCGGGCCATAATGACCGCCATTCTGCCTGCGCCGCGGCCATGACCGACACCGACCTGCACTGTTTCTACAGCCTGTCCTCGCCCTGGGCCTATCTCGGTGGCCCGCAGCTGCAGGACATCGTGCGCCGCCACCGGGTGCGGCTGCTGCTCAAGCCGTACGACTTCCAGGCCGTCGTGCCGCGCACCGGCGGCATTCCGCTGCGCACGCGGCCCGAGCCGCGCCGCAGCTATCACGCGCTCGAGCTCGACCGCTGGCGCCGCCACCTCGGCCTGCCGCTGAACCTCGTGCCGAAGCACTACCGGTCCGACGGCCAGCCGCCCGACTGGAACAAGCGCCCGGGCTGGACGGTGATCGCCGCGCAGCTCCGGGGCGAGGATGCCTTCGTGCTGTCGCACGCGCTGCTGCGCGCGCTGTGGGCCGAGGAGCGTGACACCTCGGAGGCAGCGCAGCGGATCGCGATCGCCGACGAGAACGGCTACGACGGCGCCGCGCTGCAGGCGATGGAGAGCAGTGCCGAGGTGCAGGCCGCCTACGCCGCCAACACCGCCGAGGCCGAGCGGCTGGGCGTGTTCGGCTCGCCGACCTTCGTGCTCGACGGGGAGCGCTTCTGGGGCCAGGACCGCCTGGACTTCGTCGACCGGGCGCTGGCGATGCGCGCGGCCGCCCGCCCCGCCGCCTAACGACGACGCCGCGCACCCGCTCGTCCGGGCATCGACCGGACACCTCCCCCGGGCGGGTCAGGCTGCCCGCGCAGGCGAGCAGGGTCGATAACGGGCGGGCCGCGGTCGCCTCTCCGACGCCCGGGCCTCGATGCGAGGGCGCGATGAGAACACCCCGAAACAGCTCACGATGGGTCGCGGCCCTGCTGTCGGCCTCGCTCGCCGCCTGCGGCGGCGGATCCGCCACCGATGCGACCGGCGCAGCATCCGCTGCAGCCTCGGCCGCCGCCTCCGCCGCCACCGCCGCTGCGCCCGCAGCAGCCCCGGCCCCGGCCCCCGCCGCTGCGCCGCCCGCGCCATACACCACCTCGTACGCCGCGTTCAAGGCGGTCGGTCTCGTGCCGCAGGCGATTCCCGAGCCCTTCGACCTGGCCCGCACCTATCTCGACGTCGACGGCGACGGCGTGGTGGAGGTCTTCAGCGCCAGCCTGCGCTACGACGTGTCCCGCAGCACCCCCTCCACCGCGACTCCATCGCACTTCGCGTTCTACCGGCGCCAGCCCGACGGCAGCTTCATCGAATCGACCGCGCTGCTGCCCGAAGGCGGCGCCGGCTGCATCCATCCGCGCAAGGCCGTGCTCGGCGACTTCAACGGTGACGCACGGCTCGACGTGTTCGTGGCCTGCCACGGCTTCGACGCGGCGCCGTTCCCCGGCGAGCGCAACAAGGTCGTGCTCAGCCGCGCCGACGGCACCTACGTGATCCGCGACGCGAGCGCATCGGTCGGCTTCTTCCATGGCGCCGCGGCCGCCGACTTCGATCGCGACGGCAGGATCGACGTCGTGGTGACCGACAACATGTCGAACCCGTCGGTCCGTGTCTGGCTCGGCGACGGCCGGGGTGGCTTCACGCCCACCGACGGCCTGCTGCCGCCGGCGCTCGCCGTGCAGGCGGGCTTCTTCACGGTCGACCTGCCTGACGTCGACGGCGACGGGCGATTCGACCTGTTCGTTGCGGGCCACGAGTGGGAAGGCGGCGCGCCCGTGGTGTTCCTGAACCCGGGCTCGAACGACTTCGCGTCGGCCGTGGGACGGACCCTGCCCGCCGTGCCGTCGGAAGGCGTGGTGCTGGACATCACGGTCACCGGCCCGGTCGATGCCCGCTCGGTCTGGCTGCTGCGGACCTCGGGCGGCGACGGCACCTTCTACCAGAGCGTGACGGTGCAGAAGGTCGGCTGGCCGGACCTCGCCTCGAGCGTGCCGCTGCAGCGGCGCGGCGCGCAGTGGCTGCCGTGGATGATCCCGACGATCCGGGACGGCCAGCCGCTGCTGGTCAGCGACGACCTGACCGCAACGATCCTGTCGCTGCCCTACTGACCTGCCGGGGTGGCGCACGGCCACGCCCCCGGGCTCGGCCGCGGCACGATGCATGCCCCGGGGAGCGTGGGCGCCGCGCGTGGCATCATCCTTGCTCGACCTCGGCCGCAGCAGCGCGCCGACCGGGCCTCCTCCGAACCCTGCACCGAACGATGGCAAAACTCTCCACCCATGTGCTCGACACCGCCCGCGGCCGCCCGGCGCCCGGCGTGTCGATCGAGCTGTCCGCCGCCGACGGCGAGCGCTGGACGCCGCTCGTGCGCACGCTCACCAACGCCGACGGCCGCACCGATGCGCCGCTGCTGGCCGGCGACGCCGTCCGCCCGGGGCGCTACCGCCTGAGCTTCGCGGCCGGCGACTACTTCCGCGCCACCGGCGTCGAGCTGCCCGAGCCGCCCTTCGTCGATGTGGTGGTCATCGACTTCGGCATCGCCGAGGCCGGCGGCAACTACCACGTGCCGCTGCTGGTCTCGCCCTGGGCGTGGTCGACCTACCGCGGCAGCTGAGCGCATGGAGCCCTATCTCCTCGAGTGGCTGAACCTCCTCGGCCGCTGGTTCCACCTGATCGCCGGCGTCGCCTGGATCGGCTCCTCGTTCTACTTCGTGTGGCTCGACGCGCACCTGCATGCGCCGCGCGACCGCGAGGAAGGCACGCGCCTCGACCTGGCCGGCGAGGTCTGGTCGGTGCACGGCGGCGGCTTCTATCGTGCTCAGAAGTTCCGGGTCGCGCCGCCCGAGCTGCCCGAGCCGCTGCACTGGTTCAAGTGGGAGGCCTACAGCACCTGGATGTCCGGCATGTTCATGCTGGTGCTGATCTACTGGCTGGGCGCGGGCGTCTACCTGGTCGATCCGGCGGTCGCCGCGCTCACCCCGGGCACCGCGGTCGCGATCGCGGCGGCCTTCCTGGTCGGCGGCTGGCTGGTCTACGACGCGCTGTGCCGCTCGCGTCTGGGCGACAACGAGCCGGTGCTCGCCGCGATCCTCTTCGTGCTGTGCTCGCTCGCCGCCTGGGGCCTGTGCCAGCTCTTCTCGGGCCGCGGCGCGTTCATCCACTTCGGCGCGATGCTCGGCACGATCATGGCCGCCAACGTGTTCTTCGTGATCATCCCGGGTCAGAAGGCGCTGGTGCGCGCCAAGCAGGAGGGCCGCGCACCCGACCCGATCCACGGCCTGCGCGGCAAGCAGCGCAGCGTGCACAACACCTACTTCACGCTGCCGGTGCTGTTCACGATGATCAGCAACCACTATGCGGTGCTGACCCAGCACCGCTTCGCGTGGCTCGCGCTGGTGGGCATGGCGCTGGCGGGCGCGACGATCCGGCTGTACCTGGTGCTGCGACACCGCGGGCAGTCGAAGCCGCTGCTGCTCTGGGTCGGCATCGCGTCGCTCGCGGGCACCTTCGTGCTCGCGATGCCGCGCCCCGCGCCGACACAGGCCGGCGCCGCCGTGCCCACGTTCGCCGAGGTGCGCACGGTCGTCGAGCAGCGCTGCGTGGGCTGCCACGCGGCACAGCCCACGTACCCGGGCTTCGCGTCGCCGCCCAAGAACGTGGTGCTCGACTCGGCCGACGCGATCGTGCGCCAGGCGCAGGCGATCCATCAGCAGACGGTGGTCACGAAGGCGATGCCGATCGGCAACCTGACGCAGATCACCGAGGACGAACGGACGGTGATCGACGGCTGGTATCGGGCGGGCGCGAAGCCCTAGGGCACGACCCGGGGCACGACGATCTCGATCATGGTGCGCCCGGGCGTCCCGTCGACGCGCAGCCGGGCGTGCAGCGTCTTCGCCCGGGCGGCGAGCGCGCGCGGTTCCCGCTGCGACGCATCGAAACCGCAGCCGTCGTCGATGATGCGCACCCGAGGGCCGGCCGCCGCCTCCTCGGCCTCGATGCGCAGGGTGCGAGCACCAGCATGCTGCAGCACGTTCGACACCGCCTCGAGCACCATCGACTGCAGCACCCGCATCGCCTCCGTATCGAGGCGGGCGACCGGCGCCACGTCGGACACCTGCCATTCGAGCGCGAGACCGGCGCCGACGAACCGCGGCTCGAGCCGATGGCGCAGGTTTGCGAGCAGCGCCACCACGTCGCCCGGCGGCACGGACATCGCATCGATCGAGAGCTTGAGCCGGTCCAGCGCGTCGCGCAGGGTCGCGACCACCGCATCCGAGCCGGTCTGCCCCCCTTGGAGCTGGCGGATCGCCGCACTCAGGCTCGCCCCGACCCCGTCGTGCATGTCCCGCAGGATCCGCTCGCGCTCGCCGATCCGGGCCTGCTCTTGCGACAGCACGTCGTACTGGCGGTGACTCTCGACGAGCGCGGCCTCGCGCTCGCCGACACGCTCCGACAGAGTCGCGAGCAGCTCGCGCGCCTGCGAGGTCGCCGAGCGGAAACGCTGGATGGCGATGTACCCGAGGGACAGGCCGAAGGCGAGCGCCGAATAGCGCAGCAGCGTGTCGTGCCCGTAGGCGTCGCTGAGCCTGAACACCACCCAGTCGCGCAGACCGACCGCGACGTTCAGCAACAGCGCCGCGGCCACGAGCCGCTGCATGGGTGCCGGCGCCCGCACGGCCTGCACCAGGTAGGCGATGCAGAACCCGATGCAGGCGACGGCGAGCACGCCCTGCCAGGCGGTGAGCACCAGCGGCCTTGCCCAGGCCACCGACGCGAACCCCGCCGCGGCGCCGCTCGCGATCGCCAGTGCGGGCAGCGGGCGCCGCCAGGCGGATGACCGGACCCGGTCCGAGTCGACGAGCACCATGCAGAAGAGCGTGAGACAGCCGACCCAGCCGCCGAGCGCGGCGGTCGTCACCGCATTCCACATCGGCCAGGGCAGGGGCGGCCGCTCGATGAGCGCGTCGGACATGCGCAGCGCGAAGCACAGCTCGGCCCCCCATGCGTACAGATAGAGCGCGTCCCGACGCGGCCGGCGCCGGGCGTCGACGTCGACCTGGGTGAGCCACAGCATCAGCGCGACCGCACCGGCGACCAGACTGACCGCCACCACCACCATCGAGCCGCGCACGCGGAACCGGCTGGCCGAATCGTGGACGGCTCGGACCGTGGTCTCGGGGCCGAGAACGATCGGCGCGAGCCCGGCGCGCCGCCCGGTGTCCGCGCGGATCCGCAGCTCGAGCCGGTTCGTCTGCCGCAGGAGTCCCACCGGGATCGTCACCAGTCTCGGCACTTTCGCGGAGTCCGCGCCATCGGCAGCCGCGAGCTCGCCGGCTCGCGAGAGCGGCAGGTCGTTGAGGCGGACCTCGTAGGCGTTGCCGATCCGCCCGATGAACGCGGCCCAGGGGACGTCGGGCACCTCGCCGAGCGCGAAGTCGATCACGAACCGCGCGGTGCCGGAGGTGCCGGGATGTCGCCGGTCCCAGTGGTAGGGCAGCGCGGTGTGCAGCGTGCGCGTCACGCCATCGATGTCGACGCTCGCCTCGGCCTCGCGCAGCTCGAGCAGCGTCGTCGCCGCGCCTCGATCCGCACCGTCGCGACCCGCGATGGCCCGCGAGGCGACCGTGCCCACCACCAGCGCGAGCAGCGCGATCACCAGCAGGCGGCCCGGCCTCATCGCCCGGGCGGTGCCAGGAGCCCCAGCCGGCTCGCCTCGTAGACCGCCTCGCTCTTGGAGTGCACCGCCAGCTTCGCGTAGAGACTCTTGATGTGCGCCTGCACGGTATGCAGGCTGACGCCCTGACGACGCGCCGTCTCGGCGTACGAATAGCCCCTCGCGATCAGCTCCAGCACTTCGGTCTCGCGCTGCGAGAGCCGGGGCACGGGCGCGCGCGTATCCGGGTCGGTCGCGATCGGCGACGCAGCCGACGCCGCACGGCAGCGGGCCAGCACGCGACGCGCGACGCCCGGCGACATCGGCGACCCGCCCGCCTTCACCGCGAGCACCGCCTCGGCCACGTCGGGCATGCCGGCGTCCTTGTGCAGGTACCCCACCGCGCCCGCCTCGATCGCGGCGAGGACGGTGGCCTCGTCGCCGAACACCGACACGACGATCGACTCGCATGCCGGCCGGTGCTCGGCGGCATGCGCGATCAGGTCGAGCCCGCTGCCGTCGGGCAGCCCGAGATCGACCAGCATCGCGTCGAGCGGGGCCGAGCGCTCGCCGAGCCGCCACAGCGCCTCGCCACGGGTGCCGACGCTGCCGGCGAGCGCCAGCCTCGGATCGGCATCGACGCAGCGTGCGAGGAACGCGCGTGTCTGCGCATCGTCCTCCACGATCAGCACTTCCCAGGGTCGTTCCATCCTCAGCCTTGCAGACATCCGCGCATCGGCGGGATGCCGTGGTTCGCGAGAGGGCGCAAGCATAAACGCGACACCGCGCCGGAATCGGTCTGCGTTCCGCCGCCCGGCGATCGTCGATCGAGGACCGCCGATCGGACAGGTCACTGGGACGGGGCTCGGGCTCCATATCCATGGGATGCCGCGCCGCTCGGGGACGCGTCCAATCGGTCCACGCCTCATGGGCCGCCTCAGACGTCCTCTACCGATCTCCACGGAACCCCGTACACCGATGACCACGCCATCCGCCTTCAAGCTCACCTTCGTCGCCGCCGCGATCGTCGCCCTCGGTGCCTGCAGCAGCGGCGTCACCGACCCGACCGCACCCGCAGG
>JBIIPQ010000142.1:0-10060 GCA_044342535.1 Burkholderiaceae bacterium
CAGCGTGTTGAACTGGCCGGCGCCGACGGCGGTGTCGACGATGTCCTGGGCGGCGTAGGCGGCCTGGCCGGCGACCAGCGTGAGGGCGGCGGCGGCGAACTTGATCGAGGTAAAGGGCTTCATGGGGGCTCCAGAGGATTGAACGAATCGGTCAGGATTTGACCGATGAGTTCGTTGTCGGTACCGAAGGCCGGTTCCTGACAGGGGGTCGGCGGTCGACCGGCTAAAATCGCGGTTTGGATGGAGCGACCGATGGCCGAGGCGTCCCCGATCGTCGGGGTGGTGATGGGCAGCAGCAGCGACTGGGACGTGATGCAGCACGCGGTCGCGGTGCTGCGCGAGTTCGGCGTGCCGCACGAGGCGCGCGTGGTGTCCGCGCACCGCATGCCCGACGACATGTTCGCCTACGCCGAAGGCGCGTCCGCGCGCGGACTGCGCGCCATCGTGGCCGGCGCGGGCGGGGCGGCTCACCTGCCCGGCATGCTCGCGGCCAAGACGATCGTGCCGGTCTACGGCGTGCCGGTGCCCTCCAAGTACCTGCGCGGCGAGGACTCGCTCGCGTCGATCGTGCAGATGCCGCGTGGCGTGCCGGTGGCGACCTTCGCGATCGGTGAGGCCGGTGCGGCCAATGCCGCGCTGCATGCCATTGCCGCGCTCGCGACCACCGACCCGATGCTCGCCGCGAAGCTCGTCGCGTTCCGCACCCGCCAGACCGAGGCGGCGCGCGCGATGACGCTGCCGCAGGGCTGACGCGCATGCACCGTCCCCTGGCGCTGCCGCTGCCGCCCGGCTCCTGGCTCGGCCTGCTCGGCGGCGGCCAGCTCGGCCGCATGTTCTGTTTCGCCGCGCAGAGCCTGGGCTACAAGGTCTGCGTGCTCGATCCGGGCGCCGACAGCCCGGCCGGCAGCGTCGCGGACCGCCACCTGCGGGCCGACTACCTCGACGCCGCGGCCCTCGACGCGCTCGCCCGGACCTGCGGCGCGGCCACCACCGAGTTCGAGAACGTGCCCGCGCAGGCGCTCGAGCGGCTGGCCCGTGACATCGTGGTCGCGCCGCGCGCACGGGCGGTGGCCATCGCGCAGGACCGCATCGCCGAGAAGGCCTTCGTCGTGCAGGCCGGCATCGAGGTCGCGCCGTACCGGGCCGTGCTGGGCGAGGCCGACCTGCACGACGCCGATGCCACGCTGTTCCCCGCGATCCTGAAGGCCGCGCGGCTCGGCTACGACGGCAAGGGCCAGGCACGCGTCGCCGACCGCGCCGCGGCGCTCGAGGCGTTCCGTGCGATGGGCGGCGTGCCCTGCGTGCTCGAGCAGCGGCTGCCGCTGGCGCTCGAGGTGTCGGTGCTGGTGGCGCGCGGCTTCGACGGCGAGGCGCGTGCCTGGCCGGTCGCGGAGAACGAGCACCGCGGCGGCATCCTCGCGCTGTCGACGGTGCCGGCGCGCATCGATGCCGCGCTGGCCGCGCGCGCGACCGGAGCGGCGCTCGCGATCGCCGCGGCGCTCGACTACGTCGGTGTGCTCTGCGTGGAGTTCTTCGTGCTCGACGACGGCCGGCTGGTGGTCAACGAGCTCGCGCCGCGCCCGCACAATTCGGGGCACTGGACGCTCGACGCCTGCGTCACCAGCCAGTTCGAGCAGCAGGCGCGCGTGCTCGCCGGACTGCCGCTGGGCGGCGTGCGCCAGCACTCGCCCGCGGTGATGGTCAACCTGCTGGGCGATGTCTGGTGCCGCGGCACGGACCGGGCGAGCGAGCCCGACTGGTCGGCGGTGCTCGGCCGCCCGCAGGCCAAGCTGCACCTGTACGGCAAGACCGAGGCGCGGTCCGGCCGCAAGATGGGCCATGTCACCGTGGTCGGCGAGACCGCGGACGAGGCCGTCGCCGTCGCGGCCGCGATCGAGCGGGACCTGGGCATCGTGCGGTGAGCGCCGCAGGGCCCGCCGGCGTCGTCGAGCCGGCGACCGAGGCGGCGATCGACCGGGCCGCGCGTGTGCTGCTCGCCGGCGGCCTGGTGGCGCTGCCGACCGAGACCGTCTACGGGCTGGGTGCCGACGCGGCGCAGCGCGATGCGGTCGAGCGCATCTACCGCACCAAAGGCCGCCCGCCCGGGCATCCGCTGATCGTCCATGTGCCGGACCTCGTGCAGGCCCGACGCTGGGCGGAGGTGGGCACGCGGGCCGAGCGGCTGGTCACGGCGTTCTGGCCCGGCCCGCTGACGCTGGTGCTGCCGCGCGCCGAGGGCGCCCCGGCCTGGGCCTGCGGCGGGCAGGCGAGCATCGGGCTGCGCTGCCCCTCGCATCCGGTCGCGCGCGCGCTGCTCGAGCGCTTCGTCGCGCTCGGCGGCAGCGGCGTGGCCGCGCCGTCGGCGAACCGCTTCGGACGGGTGAGCCCCACCCGTGCCGAGCATGTGATCGACGATCTCGGCGCCGATGCGCCGCTGGTGCTCGACGGCGGCGCCGCCGAGGTCGGGGTGGAGTCGACCATCGTCGACCTGACCCGCGGGCGGGCGGTGCTGCTGCGGCCGGGTCGGATCGGCCGCGACGCGATCGAGGCGGTGCTGGGCGAGCCGGTCGCCGATCGGGACGCCGGCGCGCCGCGCGCCTCGGGCACGCTGGCCGCGCACTACCAGCCGGCCACCCCGGTGGAGCTGCACGCGGCCGACGCGATCGAGGCGCGCGCGGCGGCGCTCGGGCCCGCGCAGGTCGCGGTCTGGTCGGCGAGGCGGCCCCTGGCCGCGGTCGGCCACTGGGAGCCGGCCGCGGCCGATGCCGCCGGCCGCGAGGCCGCGCTGTACGAGGTGCTGCGGCGCCTCGACCGGCTCGGGCTGCGGCGCATCGTCGTCGAGATGCCGCCGACGGGGGCGGACTGGGACGCGCTGCGCGACCGGCTCGGGCGCGCCGCGCACACGGGCTGAACCGCCGCCTGCGACCCGCGCGGCCTCCGACGCCGCGGCGGTCCCGGCTCCGACCCGGCCGGACAGCGAAGCCCGCCTGACCGCGGCACACTCGTGCGATGAACCCAGATCGCCGCCGCCCTCCCGCATCCGACACCGCCATGCGCCGCAGACGCGCCCGTGCGCCGTGGCCCGCCACCGTCGCCGCCGCCTGCCTCGCGGTCCTCGTCGCCGCCTGCGGCCACGACGACGAGCCCGCAGCGCCGCCCGCCGCGAGCGCCCCGCCGCCGACCGCGGTCGGTGGCGTGACCCAGGTCGCCCCGCCGCAGCCCGGCTGGCTGATCGACACCTCGGTGGTCGCGCCGCTGCCGAAGGCGACGCTCGAAGCCGCCGCCGCCGCGCAGGGATGGACCGCGTTCCTCGGGCCCGTGCGCTGCGACGTGACCCTGCACGCGATCTTCCATCCGACCACCGGCCCCAAGGGCGAGCCGACCGATGCGTCCGGCGCGGTGATGGTGCCGGGCGGCGCGGGCTGCCCGGGCCCGTATCCGCTGCTGTCGTACTCGCGCGGCACCGACCTCGACCGCAACCGCTCGATGACGACGCCCGACGACCGCGAGACGCAGGCGGTGGCCGCGTTCTTCGCCGCCCGCGGCTGGGTGGTGGTGGCCTCCGACTACCTCGGCTACGCACGGTCCAGCTTCCCCTATCACCCCTACCTGCATGCCGAGTCCGAGGCGCGCACCGGCATCGACGCGCTGCGCGCCGCGCGCACGCTGCTGTCGCGGCTCGGCGTGGCCGAATCCGGCCGGCTGGCCATCGTCGGCTACTCGCAGGGCGGACATGCGGCGCTGGCGATCGAGCGTGCGATCGAGCGCGACCGGCCCGAGGGCGTGTACGCGCCGGTGGCGACCGGCGCGATGTCCGGCCCGTACGACCTCGCGGCCACCGTCACGGAGGGCGTGCAGCTCCTGCCGCTGCTGACGGTGCCGGTGGGCAGCTCGGGCACCGCGCGCAGCGCGCTGCTGCGGCTGGGCGACGTGCTCGGCACCAGCGCCGCCGAGCTGCTGCAGGGCGGCTCGCAGCTCGGCACCGTGCTGCGGGCGAACTCGGTGATCGGCTGGCGACCGGCCGCACCGGTGCTGCTGTGCGGCGGCGCGCGCGACCCGACCGTGCCGTTCTCGAACACCACGCGTGCGGCGGCCGACTTCGGCGCGCGCGGTGCGACGGTGACGGTGCTCGACGTGGAGCAGGATCCGGTGCTGCGCGTCGGTCTGCCGCCGGCTGGCGCACGGATCGACGAGCTGGGCAGCTACCATCAGGGCCTGGTGCCGCCGCGCTGCTTCGCGGCGACGCGCGACCGGCTGCTCGAACCGTTGCGCTGAAGCTCAGACCCCGAGCGCGCGGTCGAGCCGCTCGGGGTCGTCGCGCAGCGCCGGCTAGAGCATCGGCCGGCGCACGAAGGCCAGCGCCGCCTCGAGGACCGCATCGGGGCGGTCCCGGTGCGGCGAATGGCCGCAGCCCTCGAGGCGCAGCGAGCGCGCACCGGGCACGGCACGCTCGATCGCGTCGATCTGCGCCATCGTGCCGTACTCGTCGCCGTGGCCCTGGATCGCCAGCACCGGGCAGCGGATCGCGCCGAGCCCCGGCTCGATCGACCAGTCGCGGAACGCCGGCGCGAGCCAGGCGTCGGCCCAGCCGAAGAAGGCCGAGTCGACGTCGTCGTGGAAGCGCGCGAGCCGCTCGCGCAGGCCGCCCGCATAGGCCTCGCGGGCCCGCCCGATGCTGTCGATCGAGCAGTCCTCGACGAACACGTGCGGCGCCAGCACGATCGCGCCGGCGATCCGCTCGGGGAGGCTCGCGGCATGGATCAGCGCGATCGTGCCGCCGTCGCTGTGGCCGAACAGCCAGGGCGGCTCGCGCTCGGCGTCGACGCCGCAGGCGGCGAGCACCGCGGGCAGCACCTCGAGCGCCTGCCGGTGCATGAAGTCCGTCCCCCAGCGCTCGTGCGCGGCGCGCGGCGTCGAGCGGCCGTAGCCCGGGCGCGAGTACACCAGGCCGCGCCAGCCGCCGGCGGCGCACAGCCGCGCGGGCGTGTCCTTCCAGAGCGCCACCGAGCCCAGGCCCTCGTGCAGGAACACCACGAGCGGCGCGGCCGGGTCGTCGACGCCGACGCGGGCCACCTCGATGCGCAGCCCGCCCCCGACGGTGACGAAGCCCTCGCTCAAGCGCGCGCCCCGCGCTCGGCCTCGCGCAGCCGGAAGCGCTGGATCTTGCCGGTGGCGGTCTTCGGCAGGTCGGCCACGAAGGCGATCTGCCGCGGGTACTTGAACGGCGCGAGCCGCGCCTTCACGAAGGCCTGCAGCTCGGCCGACATCGCCTCGGTCGCCTGCGCCGGATCCTTCATCACGACGAAGGCCTTGGCGCGCGTCAGGCCCTGCGGATCGTCGACACCGATCACCGCGGCCTCGAGCACCGCCGGATGCTGCATCAGCGTCGACTCGACCTCGAAGGGCGAGACGTACTGGCCGCTGACCTTGAGCATGTCGTCGCCACGGCCCGCGTAGACGTAGTAGCCGTCGGCATCGCGCAGGTACTTGTCGCCGCTCTGGGTCCACGCGCCCTGGAAAGTGGCGCGCGAGCGGGCGCGGTCGGCCCAGTACATCAGCGCGGCCGACGGGCCCTCGATGTACAGGTCGCCGACCTCCCCGTTCGCCGAGATCGGGCGACCGTCGTCGTCGCGCAGCTCGACCCGGTAGCCGTCGACCGGCTTGCCGGTCGTGCCGTAGCGGACGTCGCCGGGCCGGTTCGACAGGAAGACGTGCAGCATCTCCGTCGAGCCGATGCCATCGATGATCTCGCAGCCGAAATGCGCGCCGAAGCGCTCGCCGATCTCGCGCGGCAGCGCCTCGCCGGCCGACGAGCACAGGCGCAGCGCCACCTCGCCGCGGGCGGGCAGGGCGGGCGATGCGAGCATGCCCGCATAGCCGGTCGGTGCGCCGAAGAACACGGTGGGGCGGTGCGCACCGGTCCAGCGCCGAAAGACCGCGTCGGGCGTCGGGCGCTCGGCCATCAGCACGGTGGTGGCGCCGACCGACAGCGGGAAGGTCAGCGCGTTGCCCAGGCCGTAGGCGAAGAACAGCTTGGCCGCCGAGAAGCAGACGTCGTCCTCGGTCAGCCCGAGCACCGGGCCGCCGTAGAGCGCCGCGGTCCAGTACAGGTTCGCGTGCGTGTGGACCGTGCCCTTGGGGCGGCCGGTCGAGCCCGACGAATACAGCCAGAACGCGATGTCGTCGCCGCCGGTGTCGGCGCAGGGCGCGCTCGGCTGCCGCGGCAGCCAGGTCTCGAGGTCGTCGGCTGGCACGGGCGTGTCGGCGGGCAGGAGGGCGCCGCGGGTCGACACCAGCAGATGCGCCACCTCGTGTCGGGCCTGCGCCATCGCCCGGCCCAGGATCGGCACCAGCGCCGCGGAGACGATCGCGGCGCGCGCGCGGCAGTGGCCGAGCATGTACGCGTAGTCCTCGACGGTCAGCAGCGTGTTGACCGCCACCGGCACCACGCCCGCCCGAAGGCAGCCGAGGAAGGCGACCGGCCAGTCGATGGTGTCCTGCATCAGCAGCAGCACCCGCTCCTCGCGGCGCAGGCCGAGCCCGGCCAGACCGCCGGCGAATCGGGCCACCCGCGCGTCGAGTTCGCCGTAGCCGATCGCGCCGGCGTCGTCGACGTAGGCGGTGCGGGCCGCACGCGACGCATTCAGCGCCGACAGGTGGGCGGCGAAGTTGAACCGGTCGGGCGGCGCGGCGATCGTCATGCGGGAGTCTCCTCGGGCCGCCCGGCGACCCGGCGGCGGCTGCGGTCGCCGTGAACGGCAATCCGCTTCATGAATTGAAGTTACAATGCAGGATGGGCGGTGTCAAGCACTATAGTGCATGTCATCATGGGCCTGGCAGCGCAGGAGGCGACATGAGCGAGCAGCGGGAGGCGCGGGGCCCCGACGGATCGGGTGGGGCGACGGTGGATGATCCGGTGCTCGCCCGGGCCGCGAACGGCGCGGATCCGTCGGGCTCGCCTGCGACTGCGGACATCCCGCCGGCGGTCCGCGACGAGCCGGCCCGCGACCCGTTCCTGGTCGCGCTGGGCGAGCGCGCCCGCTCGCTGCGCGCGCGCCGCGGCATGACGCGCCGGGCGCTCTCGGCGGCCTCCGAGGTGTCGGAGCGGCACCTCGCCAACCTCGAGCTCGGTGTCGGCAACGCCTCGATCCTGGTGCTGCGCCAGATCGCGCAGGCGCTCGGTGCGCCGCTGGCCGAGCTGATCGGCGACGAGACCACCGCCGGGCCCGAGTGGCTGCTGATCCGCGACCTGCTCGCCGGACGCGGCGAGGACGAACTCCGGCGTGCCCGCCTCGCGCTCGGCGAGCTGTTCGGCGAGACGGCCCGCGCCGATGCGCGGGCCGGCCGGATCGCGCTGATCGGGCTGCGTGGCGCGGGCAAGTCCACGCTCGGCAAGATGCTCGCCGACGCGCTCGATCTGCCCTTCGTCGAGCTCAACCGCGAGCTCGAGCGCGTGGCCGGCTGCAGCCTCGACGAGATCCACGGCCTGCTCGGTCCCGCGGCCTACCGCCGCTACGAGCGGCGCGCGCTCGAGGAGACGATCCAGCTCTATCCGGATGCGGTGATCGCGACGCCCGGCGGCATCGTCTCCGATCCGGCGAACTTCAACCTGCTGCTCGCGCACTGCACGACGGTCTGGCTCAAGGCCGCGCCCGAGGAGCACATGCAGCGGGTCGTCGCCCAGGGCGACCTGCGCCCGATGGCAGGCAACCAGGAGGCCATGGACGACCTCAAGCGCATCCTGGCCGGGCGCGCCGCCTTCTACGGACGGGCCGATCGGCAGGTCGACACCGGCGGGCGCACCCTCGGGCAGGCCTTCGATGCCCTGCGCGAGGCGGTTCGCGAGGCGACCGGGCGCTGAAACCGAACAGGCAGTAAAGTGCTTACGGTCTACTTGACATCCGGGCGCTGTGCAGTATGATGCACGTCAACGCGCCACCGACGGCGATGCGGCACCTCGTCGCACTCCGGCCGGCCGGCAACACCGGAGACCCCCGATGAACGCACCGTTCGCTCCCGAGCTCGCCCGCGTCGAATACCAGACCGAGCCCTCGCGCTACCACCACTGGACGCTGTCGGTCGACGGCGAGGTCGCCACGCTGGCGATGAACGTCGACGAGGACGCGGGCCTGCGTCCCGGCTACAAGCTCAAGCTCAACAGCTACGACCTGGGGGTCGACATCGAGCTGCACGACGCGCTGAACCGCGTGCGCTTCGAGCATCCATCGGTGCGCACCGTGGTGGTCACCAGCCTGCGCGAACGGATCTTCTGTTCGGGCGCGAACATCTTCATGCTCGGCGTCTCGCCGCACGGATGGAAGGTGAACTTCTGCAAGTTCACCAACGAGACGCGCAACGGCATCGAGGACAGCAGCCGCCACTCGGGCCTGAAGTTCCTCGCCGCGGTCAACGGCGCCTGCGCCGGCGGCGGCTACGAGCTCGCGCTTGCCTGCGACGAGATCCTGCTGGTCGACGACCGCAGCTCCTCGGTGTCGCTGCCCGAGGTGCCGCTGCTCGGCGTGCTGCCCGGCACCGGCGGCCTGACGCGCCTGACCGACAAGCGCCGCGTGCGCCACGACCTGGCCGACATCTTCTGCACCACCACCGAGGGCGTGCGCGGCAAGAAGGCGCAGGACTGGCGGCTCGTCGACGCGATCGCCAAGCCCGCGGTCTTCGCGCAGGCGGTGCGCGATCGCGCCGCGGCACTGGCCGCGAAGAGCGACCGTCCGGCCGGCGCCGCGGGCGTCGCGCTGACCCCGCTCGAGCGCACGATCGAGGCCGACGCGCTGCGCTACCCGAACGTGGTCGTCACCATCGACCGCGCCGCGCGCACCGCCACCTTCACCCTCGAGGCACCGGCCGCCGCGCTGCCGACCACCGTCGACGCGATCGTCGCGGCCGGCGCCGCGTGGTGGCCGCTCGCGATGGCCCGCGAGCTCGACGACGCCATCCTGTCGATGCGCACCAACGAGCTCGAGATCGGCACCTGGCTGCTGAAGACCCAGGGCGACGCGCAGGCAGTGCTCGCCGCCGATGCCACGCTGCTCGCGCACCGTGACCACTGGTTCGTGCGCGAGACCATCGGCCTGCTGCGCCGCACGCTGTCGCGCCTGGACGTGTCCTCGCGCACGCTCTTCGCGCTGATCGAGCCGGGTTCGTGCTTCGCCGGCACTTTTCTCGAACTGGCGCTCGCCGCCGACCGCAGCTACATGCTGGCGCTGCCCGACGAGCCGGAGCGCGCGCCGCGCCTGGTCGCCACCGAAGTGAATTTCGGGCTCTACCCGATGGCCACCGACCAGTCGCGGATCGCCCGCCGCTTCTACGAGGAAGCGTCGGCGCTGGACGCGGTCCGCGCCCGCGCGGGCGAGGCGCTCGACGCCGACGCCGCGCTCGCGCTCGGCCTGGTGACGTCCGCCCCGGACGACATCGACTGGGCCGACGAGGTCCGCATCGCGATCGAGGAGCGCGCGGCGATGTCGCCGGACGCGCTGACCGGTCTCGAGGCGAACCTGCGCTTCAACGGCCCCGAGACGATGGCGACGCGGATCTTCGGTCGGCTCACCGCCTGGCAGAACTGGATCTTCCAGCGCCCGAACGCGGTCGGCGACAAGGGCGCCCTGAAACTGTACGGCAAGGGCGAAAAACCTCAGTTCGACCGCAACCGCGTCTGAGTTTTCGCGTCACATCCCCCTCAAGACACGTTCCAACCGAATCCCCCTGGAGCATTCCGATGGCAGGCATCGACTACGCCGAGAAGATCCCGAACAACGTCAACCTGTCCGAGGACAAGACGCTGCAGCGCGCGCTCGAGCACTGGCAGCCGAACTACATCGACTGGTGGAAGGACATGGGCCCGGACGGCTCGCAGGACTTCGACGTCTACCTGCGCACCGCGATCTCGGTCGATCCGCAGGGCTGGGCGCAGTTCGGCCACGTGAAGATGCCCGACTACCGCTGGGGCATCTTCCTGAATCCGCGCGAGGCCGACCGCAAGGTCGGTTTCGGCGAGCACAAGGGCGAGGCCGCCTGGCAGGACGTGCCCGGCGAGCACCGCGCCAAC
>JBIIPQ010000508.1:0-3137 GCA_044342535.1 Burkholderiaceae bacterium
GACCGCGTCGTCGTGATCCTGCCGCGGGCCGCCCGCGACTTCCTCGCCGCCGACGAGGAGGACGTCACCTACTTCCAGGTCATCGGGGCGCGCGGCCAGCTGCTCGCCGGCGAGGCCGACCTGCCTCGGCCCGGCCTGTACGACTACCCCGTGCCGGGCAAGGTCAAGCTGCGGACCGACGACTACCGCGGCAACCAGGTGCGGATCGGCTACCTGTACATCGACGTGACCGACGGGCAGGAGATCGAGCAGGTGCTGGTCCAGGTCGCCGAGACGCTGGACAAGCGGGCTCGGCTCGCCAACGAGATCATCAAGGGCGTGATCTTCCCGCAGTTCTTGATCCTGCCGGTCGCGGTGCTGCTCGTCTGGTTCGGCCTGTCGCGCGGGCTGGCGCCGCTCAAGTCGCTGCAGCGGCGCATCCGCGACCGCGCCCCCGACGACCTGTCGCCGATCGATCCGCGTGGCGCGCCCGAGGAGATCGCGCCGCTCGTCCATGCGTTCAACGACCTGCTCGAGCGCCTGCACACAACGATCGGCGTGCAGAAGCGCTTCATCGCCGATGCCGCCCACCAGATGAAGACCCCGCTCGCGGGCCTGAGCACCCAGAGCGAGCTCGCGCTGCGCGAGAGCGACCCCGCCGAACTGCGCCGCACCCTCGAGCAGATCGCGCGCGGCTCGCAGCGCGCCGCGCACCTGGTCAGCCAGCTGCTGTCGCTGGCGCGCACCGAGAACCTGCGCGAGGCCGCCACGCTGGCCCCGCTCGAGCTCGCCGCCTTCGCCCGCGAGGTGGTGTCCGACTGGGTGCCGGCGGCGATCGAGCGCGGGATCGACCTGGGGCTGGAGGCGGACGGGTCGGAGGGTTCGGAGGCGTCGCGGAACGCCGATGCGCAGGCGCAGGCCGAGCTCGACGAGGCGGATCCGGACGAGGACGAGGACACCCCGTCCAGTCGCATCCTCGGCCATCCCATCCTGCTGCGCGAGCTGATGAACAACCTCATGGACAACGCGCTGCGCTACACCCCGCGCGGGGGCCGCGTGACCGTGCGCGTGGCAGGCGGCGAGGGACGGGTGTTCCTCGAGGTCGAGGACAGCGGCCCCGGCATCCCCGAGGCCGAGCGCGAGCTGGTGTTCGAGCGCTTCTACCGGGTGCTGGGCACGGGCGTCGATGGCAGCGGGCTGGGCCTGCCGATCGTGCGCGAGATCGCCGACCAGCACGGCGCGAGCATCGAGATCGACGATGCCGTGCCCGGCGGGCAACCGCCCGGGACGCTGATCACGGTCGCGTTCGCGGTCATCCCGGCGTGAGCCGCAGCGGCCCCGCCGGCCCCGCTTTGACGAGGCCCCGAGGCCTGGGTTAAACTCCGGCCCCTTCGGCGAATTAGCTCAGTTGGTTAGAGCGACGGAATCATAATCCGCAGGTCCGGGGTTCGAGTCCCTGATTCGCCACCAGTCAAGAACAAAGGGTCACCCGCTCCGGCAGGTGGCCCTTTGCGCTTTCAGGCCCCTGCCCTCACGATCGGGCATGACCCGATCGCTCCGCCCCGACCCGCGCTCGAGCCTGCACGCGCCCGAATGACCGCCCCCACCTTCCTCACCGGCGCCAGCGGCTTCGTGGGCCTGGCCCTCGTCGAGCACCTGCTCGCACGCGGCGAGTCGGTCACCGGCTTCGACCTCGCCCCGCCCCCCGAAGCGGCGCTGCGCGCCTTCGCCTCCCTGCCGGGCACCTTCGTCTTCGAGGCCGGCGACGTGCGAGACGAGGCCGTGCTGCGGGCCGCGATGCAGCGGCACGCCCCGCGGGCGCTGGTCACCCTCGCCGCGGTCACCGCCGACGCCGCGCGCGAACGTGCGAGCCCGGCCTCGATCCTCGAGGTCAACCTCGGCGGCCTGGTGGCGGCGCTGTCGGCGGGCATCGCCTGCGGCATCGAGCGCGTCGTGCATGCGAGCTCGGGCGCGGCCTACGGCGCGAGCGGCGATGGCGCGGACCTGCTGCGCGAGGACACGACGCCGCTGCGGCCCGAGGGGCTCTACGGCATCACCAAGCAGGCGGGCGAGGCGATCGCGCGGCGGATGGCGGCGCTGCACGGGCTGGACCTGACCGTCGCACGGCTCGGCACCTGCTTCGGTCCGTGGGAGCGCGACACCGGCGTGCGCGACACGCCGAGCGCGCCGCTGCAGATCCTGCGGCGGGCGGAACGCGGCGAGCCGGTGGTGCTGCCGCGCCCGAGCCGGCGCGACTGGCTGTACGTGCGCGACTGCGCGGGCGGCCTCGCGGCGCTGCTGGACCGGCGACGCCTGCCGCACGCGACCTACAACGTGGCCACCGGCCGCGAGTGCTCGCTGGTCGACCTGTGCCGCACGCTCGCCGCGCTGCGCCCCGGATTCGACTGGCGGCTGCGGGACGAGTCCGAGCCCGAGGCCGCGGCGAACGTCGCGCTGTACGCCCGCTACGACCGCGCGTCGATGGACGTCTCGCGGCTGCGCTCGGACACCGGGTTCGTGCCGCGCTTCGACCTGCCCGCGGCGATGCGGGACTTCGTCGACTGGCGTCGGCTGTATGGCGACGCGACCCCGACGCCGGGCCCCGCTGCCGCACCCACGCCGATGCCCTCTCCCACGCCCTCTCCCACGCCCGCTTTCGCGCCCCCACCCGTGCCCGCCCCCCACGCCGACCGATGACCGACGCCGCAGCCCCCGCCGCCAGCGATGTTGCCCCGCCCTCCCCCGCCGCCCGCCGCATGGTCGGCCGGGTCTGCATCGTCACCGGCGCCGCCTCGGGCATCGGCCGCGCCACCGCACGCCTGCTGGCCGCGCACGGCGCCCAGGTGGTGATCGCCGACGTGACCACGGACGTGATCGAGGGCGGGCCGCCGACCGAAGCGCTGATCGCGGCCGACGGCCACCGCGCGGCGTTCGTGCGGACCGATGTCGCCGACACCGCGCAGGTCGAGGCGCTGGTCGATGCCACGGTGGCGCGCTTCGGCCGGCTCGACGTCATCGTCAACAACGCCTGCATCCGCCACGCCCGCCCCCTGCTCGAGCTCGACGAGACCGACTGGCAGCGCGTGCTCGACGTGAACCTGGGCGGCGTCTACCGCTGCTGCCGCGCGGCGGTCCGGCAGATGCTGCGGCAGGAACCG
>JBIIPQ010000509.1:0-3135 GCA_044342535.1 Burkholderiaceae bacterium
ACCCGGCGGCCGACCGCGCGCCGCCCGAGGATCACGTCGACGTACGACGCGACCATCGGATGGTCGATGCCCGGCAGCTCGGGCACGCGCGGCTCGATGCCGGTCGCGACGATCACCTCGTCGAAGCCCATCGCGGCCAGCGTGCGCGCGTCGGCGCGCGTGTTTAGCCGGGTGTCGACACCGTGCACCTCGAGCATGCGCCGGTAGTAGCGCAGCGTCTCGACGAACTCCTCCTTGCCGGGGATCCGCTTGGCGAGGTTGAACTGTCCGCCGATCTCGGCCCCGGCCTCGAAGAGCGTCACCGCATGCCCGCGCTGCGCGGCCACGGTCGCGTAGGCCAGGCCCGCGGGGCCCGCGCCCACCACCGCGAGGCGGCGGCGTGCGCGCGCCGGCAGGTAGTTCAGCCGCGTCTCGTTGCAGGCACGCGGGTTCACGAGGCAGGTGACCTGACGGCGCCCGTCGAACGCATGGTCCAGACACGCCTGGTTGCAGGCGATGCAGGTGTTGATCTCGTCCTCGCGCCCCTCGGCCGCCTTCAGCACCAGCTCGGCGTCGGCCAGCATCGGGCGGGCCATCGACACCAGATCGGCGTCGCCGCGCGCCAGCACCGTCTCGGCGACCTCGGGCATGTTGATGCGGTTGCTGGTGATCAGCGGCACCGTGAGCTCGCGGCGCAGCCGGCCAGTGACCTGCGCGAACGCGGCGCGCGGCACCATGGTCGCGATCGTCGGCACCGGCGACTCGTGCCAGCAGAAATGGGTACTGACGATCGTGGCGCCGGCGGCCTCGACGGCGCGGCCGAGCGACACCACCTCGTCCCACGCGAGCCCGCCGTCGAGCATGTCCATCGCCGCGATCCGGAAGATGACGATGAAGTCCGCCCCGACCGCCTCGCGCACGCGCCGCACCACCTCGACCGCGAAGCGCATGCGGTTCGCCCACTCGCCGCCCCAGCGGTCGGTGCGCAGGTTGGTCTTGCGCACGAGGAAGGTGCTGATCAGGTAGCCGGCAGAGCCGATGATCTCCACGCCGTCATAGCCGGCCTCGCGAGCCAGGCGCGCGCAGTTCGCGAAGTCCGCGATCTGCTTCTCGATGCCGGCCTCGTCGAGCTCGGCGGGCGCGAAGCGGCCGATGCGCGACTTCACCGCCGACGGCGCGACGCAGGCCGGCGTGCGGGCGAGCGGCCCCGAGTGCAGGATCTGCAGGCAGATCCTCACGTCCGGGTCGGCCGCGTGCACGGCGGCGGTGATCGTGCGGTGCTGCACGGCTTCCTCGGGCGTGGAGAGCTTGGCGCCCAGGCCGCCCTCCTCGTTCGGCGCGAAGCCGCCGGTGATGATCATGCCGACGCCGCCGCGCGCGCGCTCGGCGAAGAAGGCGGCCATCCGCTCGAAGCCGCCCTCGGCCTCCTCGAGCCCGGTGTGCATCGAGCCCATCAGGATGCGGTTCTTGAGCCGCGTGAAACCGAGCTCGAGCGGCGCGAACACGTGCGGGTAGCGCGCGGCACCGGGGCCGGGGCCGGCCGGAACGGTGCTCGGGGAGGACGTCGGGAGCGGGCTGCGGGTCATGGAAGCACCTCGGATGCGTCGAAGCGCGACAGCCTACCCGTTGACGCCCGTCCGTGCGCGCCGGCGTTACAGCCACCAGCCGGTGCAGGCGAGCGCCGCGAGGGCGACGGTGGCGCGGGCATTCCGGAATCGGCATTGGACTTGGCGACGGCCCGCGCTACGCTCGGCGAAGCGCCGCGAGGACCGTTGCGCGATACCGAACGACACGAGGACAACGCGATGGGCGTCGACACCGACCTGCTGGGCTTCTCGCCGGACTGGGACGTCCCGGTCCGCTACATCGAGCGCACGCACGCCTGGTACGACGCGCTCGGCACTGCCAATCCCTACCGCTACGCGTCGTATGCCGAGGTGCCCTTCGAGCCGATGCCCGCACCGCTGGCGCGTGCCCGGGTCGCGCTGCTGACCACCGCAGCGCCCTTCGACCCGGCCAAGGGCCCGCAGGGCGCGGGCGCGCCGTACAACGCCGGCGCCAAGTTCTACAAGGCGTACTCGGGCGACACCGCGCTCGAGCACGACCTGCGCATCTCGCACCTGGGCATCGACCGGCGCCAGCAGACCGACGACGCGAACTGCTGGTTCCCGCTGCCGGCGCTGCGCCGCGCGGCAGCAGCGGGCCGCATCGGCGCGCTCGCCCCGCGTTTCCACGGCGTGCCGACCAACCGCAGCCAGCGCCACACGATCGAGGTCGACTGCCCCGACGTGCTGGCCCGCTGTCGTGCGGACGCCATCGACGCGGCGATCCTGGTCGCCAACTGCCCGGTGTGCCACCAGACGATGGCACTGACCGCGCGCTACCTCGAGGCCGCCGGCATCCCGACGGTGGTGGTGGGCGCGGCCCAGGACATCGTCGAGACCTGCGGCGTGCCGCGCTTCGTGTTCAGCGACGTGCCGCTCGGCAGCGCCGCCGCCCTGCCCGACGACCCGGCCTCGCAGGACGCGACGCTCGGGTTGGCGCTCTCGCTGCTCGAGCAGGCGTTCGCGCCGCGCACCACGGTGCAGAGCCCGATGCGCTGGCTGCGCGAGCGCGACTGGAAGCGGCACGTGATGAACGTCGCCGCGCTCACCCCCGAGGAGCTCGAACAGCGCCGGGCGGAGAACCGGGCGATCAAGCAGGTCGCGCAGGCGGTGCGGGACACCACGCTGGCGGGCGGCTGAAGGGCCGGCCGGGCGGCGGCGCGGGCCCTCAGCCCAGCGTCGCCTCGCCCTGGTCCAGCACCACCACGTCGCCGCGCGCCGGCACGCTCGCCCTGAAGCGCGCCGTCGCACCGTCGCGCCACAGCTCGATCCGCAGCCGGTCGCCCGGCAGCACCGGCGCCGCGAAGCGCAGCGACAGGCCGAGCAGGCGGCTCGAGTCGTCGTCGAGGTAGGCCCGCATCAGCGCGCGCCCGACCATCCCGTAGCCGCACAGCCCGTGCAGGATCGGCCGCTCGAAGCCCGCCGCGCGCGCGAAGCGCGGGTCGGCGTGCAGCGGATTCGGGTCTGCGACCAGCCGGTAGATCAGCGCCTGCTGCGGCAGCGTCGCGAGCTCGACGACCGCATCGGGCGGGCCCTCGGGCGCGACCGGGCG
>JBIIPQ010000510.1:0-3115 GCA_044342535.1 Burkholderiaceae bacterium
TGATCGAGGGCGGCTACAAGGACTTCCGGCGCCATGTCATCGAAGACCTGGCCGCGATCCCGTCGACGCTGCGCTTCATGGTCGTGGGTGGGCGCACAGGCAGCGCCAAGAGCCGTCTGCTCGAGCGGCTGGCCGTGCAGGGCGAGCAGGTCCTGGACCTCGAGGCGCTTGCCTGCCATCGCGGCTCGGTGCTCGGCGGTCTGCCCGGTGCGCCGCAGCCGAGCCAGAAGCACTTCGAGACGCAGATCTGGGACCGCCTGCGGGCCGCCGATCCGTCCCGCCCGGTCTTCGTCGAGTCCGAGAGCCGCAAGGTCGGCCGGGTACAGGTGCCCGAGGCACTGATCCTCGCGATGCGCGGCTCGCGCGTCGCGGTGGTCGATGCCGACGTCGAGGTGCGCAGCCGCTTCCTGCTCGCCGAGTACGAGCACTTCCGGCAGGACGTGCCGGCGCTGCTCGCGCTGCTCGAGCACCTGGTGCCGCTGCACGGCGCGGAGCGCATCCGCGAATGGAAGGCGCTGGTGGCGTCGGATCGCTGGCTCGAACTGGTCGAGCGGCTGCTGCTCGAGCACTACGATCCGAGCTACGACCGCTCGATGAAGCGCAACTTCGGCCGGCTCGACGAGGCGCCACGGGTACGGCTCGAGGGCACGGACGACGCGGCCCTCGAGCGCGGGGCGCAGGCCCTCGTCCGCGTGGGCGCGGAGGGCTGAAGGCCGAGGCCGCCCCGAGCCGCGGATCGGCTGCACGCGCCGTCCGGCCGAAGGCTGCCGACCGGCCGCCCGGGCAGGCGTGCGGCCGACGACGGCCGAGCGGGCTTGCCGCCCGCCCAAGCGCCGCCGATCAGGGCTGCTTCGCGTCGGCCTTCGCGCCGATGCGCTCGGGATGGCGGACGATCTTCGTGCGGGCCTTGATCGACTCGACGTAGACGCCCACGTCCTGCTGGGCGGCGACGCGCTCGATCTGTGCGTCGTACCCGCCGAGCTTCTGCGCGAGCTCCTGCGGCGTCGGGGTCAGTGTCCTGACCAGTTCCACGATCGTGTAGCCCTGCGTGCCGAGGTCTACGCCGGTGAAGGCGGGCAGCGGCTCGCCGGGCATGCGGAAGACCGCCTCGAGCGCAGGCTGAGCAAGGCCTGCCGGTGCGTTGCGCGACACCGTACGAGCCGCCGAGAAGCCTTCCGAGACCTTCCCCGCCTCCGCCTTGGCCGCCTTGAGCTCGGCCAGCCGCGCCTCGCCAGCGGCGCGCGCGAGCTTGCCGGCCTCTTCGGCGATCACGAGCTTGCGCACCTCGTCCTTGACCGCCTCGAGCGGCTTGCGCTGCGGGGCGCGGTACTCGACGACGCGCGCGGCGGCGAGCTGACCCGGCGCGACCTCGATCGCCTCGGTGTTGCGCTTGTTGCGCAGCACCTCGTCACCGAACAGCGCGCCGAGCAGGCGCGGGCTGGCGAGCGGGCTGCCGCGAGCCGCGTCCGGCGCCGGCGCGCGGCCGACGTTGTCCACCGTCCGGACCTCGAGCTTCCACTTGTCGGCGACCGGCTTGAGCGAATCGGACTGCTCGTAGACCAGGTCGGTGAACGCCTGCGCGGCCTCGGCATACTTGGCGCCCGCCTGCTGCAGCTTCACCTCGCGCTCGAGCTCGCCGCGCACCTGCTCGAAGGTCTTCTCGGCGCCCGGCTTGATGCCGGTGAGCCGGATGATGTGCTGGCCGAACTCCGACTCGACGGGACCGCGGATCTCGTCCTGCTTCATGTCGAAGGCGGCATCGGCGAACGGCTTGACCATCGATGAACGGGCGAAGAAGCCGAGGTCACCCCCCTGCGCGGCCGAGCCCGGATCGTCGGAAGACGACTTGGCGAGCGCGGCGAACTTCGACGGATCGGCCTTGAGCTGAGCGAGCAGCTGCTCGGCCTTCGCCTTGGCGTCCGCGCCGGACTTCACGAGGATGTGGCTCGCGCGCCGTTCCTCGGGCGTGCCGTAGCGCGCCTTGTTCTGCTCGTAGTACGTCTTCAGGTCGTCCGGCGAGACCGCGATCTGAGCGGCGATGGCTTCGCGCGACAGCACCACCACCTCGACCTTGGCCGATTCGGGCGTCTCGAAGACCCGGCCGTTCGCCTCGTGGTAGGCGGCGAGTTGCGCGTCCGTCGGCTGCACGCGAGCGGCGAAGTCGGCTGCGGCGAAGCGCTGCTCCCGGACCTCGCGTCGCTCTTCCTGCAGCGCGACCAGGCGCTCGCGCACGGACTTCGGCATGAACGCCGAAGCGCTCACCGCATCGGGCAGTGCCTGTACCAGCAGATCACCGCGCACCATCGCCTCGAAGCCGGCCGGCGTGAGTCCGCGCGACGCGACCAGCGCCTTGTAGCGTACGTCGTCGAAGGCACCGTCCTCGCGCTTGAGACCCGGAATGCCGAGGATGGTCTGGCGCACACGCTCGTCGGTGATCACCACGTTGCGCGCGCCCGCCTGCTCGGCGATCGCCTTCTGCGCGATCAGCCCCTCGAGGATCTCGCTGCGGGCCTCCGGCGTATCGAACATCTTGGTGTCTACGTTGTCGCCGAGCATCTGACGCAGCTGGTCGATCTGCTGGCGCTGCGCGGCGTCGAACTCGGGCTGGAGGATCTCGCGGCCGCCGACCTTGGCGACGCCGCGGTCGCCTGACAGCATGCCCTCGTAGCCCGAGATCCCGAAGAAGACGAATGCGGGAAGAATCAGGATCAGCAGGATGAACTGCAGGATGCGCTGATGCTTGCGGATGGATTCGAACATGGTGCGTCCGGTGACGGGCCGCCGTGCCGGTCGGCGGGCCCGGTTTCATATAGCAAAAAGGGGCGAACTTTCGTTCGCCCCTTCTGCATTTTCAGTCTGGCGGAGTGGACGGGACTCGAACCCGCGACCCCCGGCGTGACAGGCCGGTATTCTAACCGACTGAACTACCACTCCTTGGTCTTGCTTGGTCCTGCTTGGTGCTGCTTTTGCCGCGTCTCGTTGGTGGTGGGTGCTGAGAGGCTCGAACTCCCGACCTACGCCTTGTAAGGGCGCCGCTCTACCAGCTGAGCTAAGCACCCTCGCTGCAGCGCCCAACGAAGACCGCGATCTTAGCATCGCTTCGGCGTGCCGTGCA
>JBIIPQ010000144.1:0-9975 GCA_044342535.1 Burkholderiaceae bacterium
CGTCGGCGCCGGCACGATCGCCTCGAGCGCCATCAGGCGCTCCGTACAGGTCGCATGGGACGCCACGAGGCGCAGGGTGGCCGCCAGCGCCCAGTCCTCGGTCAGACGGTTCGCGGCATGGACGCCCTTGGGCGTGGAGACCAGGAGGCCGCGCCGGACCAGGGCGTCGACGTGCCGCCGCACGCTCTCCGTGGGAATGCCGGTGACCCGGGCGATCGCGCGCCGCGACATCGGCACGACTAGTCCGGGAGGCAGCGGCTCGCTGCCGCGAAGCGCCCCGGGCAGCCCGTCGGACCGCAGGGCCCGCTGCACGTTGCCAGTCGTCGTCGTGATCAGGATCAGCAGCGCCACCGGCTCCAGGCCCAGGTGCGCGGCGATCACCTGATGCATGGACAGATAGTGGTCCAGCACCGCGAACGCGCACAGCCGCAGCTCGCGCTGCGTCGCCTCGGGCGAGACCGAGAGCCGGTGCTTGTGTGACGCTTCGGTTGGTTCGGCCATCAGCTCGCTCCCTGGGTCGATCCGCGCTGCGTTCCGATCGCGATCGCCGCGCCGGCTCAGTAGCCCTCGATCACCGCCCTGCGGGCCTTCCGGTAGGGCAGCGTCGTGAGGTCCGAGGTCAGCGTGCCGGGCGCGTCCACGTAGATCGTGCGCGCCGCGATCTTCGAGAACGACGCGAAGAAGTGCTGCGAGGACTTGGTCACGACGATGCGGCGCGCCGCCAGGTCCACGCCCATCCGCGTGAACATCTCGGTCGAGAAGCCCTGCGTGCGGCGCGCGTTGAGCAGCACCTCCACCCCACCGATGGCAACCAGCGCGCAGTCGCCGAGCGGCTCGACGCTGCCCGACAGGCCGGGCATGGTCGCGTCGCGCCTCAGGGCCCGGATCTCCACCGTCGCATCGAGCGGGTCGCCCGAGACCGGCGCCACCTTGCCACCGATGCGCAGCGCGATGCGGGCGCCCTCGCCCGCCTGCATCGCGATCGACACCGACACCGGATCCCAGAGCGGGCCGATCACCGCGCCTTCGACGCGGCGTTCCACCAGGCGGCGCAGCACGAAGGTGGCATCGCTCGGCGCGCCGCCCCCGGCGTTGTCGGCGCCGTCGGCGAGCACCACCGGCCAGGCGGGGCCGGCCAGCGCGTCGTCGATCGCCGCGTCGATCGACGGGCCCGTCGTGCGCATCGCGTCGCAGACCGTGCGCAGTTCGGCGCCGAGCGTGTCGGCGGTGAGGCGCGCGAGCGCCGCGTCGCCGTCGGCGTAGACCAGCAGCCGCGTGCCGAGCTCGGCGACGTCGGCCCACGGGAAGCCGTGGATCGCGGAGATCGACACGATGCCGTCGCGGCCCTCCATCGCCTTGGTGCGGTCGACGAAGCCGCGCATCGGCTGGCGCGAGGTGTGCAGCGTGCGCAGCGTGCCGGTGTCGAAGACCGCAGGCACAGGACGGATCTCGCCCCGCGCGACACGCACGCAGGCGTCGACGAGTTCAAGCCCGCGCTCGAGCGCATCGGTGTGCGGATACTCGCGAAAGGCGACCAGCAGGTCGGCGTTCGCGACCATCGCGTCGGTGAGATGGGTGTGCGGGTCGAGCTCGGCGCCGATCACGACCGACGGGCCGACGATCGCGCGCACCCGCGCCAGCAGGTCGCCCTCGCAGTCGTCGCAGCCCTCGGCGACCATCGCGCCGTGCAAGCCGAGCAGCACGATGTCGACCGGCATCGCCGCGCGCAGGTCGGCGAGGAGCGTGTCGCGCAGGGTCTCGTGCGCCAGTCGCGTGGTCAGGCCGGCGGGCATCGCCGAGGCGCACAGGCCCTCGGCGAGCACGAGGCCGTGCTGCGCGGCGCGCAGCCGCGCAGCCCACAGCGGGCCGGTGAAGAGCTGCGGCGCGTCGGGATGGGCGCCGGCAGGGAAGTAGCCGCGGTCGCGGAACGCGTCGAGCCCGGTGGGCAGCGGCGCGAAGGTGTTGGTCTCGGTGGCGAGGGTGGCGCTGAAGACCTTCATGCGGCGCCTGCCTGTGCGGCCTGCAGGCGCGCGGGCGACAGCATCGCCGCGTCGATGCCGTGCGCGGCCAGGTGGTCGGGGATCGGCACGCCGCGGGCGAGCGCGGCGCAGGCCTCGCCCATCGCCGCGCAGGTCTGGATGCCGTAGCCGCCCTGGGCGGCCGACCAGACGAAGGCCGGATCGTCGGGCGCGGGGCCGCCGACCAGGTCGCCGTCGGCGACGAAGGAGCGCAGGCCCGCCCAGGTGCGGATCGGACGGCGGATCTCGAGCGTGGTGGCGGTCTGGATCCGGTCGATCGCGATCGCGATGTCGAGCTCCTCGGGCACCACGTCGTGCGGCTCGACCGGGTCCGCATTGGCGGGCGAGCCGATCAACACGCCGGCGTCGGGCTTGATGTACCAGCTTTCGTCGAGCGCGATGACCGCGGGCCACGGGCGCGCGTCGACCCCGGGCGGCGGCGCGAAGGTGAACGCGGCGCGGCGCCGCGGCTGCAGACCGATCGGACGCACCCCGGCCATGCGCGCGAGTACGTCGGCCCAGGCACCAGCGGCGTCGACCAGCACCGCAGCCTGCCAGGAGCGCCCGCCGCAGCGCACCGTCCAGCCCGCTGCGCCGCGCTCGATCGCGGTGACCTCGGCGCCGCAGACGAGCTCGCCGCCGCGTGCCTTCAACCCGCGCAGGAAGCCCTGGTGCAGGGTATGCACGTCGATGTCGCAGGCGCCCGGCTCGAGGATCGCGGCGCCGGTGGTCTCGGGTCGCATCACCGGCACGGTGGCGAGCACCTCGGCGGCCTCGACGCGCCGCACCTCGGGCGTGATCCGCTGCATCGAGGCGAGCTCGGACGCGAGCAGCGCCTCGTCGCCGGGGCCGCCGACCATCAGCGCGCCGCGCCGGGTCAGGATCGGCGACTCGGCGAAGCCGGCCGGCGGGTGCTCGAGGAAGGCCCGGCTCGCGCGCGACAGCGCCCGCACCTGCGGCGTGCCGTAGGTCTCGGAGAACAGCGCGGCCGAGCGGCCAGTGCTGTGGTAACCCGGATGCGCCTCGCGCTCGAGCACCACGACGCGCACATGCGGCGCGAGGAAGTAGGCGATCGAGGCGCCGGCGATGCCGGCTCCGACCACGACGACATCGACCTGCGGCATGGGCGCGCCTGGAAGTGAGGGGAACGGATCGATTCTACGCAGCCGCCCGGCCAAGGTGGCCGCCTCATGGGGAGCGGCGGGGCGCGCCGCTCGAAGCGAACTCGGAACGGCGTCCGGATTGACGGGCGCCGGGCACCCCCCTACGCTCGGCCGGAGGGTGCCGGGTCCACCCGGCCCATGCGCGCCCACTCGCTCACGGCCCCCGTCCGACGGGGCCGGAGCCCCTCACCCGCATCGAGAGGAGACTCCATGACCCATCCGCGCCGCCCCGTGCTCGGCCGCCTCGCGCTCGCCCTCGCGGCCTGCGCGGGCGCGCTGTCCGCCCCCGCCGTGCTCGCCCAGGCCCAGCCCGCGAAGCCGATGTTCGACAAGCCGATCCGGCTCGTCGTGCCCTACTCGGCCGGCGGCGGCACCGACATCCTCGCGCGCCACGTCGCCGAGCGGCTGCGCGCACGGCTCGGGCAGTCGGTGGTGGTCGACAACAAGCCGGGCGCCAACGGCGTGATCGGCACCGAGATCGTCGCGAAGTCGGCGCCCGACGGCACGACGATCGTGCTGGTGGTCAACACGCACCTGCTCAATCCGCTGCTGATGAAGCAGCTGCCCTACGACACCTTCAAGGACCTGACCCCGATCACCAAGGTCGCCACCTCGCCGATGGTGATCGTGGTCAACTCGGACCTGCCCGCGACCAACGTGAAGGACCTGTCCGCGCTGCTGAAGAAGGGCCCGGACAAGGGCTCGTACGGCAGCTCGGAGAACATGACCCGGCTGGTGGGCGCGATGTTCGTGCGCTCGCAGGGTGCCGCCGATGCGGTGCACGTGGCCTACAAGGGCGGTGCGCCGCTGATGGCCGACGTCGCCGCCGGCGCCACCACCATCGGCGTGACCAGCATCCTGACGGCGCGGCCCTTCATCACCTCGGGCAAGCTGCGCCCGATCGCGGTGACCGGGGCCCGGCGCACCGACGCGCTGCCGAACGTGCCGACGATGGTCGAGGAAGGCGCCCCGGACGTCGTCGCGAACACCGACTACACGCTGTATGCGCCGTCGGCGACGCCGCGCGCGATCCTCGAGCGCCTGCAGAAGGAAGTGTCCGAGGTGGTGAACTCGCCCGAGATGGTCCGCATCCTCGCCGAGCAGGCGGCGGTGCCCGGCGGCGCCTCGGTGGCCGACACCGACGCCCAGGTGAAGAAGGACTTCCTGTTCTGGCAGAAGGTCGTCGCGGACGTCGGGCTCAAGGCGGAATGAGGCACGCGCGATGGGAGCCTCGGCGATGAGCGCGGCCGGGGCACCGCCCGGGGGGCAGCCCATGGTCCAGCCCGTCGTGCAGCCCGGCGGCTGGAGGGCGTGCTGAAGAAGGGCCGGCTGAACGCCGCGCCGGGCGTCTACGACATGGTGTCGCTGCGCATCGCCGACCGGATGGGCTTCGAGTCGCTGTACATGACCGGCTACGGCACGGTGGCCTCGCACCTCGGCCTGCCCGATGCGGGCCTGGCCACGCACTCCAACTCGAGGACCAGGAGTTCCCGAAGAAATGCGGCCACACGCCGGGCCGGCGGGTGATCCCGATGGCCGGCATGGTCCGCAAGATCCGCGTCGCGAAAGAGGCGCGCACCGGCGACATGCTGATCGTCGCGCGGACCGACGCGCGCGCGACGCTCGGGCTCGACGAGGCGCTGCGCCGTGCCGAGGCCTATGCGAAGGCCGGCGCCGACGTGCTGTTCGTCGAGTCGCCCGAGACCGAGGCGGAGATGGCGAAGATCGCGTCGAGCTTCGATTTGCCGATGCTGATCAACGTCGTCGAGGGCGGCCGCACGCCGGTGTGGGACTTCGACAGGCGCCACGCCGAAGACTGAGGACCGACCGGCGCTGCATCGCTCAGGTGGCGACCCAGGCACCCGAGCGATTCAGTCGTGAGGCAGCAGCACGGCAGCACGCCGTGCTCGACGACCCCCGGCCGGTTCAGTTCGAGGAGAAGGCAGCCGCCGTGCAGTTGTCGGAGCCGTCCGGAGACTTGCGGGTCGCCTGCACATCGGCCGCAGCCTCGGAGCCACCACGGTCACTGCAGCCAGCGGTGCCGGTTGCGCGGCCCGCTGGCGACTTCAAGTCCACTGCGCTCCGCTCGGAACCGACCGATGTCTCCAAGGGCGTCTTCCCCGCATCGCCGGCAGCCTTGCCGGTCGCGGACGCGAACGTCCTGCGCGATGCGACGGACACGAGCCCGACCTCGGGATCCTGCGAGAGCGTGGTCTGCTCGCGAACCAGCAAGGGCGCGCGCTGGAGTTCCACCGGCATCACGAGGAGCGTGCCGGGCACGATGCGCGGCGCATAGTTGGGGCCGACATCCAGCGTTCCCGCGTTGATCGGGTATGCACCGCTTTCCGACAGGAGCCCAGCCGGCGTGGAAGGCTCGCCCTGGATCGTGTCATCGTTCACGAGGCCCAGGGAACCGGCGGAGACGACGAATCGCGGGTTGGGCTGACCGAACGGCCTGAGCGAATCCTCGATGGTCAGCACGGTGGGGCGCGGCGCCACCGAGAGCGTGCCTGGCACGTAGCTGAGCTGATAGTTGCCCGAGGCTGTCAGCGAGCCGCGGGTGATCGCGTAGTCGCCGACCGACGAGGCGTCGCCCGCCGAGGTGACCAGGGACCCGCTCAGCGCATCGCCGTTCACCAGGCCCATCCCGCCCACCGTGAGTCCGAGGCTCGGGTTGGCTTCGCCGTACAGGCGGGACGCATTGCTGCCGGTCACCGTGATCGGGCGTGGCGTCACGCCGAGACTGCCGGGAACCAGCACGACGCTGTAGCCCTTCGAGGACGCAGCGGCTGCGATATCGATCTGATACGTACCCACCCCCGAGCTCTGAGCTGCCGACGACGAGAGGGAGACGCCGCCGGTCAGTGCGCTGGCAAGCGTGTCGCCATTCACCAGACCCGATGTGCTGAACGACAGGGCGGGATTGGCCTCCCCGTAGGCACGCTGCAGGTCGGCACCGGTGAGCGTCAGAACGGGTTGCCGCGTGTAGAGGAACTGCGACCCCGTCTGCGTGACCGCAGCCGGAGGCGTGGAGGTGAAGTCGCGCGCATACGAGGTCTCGGCGGACAGGCCACCGCGGGTATCGGCGTCCCAGTCTGCGGAATAGGCGAGGAACCGGGCTGCAGTGCCGGTGAGCACCACCGCGCCCGAGCCGGCGGTGTTGGTGAAGTTGCGGTTGGAGGCGAGAACCACCGCATCGCCCGAGGCGGCCGATGCGATCGGCGAGTTCAGGACGATGTCGGCGCCGGCGCCTGTCGTGCGCAGCTGTACCGCCCCGCTCGACGTCACACCGGTCGTACCGGCGACGGTGCCCACGATGATCGAGCGTGTGCTCGCGACGTCGAGTGAACCCGCATCGGCCGCGATCGTTCCGATCGAGTTCCCGCTGTGGGCAAGCTGGTAGCTCACGCCCGCGCCGATCAGTCGAAGAAAATCGGCGGTGAGGGCGCCCGTCTGCAGGAACGATGCGGACGCGTCGAACGTCGTCACGGCCGAGCCCAGGTCGAGCGCGGCGAGGCTGATGGTGTTGCCGCGCAAGTCGACAGTGCCGGCAGGCGACGAGATCACATTGGCTGCCGACGTGAGCACACCGGTGCTGCCGTTGGCCGCACCGACCGCTGCGGCATTGCCGGTTATCGAGATCCTTCCGCCTCCGGAATTCGAGATCGTGCCGCCACTGGAGACGACGCCATGGCTGGCCGCGCCGGATGTCGCCGAGGCCGAGCCCGTGAGGGTCACCGTCCCGCCCGAGCCCGACACCTGCGCCCCCGACACGAGCGAGATGCCATGACTCGATCCGCTCGCCGTGGCGCCCGACGCCCCGTTGCCGGTGATCGAGATCGCGCCGCCCGCACTCGTCTGCACGCGGCTGCCCGAGGCGCCCAGCGAGACGCCGATGCCGCCCGCCGAGCCCGCGGTGCCCGAGATCGCGATGGCTCCCGATGCGGCGGTGATGCTCGAGAGGCCCGAGAGATCCACGCCGGGATTGCTGGTCGCGGACCCGGTATTCGCGCCCGTGCCGTTGATCGTGATGGAGCCGGAGCCGGTGTTCGAGATCGTGCCGGCCTCCATCGCCACCCCCGCGTTACCCGGCGTCAGGCCGGTGCCGGTGATTCGGATCGCGCCGCCCGACCCGATGATCGCCCCGTTGGAACTGAGCCTCACACCCGGACTTGTCCCGGGCGTCGCGCCGCTGCTCCCGCCGCCGATGCCCACGATCGTGATCGAACCGCCCGCTGTGGTCGCGATCGCATCAGGATTGACGATCCACACACCGTGATTGCCCACTCCGGGGCCCGCAAGGTTGCCTCCGGTGCCTGTGACGCTGATGGCGCCCGCAGCGCTTCCCAACGCGCGTGAGCTCAGAACCACGCCGATGTTGTTGCCGCTCGAATCGGTGCCACCGGTTCCGACGACCGTGATCACCCCATCGACTGTGTTGACCGTCGCCGCGTTGACGATTCGTACGCCACGATTCGCCCCACCGTTGCTGCCGCCCGTTCCGCTCAGGTGAATCGTGCCACTTCCTGTCGTGGAAACCGTGGCACCAAGATCGATGTTGACGCCGGCGTTGCCGCTCGCGTGGCCATTCATCACGATGTCGCCACCGCTCGCGGCCACCGTTCCTCCGGTCACACCCACGCCGCCCCCGCCGGCCCCCTCGCCCCTGGCAAAGCCCGAGCCCGAGGAAATGGAGCCGTTACCGCCGCCGAATGTGATCGCCCCGCCGTTGGAGCGGATCGTGGTCGACGAAAGGGCGATCGCCCCGACCCCATTCGCGTCCCGGTCGCTGTTGAGCAGGATGCGCTGTCCCTGGGTCGTGATCGAGCCGCCGCTCGGACTCCGAATCGAGTTGTTGGCATAGAGCTCGACGCCGGTCCCTCCGCTTCCCGACACCGACATCGCCTGGTTGAAGAAGATGTCCCTGCCCGAGCGAAGCACCAGGCCGGCGCCCGCGCCACCGTTGATCGGCGCATTCACGTTGATACTCCATGCCGCATCCAGTGTCAGCGTCGAGCCGCTCGACCAGGTCACGGCGTTGGCAACGGTGATCGTGCCGGTCTGCGCCCCGGTGCTTCCGGTGTTCACCGTGACATTGGCGGTCGCGAGCGCAGTCTGGAGCGTCGTCGTGTTGATGACGGAATTGTCCACGCTCGCCGAGAAGCCGCTGGTGTTCGTGCCTGTGGAGATCGTCACGTTGCGCGGGTCGAGCAACAGCGTGCCGAATCCGAGCTGGCCCCTCAGGTCGGCCGAACCCGAGTAGTCGAGCCAGCCCGCGGAAGACACCTCCGCGAACCCGCCCAGGCCCGACGCCGCACGCCCGGAGATCGAGCCTTCGAAGCGCGTGCGCTCGTCGGACCAGAGCACCGCCGAGCCCGCGGCGCCGGTGGACCTCGCATCCACGTCGAGCGTGGTCTGCGAATCCGCGTCGAGCACGCGCGCGCGTGCGAGCACACCACCGCCCTTGATGTCTCCACCAACGCGGATCGAACCTCCGCCCGTCGCCCCCGACCCATCGAGCGTCGCGCCTGCGAGCGTGATCTCGCGGCCGGTGACCGTGATCGAGCCGCCTGTCGTGCCCGCCTGCCCACCCGATGCGTCCAGCCTGCCCGCGACCCTGACCGAGCCGTCGGCCCCATCGAGCACGATCGAGCCCGTCACGCCCGTTACGCTGCGGGCCTCGATGACGCCCGTCATGTTGATCACCCGGCGCGCCGACTCTCGCGCTGCCGCGGCCGACAGCTGCACGAACCCGCCTTCGGCACGGATCGTGCCGGTGTGGTCGATCCGGCCCCCCTCGGCAGGCAAGGCGACCTGCAGGAACCCGTTGCCGGACAGATCGAGCACGATGCGCTCGCCCGCAGCCAGCCCCACTCTGCCCGCCGGCACGACGACGCTCCCCGAATTGTCGACCGTACCCGCGAGCAGTGCCGCGAATCCGCCCGCTGCACCGGTGATGCTGCCCGCGTTCGACACGCGCGCCGACACGCCCGTGCCGCGAAACGAGAGCTTTCCCGACAAGAAGTCGTCATCGGCGATGTCGAGGGTCGAGGCAACGAACCCGTGCGCGCGGATCGTGCCGGTGGGCGAGATCGTGATGCCGTTCGGATTGACCAGGAAGACCTGGCCGTTGGCGACGAGCGAACCGGCGATGGTCGAGCCCGCGCCTCCCGTCACTCGGTTCAGGATCGCCGAAGCTGCGTCGGGCTGCTCGAAGCGAACGGTGCCCCCGGCGGCCACGTCGAACGAGCGCCAGTTGACGATCGCGCGCGGCGTGCCCTGGGTCACCGTGACCGCGTTCCCCGACGTGGCGATCGATGCCGAGCCGGCCGCCACCGAGCCAGCTTGCGGCACGGCGGGGGGAGGCACCTGGGCACCGGCCGACTGCGCCACCAGCGCCAGCCACGCAGCCACGGCCTTCATGACACAGGGCTGGAACGCCGCTGCGAACGGACGGCGTCCCAGCCCGCGGCACAGGCATGTCAAGCGTGAGGGTCGGCGCAGCCGATCGAACAGGCGGATCGTGGCAGGCATGGAACTCACGTGCGGAACGCCATGGCGGAATGGCGGAGAGGACATGTCCACATCATGTAGACTATGGATTTCCGAGGCGGGGCACAGGCCGGCGAACGGTCGCCGATGACCGTTCAGCGGCCCGGCAGGGCGCTGTCGACCGTCGCGAGCGCCCCGAGGCGATCGTGCCGGTGCACGGTCAGGCTTCGGTTAGGATTGACCGACTTACAGCCAAACCCAGCCAGATGCCCCAGTGCCCTGCCTTCCCGAGCCGAAGGCTT
>JBIIPQ010000018.1:0-28485 GCA_044342535.1 Burkholderiaceae bacterium
TGACGATGCGCGGCGAGTACGCCGAGTTCAATCCGTGGCAGTGCCCGATGGGCCGGGCCACCCAGGGCGCGCTCGAGCTGATGGGCCTGGCAGTGCACCGTGCGAGCACCGCCGACGAGGTCGAGGACGTGGTGGGCGCGGCGCTCGACGCGGCGTTCCGCGGCGGCCAGCGGGTCGCGGTGCTGCTGTCGCAGCGGCTGATCGGACGCAAGCAGTGGGTGGCGAAATGACGGAGCGCAGCATGGACACGGACAAGGGCGAAGGTCGGGGCGCCTCGGGCATCGACCGGCGCGAGTTCGTCGCACGGCTGCTGCGGGCCTGCCCCGAGGCGCTGGTGGTCACCGGCCTGGGCTCGCCGAGCTACGACGCGTTCGCCGCGGGCGACCGCGAGCGCACGTTCTACCTGTGGGGCGCGATGGGCGGCGCCACGCCGCTGGCGCTGGGCCTGGCGCTCGCGCAGCCGACCCGACCGGTGCTGGTCGTGACCGGCGACGGCGAGGCGCTGATGGGGATGGGCGGGCTCGCGACCGTCGCCGCGCAGCAGCCGGCCAACCTGACGATCGTGGTGCTCGACAACGGGCACTTCGGCGAGACCGGCATGCAGCGCAGCCACACCAGCCTGGGCACGCGCCTGGCCGAGGTCGCGCGCGCCTGCGGCATCGCGCGCTCGGACGAGATCCGCTCGATCGACGAGGTCGACGCGCTGGCCCGCCGGATCGGGGCCCGAGAGGGCCCGGCGTTCGCGCAGGTGTTCATCGCGAGCGAGGAGGTGCCGCGGGCGCTGCCGCCGCGCGACGGCGCGTACCTGAAGACCCGCTTCAGGCAGGCCCTGGGGCTCGGTCCGATCTGAGGGGGGCGACCCGGGCGTGGACTCGGGCCGGTTAAAGGCGCAGGATCGGCCTCCGATCCGCACCCACCCCAGGCACCATGTCCCAGGCACCCTATTACGATCCCGGCTCGGCCCGGGTCTACTTCTGGGTCAGCGTCGACGGCGTGCCCGTGAGCGCGTCGATCGACAAGGCGACGCTGCACTACCGGTATCACCCCACCAGCGGCACCGACGACCCGCTGTCGACCTACACCGCGAACGCCACCGTGATCGACGAGGCCGTGCGCACGCGGCTGGCGGCGGGCGCGCGCGAGCCGGTGATGCTGCGCGACCCGGACATCTCCGCGCGCCGCTAGGGCGCGGCACCTGTCGGCGCGGTACCTGTCGGCGCGGCCCCGGTCCGCGCGGGCGGGGTCAGCCGCGGTCGAGGGGGCTGAGCACGCCGTCGTCGAGGTGCTCGAGCATCCGCGACAGCGTGGCCGCGCTGCGGACGTCCTGGGCCCCGGAGCGGGCATCCTCGAGCACGCCGCGGATGTCCTCGGCGCCCACGAGCTCCATGTCCCAGGTCGGGAACAGCCGCTCGCGGACCTCCTCGGTCTCGCTCAGCGTGACGACCGAGTCGTGGCGCCCGTCGCCCCGGATCATGTCCATCAGCGTCTCGACCGCGTCGCGCGGCCCCTCGAGCCACTGGAAGAAGAGGCCGCCGCCGAAGACCAGCAGTCCGGTGATGCCCAGCCGGGGGTTGCGCTCGTGCGCGGCAGCGAGGATGCGCTCGACCGCCGCGTCGTCGATGTCGGCCGCAGCCCGGCTGCAGTAGGTGGTCTGGAAGAGCAGGCTCGGCGCGTCGTCGTCGCCGGAATCCTGCGGGTCGTGCGATCGGTCGGTGGCGCTCATGGGCGGGTCGCTCCTGCTGATGCCACGCAGTCGGTCCGCGCGATGCATCCGCCAAAGATACCGCATGCACGCCGGTCCGGGGCTCACCCGTCCGGCCTGCGTCCGGGCGCTCAGGCGCGGGCCGCGTCCTGGACCTGGAACAGCGGGCAAAGGGCGGCCGGCCAGTATCATCCCGATGCTCCGCGCCCACCTCTGCCGCACCGATGCCCGCTTCCCCCACCGTCTACCTCGCCGGCCCCGACGTCTTCAGGCCCGACGCCGAGGCCTGCTACGTCCGGATGGAGCGGCTGTGCGCGGCGCTCGGGCTGACGGGCCTGCGCCCCTCGGACGGCGGACCGCCGGCGGGCGCAGGCGGCGCGGCGCTGGCCCAGCGCATCTACGAGGGCAACGTCGCGCTGATCCGCCGCTGCGACGCGGTCGTCGCCAACCTGCAGCCCCACCGCGGCCTGGTCGAGCCGGACAGCGGCACGGTATTCGAGGTCGGCGTCGCGGTGGCACTGGGCAAGCCGGTGGCCGGCTACCTGCCCCGGCCCGAGCTCAGCTACGCCGAACGCGTGCGCCACCACTTCCCGACCCGCACCGATGCGGGCGGTACCGAGTGGGACGACACCCACGGCCTCTGGATCGAGGGCTTCGGCGAGCCGATGAACCTGATGCTGTCGCGCTCGACGCGGCTGTTCGGATCGTTCGAGGAGGCGATCGGGCACCTCGCCACGGTGCTGGGCCGCGCCGCCGCGCCGCTCGCAGCGGGCTGAGCGCGGCGGACCGACGTCGGGAAACCCCGACACGCCGGCCACCGGTCGCCCGATGCGTGCCGTTCGACCGTGACCGGCCGGAGGCGCCGGACCACGCGCGGACACTCGGGCTTCCACTGCCGGGGTCGCGCGTCGCGGGCTCCGGCCAGACCGCAGGACACCCGAGCCGGTGTCGCCCCAACGAGCACGCTGCAACGATGAAGTTCTTCCGGTCGAGGCGCGGCGAGCCCTACGTCGCCCAGCCGCCCGCGGTGATCGACCCGACACCGGGGCGGTCCGCAGCCGCGCAGCCGCGGACCGCGATCAGACCGGCACGCGCGCCGACGAGCTCGCCGGCCGCGTCCGCTCGTCCCGCTCCACCGACCATGCCCGCGGCACACAGCGCCGCAGACCCGGCCCCGGACCGACGCGTTCCCGACGCTGCGCCGCATGCCCGCGCACGCGCCGCAGCACCCGGCGCGACGCCGGCACCGGCGTCGCCTGCGCCGGCCTCGGCGCCCGCGGGGCAGTCCGAAGCGGCCCCCTCGCGGGCCGCCCGTGCGCAGGACGGATCCGATCGGTGGGGACGGCGCCCGGCGCAGCCCCTGACCATCGCCTCGCACCAGCTGGCGATCGACCTGGCGCGCGGCGGCGATCCGGTGCCCGGCCTCGCACGCCGCTTTCCCCATGTGCTGAACCAGCTCTCCGCGGTGTGGGGCGACCTGCCGGTCGCGGCCGAGCTGATCGACGACCTGCTGGTCGACCGGCGCGGCGGACGCCGCGGCTTTCCGGCCGACGTGCTGGCCGAGCTGCTGACGGTCCGGCGCGTCGCGGTCAAGCGGATGGTGGGCCAGCCCCGCAAGGCGCCCAAGGCATCCGGCCCGGGCTGACGCAGCTCAGCCTTCGGCGTCCGGCGTGCGGCGCTTGGCCGGCGGCCTGGGTGCCGGCTCCGCCTCGAGGTCATCGGCCGGCCAGCGCTCCAGGAAGTCCCGCGTCTGCGCGACCGGCGCATCGAGCCAGCGGTCGTAGTCGGCCTCGTGCAGCACCACGACCATCCGCTTCTCGTCGTCGGGCTTGTGGAAGCGCTGCATCAGCGGATGGCCGTCGGCATTGATGGTCAGCATCGTGAACGACAGCAGCTCGCCGCCGTCCGGACCCCGCCAGGCGCCCCACAGGCCAGCGATGCCCATCGGCGCGCCGTCCCGGCGACGGATCTTCCAGCGCACGGCGCGGCCGGTCTCCCAGTTCGGCTCGTAGATCGCTTCGGCCGGCACGATGCAGCGCCGGCCGTGTCGCCACGCGTCGCGAAAGCTCGGCTTCTCGGCAGCCGTCTCGGAGCGCGCGTTGTAGGTGTGTCGCCCGATCGCGAGATCCTTAGACCAGTAGGGCACCAGGCCGAACAGCCCGGTCGCGGTCTCGCGCACGTGGCCCTCGGCCTGCTCGCGCGACGGGCGCATGAAGGGCGCGGCATAGCCGGGCCAGGTCTCCTCGGGCACCGGGTCGCCGCGCATCGCGGCGAAGAACAGCTTCATCCGCTCGAGGTCGGTGACCGGGACGTAGTTCGCGCACATGTTGGGTCGCGGCCCGCCGCGTTCAGTCGTAGTACTGGAACTCGAGCAGCATGCAGCCGCTGCGGCTGATGAACGGGCCGTGCAGGACCTGCGGCGGGCGGCATGCGAACGTGTAGGCGTCGAAGCGCTCGCCGCCCTCGCCGCCTGCGTCGCAGCCCACGACGAGGTCGCCTTCCACGATGAAGACCTCCTCGTGGAAATCGTGGATCACCGCCTCGGACACCCGCGCCCCCGGCTGCCAGCGGGCCAGCCGCGTGCGCGAGCCGGTCTTGCCGACCGGATCCGTGTTGTCAGCGAGGATCAGCTCGGTGATCAGGCCTTCGGAACCCGGGACGGGCGTCCAGCCGGCGGTGCCGGCGGCGGCCGCATCGAAGGCGATGCGGAAGAATTCGCGGTGGGTCTTGGGGCGGGCGGAGGTCATCGGCCGAGTGTGGCGCAGCGGGGCGTTCGCGGCAAATGCGCCGTCGAAGGCGCCGTCGAAGGCGCCGGCAAGGGCACCGGCGGGCGGACGCGAGCGCACCGGGCAGCGGACAGCGGACACGGACAGCGGACACGGACACGGGCACGCCCGCGACCGCGACCGCGACCGTGCCTCACCGCTCGACCAGCGTGTACCCCAGTCGCGGCAGGTGCACGACGGTGTCGCCCACCCGCGGGTCGTGACGGGCGATCACCACGTCGTCGACGTCGTAGCCGACGAGCCGCCCCTCGACCGGCTCGGTGACATAGCCGTCGGGCCGCACCGCCACCGGCGTGCCGAGCGGCGGCATGGCGCCGTCGACGACGGTGGGCCGCGGCGCGTCGGGCACCGCCTGCGCAGCGATCGCGAGCGCCTCGGCCGAGGTCATGGCCACCGGCGTGCCGTGGCCGATCGCCGCCATCCGCGCCATCCAGGTGCGCAGCGCCGGGTAGGGCTCGAGCTCGGCCGAGCAGTCGATGCGGAACGCCGACAGGAACCACAGCGTGTGGAAGACTGCGAAGTCGGCCCGCCCGGGGGCATCGCCGAGCAGCCAGTCGCGTCCGTGGGCGGTCAGCCCGGCGACCGCGGGCAGCGCGGCGCGCACGACGCGCAGGTTGCGGCGCGCGACCGCCTGCAGCCGCTCGGGCGAGGGCGGCGGCTTGCCGCGCAGCCGCGCGCGGTCCACGTGCAGCGCGGGGTCGACGGTCGCGGCGTTGACACCGCTCGCCCAGCGCGCGATGCCCCAGAACAGCTCGCCCTCGACCCAGGCCTCGATCGCCGCCTCGATCGCCGCGTGCGCCGGATCGGACAGCGGCGGCTCGGGCACCCGACGGTCGAGCTCGCGCGCGATGCAGCGGGTGTCGCAGAACACGTCGGCGCCGATCTGCAGCACCGGCACGTGCCGGTAGCCACCGGTCAGCGCGACCAGATCTGGCTTGGGCATCACGGACGGCACCTCGACCGAGCGCCAGCGCAGGCCCTTGCGACCGAGCATCGTGCGGGCCTTCTCGGCGAAGGGCGAGAAATCGTAGTGGTGGAGGATCGGGTTCACGGCGTCACGGGGTCCACGGGGCTCGGGGGGCCGATCGCGCGGCTCGGGGCCCACCGAGCCCAATCGCCACCGTCATCGCGGCCATGAAGGACGCCGACACCCACTGCGCGCGCTCCTGGCCGATGGCGAGGTGGTGCATGAGGTCGGGCACCGCGACGTTGACGATCGTCGACGACAGCACCGACGCGACGGTGCCGACCATCACTGTCAGCAGCAGCAGGGTCCGGTCGCGCGGCCCGCGGCGCGCTGCCAGGTCGGCGGCGCTGATCGGCTCGAGCGGAGCGGCGGGCATGGGCGCGGCGGGCGGGCGAGGCTGCCCCGGGATGCGGGAGCCCTATTCTAGGCGGCTGCCCCCGCCGGCCACGCGCACGAGGGCGGGTGCTGACGGTCTGCGGCCCGGGGCTCGCCCGGGCCGCCTGCGATCACTTGACCGCGTCCTGCGCCTTCTTGAGCATCCGCACGCGGATGCGCGTGCTCGCCGGCTTGGCGGCGAAGGTCTGCTCCTGCTTGGTGAACGGGTTGACGCCCTTGCGCGCGGGCTTGGCCGGCACGGAGACGGCAGTCGCCTTCAGCAGACCGGGCCAGGTGAACGCGCGCGCGCCCTTCTTGCTCAGCGACGCGAGGATGGTGGCCTCGAGGTTGGCGAGGACGGCCTTGACCGCCTTGACTTCGACAGCGGCGACCTCGGCGAGATGCGACACCAGGCCCGACTTGCTCAGGGGCTTGGCGATCGGCTTCATCGGCGCGGCCGTGACATTCGGCGTGCCCGCCTTCGGGGCGGCTTTCGCGGCGGCCTTCTTCGCAGGCGCCTTGGCGGCGACCGGCTTCTTGGCGGCGGGCTTCTTCGCGGCGAGCTTCTTGGCAGCGGGCTTCTTTGCAGCGGGCTTCTTTGCGGTGGCCATGTGGGTTCCTGTGGCGGTGGACGGAGACCTCGGGGTCGTCGGCATCGATCGCGCTACGCGTGCCGCGACGCCTCAGCGCGATTCTACTCACGAACATCGGGCCGAGTGGCGTTTTTTGCCTTGCAAACCCGCGTTTTTCGCAGCCGGACGCGGCGCGCCGGACACACTGCGGCGGCTCAGGCGGGCACGCGCGTCGCCATCGGCTCGCCCAGCCGGATCGCGCGGCCCGGCGACCAGGAGGGCTCGAAGCGCATCGGGAGCGCGGGCCAGAGCATCACCACCGTCGAGCCGAGCAGGAAGCGGCCCATCTCCGCGCCCTGCACGAGCACGCAGGGCGGCGTGTCGTAGTCCCACGCGCGGACCGTGCCGGGACGCGGCGGATTGACGACGCCATGCCAGACGGTGGCCATGCTGCCGACGATCGTCGCGCCCACCAGCACCAGCACGAACGGCCCGTGCACGGTGTCGAACAGGCACACCACGCGCTCGTTGCGCGCGAACAGGCCCGGGATGCCGCGCGCCGTCGCGGGGTTCACCGAGTACAGGCTGCCCGGCACGTGGACCATGCGCCGCAGCCGGCCTTCGCAGGGCATGTGGATGCGGTGGTAGTCGCGCGGACTGAGGTACAGCGTCGCGAAGGCGCCGTCGTCGAAGCGCGCGGCCAGCGCGGCGTCGCCGCCGAGCAGTGCCGTCGTGGTGTAGTCATGGCCCTTGGCCTGGAACACGCGGTCGCGCTCGATGCGGCCGAACTGGCTGATCGCGCCGTCGACCGGGCAGATCCAGTCGGCGTCGGCGAGCGGCCGCGCACCAGGCTCGAGCGCACGCGTGAAGAATTCGTTGAAGCTCGGGTACGACTCGATGCGCGGGTCGGCCGCCTCGGCCATGTCGACGCCGTAGCGCGCGACGAACCGGCGGATCGCCGCATGCGTCAGGCCGCCGGCGCGCGCAGACGCGAGGCGGCCGGCCGCGACGGTCATCGCCTGCTTGGGCAGCAGGTGCTGCAGGATCACGAAGGGATCGGTCACGTCGGCACCCGGCATTGAAGGCGGAGGCATTCTAGCCGGGCGGTCCGGCGCACGGCGGCGGGCCTCGCGGATCGCGCATACTCACGGCTTTTTTCGCGAAGGAATGCCGCACCCATGTGGTTCAAGAACCTGATCGTGCTCCGAGTCCCGGCGGGCTGGGACCTCGACGTCGACACCCTCGCCGATGCACTGCTGCCGCGGGCCTTCACCGAAGCCTCGTCGGTCGAGGAAATGCGCTCGGGCTGGGTGCCGCCGCGCGACGGCGACACGTCGCTGGTGCTGGCGTCGGGCCGCCACATGCTGATCTCGCTGCGCCAGGAGAAGAAGCTGCTGCCGGCACGCGTGGTCTCGCAGTTCGTCAAGCAGCGGGCCGAGCGCATCGAGGCCGAGGACGGCTTCAAGCCCGGCCGCAAGCGGATGAAGGAGCTCAAGGAGCAGGTCCGCGACGAACTGCTGCCGCGCGCATTCAGCCTGTCGACCGACACGCGCGCCTGGATCGACCCGGTGGGCGGCTGGCTCGCCATCGACGCGGCCTCGCAGACGCGCGCCGACGAGATCGTCGGCCTGCTCGCGAAGTCCCTCGACGGCTTTCCGGCGCGGCCGCTGAAGACCGTGGCCTCGCCCACCGCCGCGATGACGCAGTGGCTGGTCGACGACGACGCGCCCGCCGGCTTCAGCATCGACCAGGACGTGGTGCTCAAGGCACGCGACTCGAAGGCGACGATCCGCTACGCCAACCAGTCGCTCGAGGTCGACGACGTCGCCCGCCACACCAAGGCGGGCAAGCTGTGCACGCGCCTGGCGCTCACCTTCTCCGACCGCGTGAGCCTGGTGCTGACCGACTCGCTGGCCATCAAGCGGGTCCGTGCGCTCGACGTGCTCAAGGAGTCCGAGGCGGGCAGCGCCGCCGGTGCCGATGCCGAGGAGCGGTTCCTGTCGGACTTCACGCTGATGGCGGGCGAGCTGTCGTCGCTGCTGGCCGGCGTGGTCGACGCCCTCGGCGGCCCGCTCCCCGATGCGCGGCTCGAGCCGAAGCCGGACACGCCGGCTGACGGCACGCCACGGCTCGCGAAGGCGGCCTGAGCGGCGTCACCAGTGCGGCCGGTCGTGCCCCACGCGCACCGGCCTCACCTCGTCGGTCGACACGTTGGCGAGCGCCGCACCGAACTCCGCCGGGATCGGCAGCGAGCGCAGCCTGTCGCCGACCTTCGCGACCCAGGCGCGCACCTCCCAGCCCTCGACCAGCAGCTGCTGGCCGCGCATGAGCTTGTAGTCGATGCGGAAGCGCTTCGGCCCGAACTTCTCGATGCGTGCCTCGGCGAGCAGGCGATCGCCGTCGGTCGAGGCGACCAGGAACTTCGCATGGGCCTCGAGGATCGGCGTGCCGACCACGCCGTAGCGCTCGGTGAGCGAGGCCTGCGACAGCCCGGCGCAGCGCAGCCAGTGCTGGAACGCGGTGTCGAACCAGTAGAAGTAGTGCGGATAGAACACGATCCGCGCGGGATCGCAGTCGCCCCACTCGACGGTGAACGAGGTGGTGAAGGCGATCGGCTGCGGGTCCATGGCGTGCGTGTCGGTCGGTGCGGCGGCGGGCGGGGTCGAGGTCGGGAGCGACGTCGCGGGTGAAGCGGCGGGCGGGCTGCGGGTCGGCATCGGCGTCTCGTCAGGCGGCGTTTCAGGCGGCGTATCGGCGCACCGCGTCCTCGTCCCAGTCGATGCCGGTGCCAGGGACGTCGGGCGCGGCGACGAAGCCGTCGCGCGGTGCAATCGGACGGGCCAGCACGGGCGCGGCCCAGTCGACGAACTCCAGCCAGTGCGCGGTCGGCGTCACCGCCAGCAGATGCGCGCTGACCTCGGGAAACAGGTGCGAGGACATCTCCAGCCCCGCGGCCTGCGCGAGCGCGGCCGCGCGCATCCAGCCGGTGACACCGCCGATGCGCTCGGCGTCGGGCATCACGTAGTCGGCGGCGCCGGCGGCCAGCGCCTGTGCCATCTGCTCCGGGCCCATGAAGTTCTCGCCGATCTGCAGCGGCGTGCGCAGCTCGCGGGCGATGCGTGCGTTGCCGGCGAAGTCGTCGGCACGGGTCGGCTCCTCGATCCAGGCCATGCCGCCCTCGTCGTCGATCATGCGGCCGCGCAGCATCGCGTCGTTGACGGTGAGGCACTGGTTGAAGTCGCACATCAGCGTCGCGTCGGCGCCGATCGCGGCGCGCACCGCGCGGATCGCGGCGAGGTCCTCGCGTGCATCGGGACGCCCGAGCCTGAGCTTGACCGCGCCGAAGCCTTCGGCGATCAGGGCGCAGGCCTCGGCGGCGAGCTCGGCGACCGGCATCAGGCCGAGGCCGTTCGAGTTGTAGGCGCGGATCGGGCGCGGCGTGCCGCCGAGCAGCCGCGCGAGCGCCACGCCCCGGTGCCGCGCGAGCGCGTCCCATGCAGCCATGTCGATGCCGGCCATCGCGAACAGCACGATGTTGTGCACGCCGAGCAGCGCGTAGCGCGCGCGCAGGGTGCGCTCGATGTCGAACGGGGCGAGCGGCGCGCCGTCGAGCATCTGCGCCATCGCTTCGACGAGCGCGACCAGCGGCCTGAGGTTGTGCGCACCGATCGCGAACAGGTAGGTGCGTCCGGTGACGCCGGTGTCGGTCTCGAGGTCGATCAGCACCAGCGCGGCGCGCTCGACTGCGCCACTGCCAGTGCGCAGCGGGCGGCGCATCGGGGCGAGCACGGGGCGCACGCGGATCGCGCGGATCCTGGGGGTCGAGGTGTCGGTCATGGCGGGGCGGGGACGGTCGGGCGGCATTCTCCCCCTCGGCGTGCGGCGGGGCAAACCTCGGGCGCGAGGGGGCTCGCCGGGTGAGCCACCGGGCGGCGACGATGGCCTTCCGCTGGCAGCCGCCCGCCTCGTTCCTCCCGGTGATCCCATGCACGACTGGTCTGCCCCGCCTCTGCTCGCCGATTGCGCCCGCCACGGGCCCGAGTCCGGCGCCGAGCTCTTCGTCGTCGAGGGCCGCTCGGCCGCGGCGTCCGTGCTCGCGGTGCGCGATGCGCGCCGCCAGGCGGTGCTGCCGCTGCAGGGCAAGCCCCTGAACGGCGCGCGCGCCACCGCCGCGCGCGTCGCGGCCGATCCCTTTCTCGGCGCGCTGTCGGCCGCGCTCGGCACCGGCTGGGGCGAGGCCTGCACGCTCGGGGGCCTGCGCTACGAACGCGTGCTGCTGCTGCACGACCCCGACGCCGACGGCATCCACATCGGCGCGCTGCTGCTGATGCACCTGGCCCGCTGGCTGCCGGCGCTGCTCGACGCGGGCCGCGTCGAGCGCGTGCACGCGCCGGTGGGCGAGGTGCGCGGCGCGCCGGGCGCCGCACCGATGCTGGCCTTCGGCGATGCACATTTCCGCGCGCTGTGCGAGCAGGCGCGCGCCCGTACCGGAGCCTGCGTCGCGGTGCGCTACCGCGGTCTGGGCAGCGTCGGTGCCGAGGCGCTGCGCGCCACCTGCATCGACCCGGCCACGCGGCTCACCACGGTGCTGGGGGCCGCGGATGCGCGGATGGCGGCCTGCGCGTTCGGGCTGAACGCGCGCGCGCGGGCGAGCGCCGCCGCGGGTCGTCGCACGGTCCCTTCGGCCTAGGCCGCGCGTCGGCAGGTCGGGCGTGCGGCCGGCGTATCCTCTCCCCCACGCAGCCACTTTCCCGAGGCGCGGGCCTCGCCGCCCACGTCCCGCACCGCCCCGCCATGACCGATTCCGCCGCCCCCACCGACGACTCCGATGCCGCCGTCCGCGAGCCCCGCCTCTGGCGCGAGGACGGCTGGACCGCCCGCGTCGTCAAGAACGAGGACGACGACGGCTGGGCCGTCGAGATGATCAAGGACGGCAAGTCCGAGCCGGCGCTGGTCGGGCCCTGGACCATGGGCCGCGACAAGCGCAACCCCAAGCCGCTCGACAAGAACGCCTTCAACACGCTGGTGAAGACGGCGTCCGAAGTGCTGCGCCGCCACGAGCAGAGCCTCGCCGCCCAGCTGCACCGCGAGACCGAGGTCGACACGCCCGAGGGCCGCGTCACCGTCACGCTCGACATCGTCCCCGACGAGGACGACCCGTACGCCACGCTGGCCGCGCGCGATGCGTCCGGCGAGGTGCTCGCGAGCCAGCGTGTATCCGCCGGCTATCGGCTCACCGCGGCTGCGGCGGGGCGCTGGGTGGAAGCGGGGTATCCGCGGCCTCGGGAGGACTGACGAGCGGACGCGCGCGCGGGCCTGCCCGGATTGCCGGGAACGGCCGCGGCTCATTACAATAGATACAGATGTAAGGAGGCGCGATGCACGAATCGACGATCACCTCGAAGGGACAGACCACCGTCCCCCAGGCCATCCGCGATGCGGTCGGCGCGACCCCGGGTTCGCGCCTCGTCTGGCATGTGACGCCGGACGGCACGGTCGTGGTCCGCGTCAAGAACCGCTCGCTCAGGCAGCTCGCGGGTTCGCTGCGGCGGCCCGGCCAACGCCGCGTCCCGATCGCGGACATGGACCCCTGGCGCTGATGGGTGCGCTCGACACGAACGTGCTGGTGCGATACCTGACGCGCGACGACGCGGGCCAGGCCGCCGCGGCACAGCGCCTGGTCGACGCGGCGCTCGAGCGCGGCGAGACGCTCTTCGTGCCCGTCACTGTCTGCGTCGAGCTCGAGTGGGTGTTGAGGTCTCGCTTCGGCTTCGACAAGCCCGCGATCATCGAACTGCTCTCGACGCTGCTGTCCACGACCGAGCTGGCGTTCGAGTCGGAGGCCGCCGTCGAGGGCGCGCTGCGCCTGTACGAGTCGGCCCGCGCCGACTTCGCCGACTGCCTGCATACGGCGCTGGCGTTCGCCGCAGGCCGCACCCCACTGTGGACCTTCGATCGGACCGCATCGCAGATCGCCGGCGCCCGCGCCGTGCCCGCCTGACCCGCCGTCCCTCCCATCCACATTTCTCGGCACAGCCCGCGGTACCGGCCCGTGCCGGGCGCCACGTCGATGTCCGATCACCGTGAACAGCGCCTCGAACTGCGCCTGCTCGTTGGCGGCGATGCTGAGCAGGCAGTCGGCGATGCGGAAGGTCCCCGAGGGGCTCGCCGTCACGTTGTCGTTGCCCATCGGCTGCGGCGCGCGCCCGGCGACCAGCCCGTTCGAGACCGCCCAGCCCATCGTCGCCACGGCCGACTCGAGCATCGACACGTCGATGAAGCGCCCGGCGACCCGGTCGCGCTCGGCGAGCGCGGCGCCCACCGCCATCGCGGCGGTCGGTCCGGCCAGGGTGTCGGCGACCGGACAGCCGACGCGGTACGGCGCGGTGTCGGGCGCGCCGGCGAGGCTCGTCATCCCGGACCTGCCCTGCACGATCTGGTCGTAGGCCGTCGCGCTGCGCAGCGGACCGTCCGGGCCGAATCCGGAGATCGCGCAGCAGACGAGCGTCGGGTTGAGTGCGCAGCGCCCCGTGGCCCAGGCCGAGCCGGTCCATCACGCCGGGGCTGAGGTTCTCGACGAGCACCTGCGCGCCGGCCACCAGCCGGTGGAACACCTCGCGCCCGCGCGGATGCTCGAGATCGACGTTGATCGAGCGCTTGCCCGCGTTCTGCGCGAGGATAGACACGCCCATGCCGCGGCTGTTGAGCGCGGCGTCGGCGCTCAGATGCGCGATGCGTGCGGGCGACTCCGCCGGCCGCGCTGGCGCGATGTCGCGAACGCCCTCCCGCGCTTGCCGCATCGGAGCGCGCGTGCGAGCCTGCGCGCCCATGCCCGCACGCTCGATCCCGCCTCGTGCCCTTGCCCTGCTCGTGCTGCTCACGCTGGTGTGGGGCACCAACTGGCCGCTGTTCGCGGTCGCGGTGCGCGAGGTCTCGGTCTGGACCTTCCGTGCGATCACGCTGACAGTCGCCGGGGTCGCGCTGCTGTCGATCGCGCGGGCCCGCGGCCAGCCGCTCGCGATCCCGAGGCGTCACTGGCGCACGATCGGCGTGGCGACCTTCTTCTACCTGTTCATCTGGAACATCGCCAGCACCTACTCGGCGATCCTCGTGCCCTCGGGCCAGGCCGCGGTGCTCGGCTTCACGATGCCGCTGTGGTCGGCGCTGATCTCGTGGGCGGTGCTCGGGCAGCGCCTGACCGGCCGGCTGCTGCTGGCGGTCGCGCTCGGTGGCACCGCGGTCGCGCTGCTGATGGTGCCGAGCTTCGCGGCCTACTCGAACGCGCCGCTCGGACTGGCCGCCGGGCTGCTGTCGGGCATCGGCTGGGCGATCGGCACGTTGATCCTCAAGCGCAGCGACGTCGACGTGCCGGCCACGGTGCTCACCGGATGGCAGCTGCTCCTGACCGCGGTGCCGATCACCGCCGGCGCGCTGATCCTCGGCGACCACCAGTGGTTCGTGCCCTCGTGGACCTCGATCGCGGTCTTCGCGTGGATCGCGCTGATCCCGATGAGCATCGGCAACGTCGCCTGGTTCGCGATCATCGGGCTGCTGCCGGCGAACGTCGCGGGGCTGTCGTCGATCATGGTGCCGGTGGTCGCGATGATCTCGGGCGCGATCGTGCACGGCGAGCCGCTCGGCGCGCTGCAGTGGCTCGCGATCGCGTGCTGCGTGGCGGCGCTGTCGCTCGCGCTCTTCACGCCAGCGGCTCAGCACTGACCCCCGCCCCGGTGGTACCCTGAGCCGGTTGGTGCCTGGGCGCCGCCTCGTCGGCGTCCGGGGTAAACGGGAAGCAGGAAGGTGTCGCCGCGACGCGGCATGCCCAACCTGCGCTGCCCCCGCAACGGTAAGCGGACGGAGTGCGCACCTGCACTCCAGCTCGTGCAATCTGCCACTGGAGGCTCGCCTCCGGGAAGGCCGCACGGGTCGTTCCGCCAGCCCGGATACCGGCCAACGGGTGGTGCGCGACGCGAGTCGCGTGCCGTATTGCGCGGGTCAGCGGGGAAGCTGGCGCGCGCGAGTTCCGGAGAGCCTTCCTTCATGACCGTTCCGAGCAGCCGCGGCCGTCGGCGTGCCCTGCGCACGCCCGCCCGGCGACCCCGCATCGCCCCCGCGTCGGCCCTTGCAGCCGGCCTGTACCTCGCCATCCCCGCGGTGCACGCCCAGACGTCGGCACCCGTGTCCGGCCCGCTCGATGCGGTCACCGTCACCGCCACCCGCACGCCGTCGCGCGTGTCGGAGGCGGTCGCCGAGGTCACGGTCGTCGAGCGCGACGAAATCGAGCGGGCCACCGGCCGCACGCTGTCCGAGCTGCTCGCGCGGCAGCCCGGCCTGCAGCTCACCTCGAACGGCGGCCTGGGCAAGATCTCCGGCATCTCGATCCGGGGCCTCGAGCCCCGCCACACGCTGCTGCTGGTCGACGGCGTGCGCCTCGGTTCGGCAACCGTCGGCACCCCGTCGTTCGACAACCTGCCGCTCGCGCTGGTCGACCGCATCGAGATCGTCCGCGGCCCGATGTCCTCGCTGTACGGCAGCGATGCCGTGGCCGGCGTGGTGCAGGTCTTCACGCGCCGCGCGCAGCCCGGCCTCCTGCCCAACGCGTTCGCCACCATCGGCTCGAACCGCTATGCGCAGATCGGCGGCGGCCTGGCCTTCGGCAGCGGCGCCTTCGACGGCGCGGTGCAGCTCGTGCATACCGGCACCGACGGCTTCTCGGCGACCAATGCGCGCGCACGCTTCGGCGTCCACAACCCCGACACCGACAGCTTCTACCAGAACGCCGGCAACCTGCGCCTGGGCTGGCAGCTGTCGCCCGACTGGCGCATCGACGCGATGGCGCTCGAGTCCGATGGCAGCACGCGCTACGACGACGGCCCGAACGCCGACGCCCGCGCGAAGATCAGGAACGCGGTGCAGTCGCTGCAGGCGAGCGGCCGGCTCTCGTCGTTCTGGACGACGCGCGCCACGCTCGGCCGCTCGAGCGACGTGTACGACACGGTGGCGACCGCGAGCGCCTTCACGCCGCTGGGCGCGACGAAGACCGACCAGACGCAGCTGACCTGGGAGAACGCGTTCGCGACGCCGGCCGGCACGCTGCTGGCGCTGGTCGAGCGGCTCGAGCAGAAGGTCGCGCGACCCGGCCAGCCGTACAGCGTCGGCGACCGCACGATCGACGCACTCGGCCTGGGCCTGACCGGCGAGTCCGGCCGCAGCGCCTGGCAGGCCGGCGTGCGGCACGACTCGAACTCGCAGTTCGGCGGGCAGACCACCGGCAGCCTGGGCTACGGCTTCGCGCTGACGCCGTCCTGGCGGCTCGGCGGCTCGTACGGCACGAGCTTCGTCGCACCGAGCTTCAACCAGCTCTACTTCCCCGGCTTCGGCAGTCCGGACCTGCTGCCCGAGGAGGGCAAGCACGCCGAGCTGAGCCTGCGCTGGACCTCGGGCAAGCAGACGGTGCGCACCGCGTACGTCGACAACCGGATCCGCGGCTACATCTCGTCGGGTCCGCTGCCGACCAACGTGCCCAGCACCCGCATCGACGGCCTGGTGGCCTCGTGGGAAGGGCGCTGGACGAGCCTGGTGGCCGGCGCGTCGTACGAGCACCTCGATCCGCGCAACACCACCCCCGGCGCGAACTACGACAAGCAGCTGATCCGCCGCTCGAAGGACGCGTTCCGCGCGCAGGCGGACTGGCTGCTCGGCGAGTACTCGGTGGGCGGCACGGTATCGGCGTTCTCGGGGCGCTACGAGGACTCGGCGAACACGCTCAGGACCAGCGGGTTCACCACGCTCGACCTGCGCGCCGACTGGCGCTACGACCGGACATGGACGGTGGGCCTGCGGGTGAACAACCTGACCGGCAAGGTGTACGAGACCGCGTACGGCTTCAACCAGCCGGGACGCGAGACCTTCGTCACGCTGCGCTGGAACCCGCCGGCAAAATGAGCGGCGCGCCGGCGTGGCTGCTCGCGACGCTGCTCGTCGTGCTGCTCGCCGGCGGGCCGCGCCCAGTGCGCGCCGCGACCGCCGATGCCGCGGCCGCGCCGCTCACCGTCGTCGACGACCGCGGCCGCAGCGTCGTGCTGCCCGCGCAGGCGCGGCGCATCGTCTCGCTGCTGCCCTCGCTGACCGAGACGGTCTGCGCGCTCGATGCCTGCGAGCGCCTGGTGGGCGTGGACCGCTCGTCGAACTGGCCGGCCTCGATCGCGGCGCTGCCGAGGCTGGGCGGGCTGGAGGACACGCAGATCGAGCGCATCGTCGCACTGCGTCCGGACGTGGTGCTCGCCGCCTCGTCCTCGCGCGCCATCGAGCGGCTGGAGTCGCTCGGCCTGCGCGTGCTCGCGCTCGAGCCCAAGGGCTTCGAGGACACGCGGCGCGTGCTGCGCGCGGTCGCGCAGGTGCTCGGCCGGCCGCAGGACGGCGACGCGCTGTGGGCGCGGATCGATGCGCGGATCGCCGCGGCCGCCGCACGCGTGCCCGCGCCGATGCGCGGGCTGCGCACCTATTTCGAGGTGTCCGAGGCGCCGCATGCGGCGAGCGAGGGCTCCTTCGTCGGCGAGACGCTCGCGCGACTGGGGCTGCGCAACGTGGTGCCGGCCTCGCTCGGACCGTTCCCGCAGCTCAACCCGGAGTTCATCGTGCGGGCTGCGCCCGAGCTGGTGATCGGCTCGGCGCGCGGCGTCGCGGCGATGCCCGCGCGCCCGGGCTGGACCGCGCTGCCCGCGCTGCGCGATCGGCGCGCCTGCGCGATCGAGCCGGCGCGCTACGAGGCACTCGTGCGGCCCGGTCCGCGCTTGGGCGAGGCGGCCGAGATCCTCGCCGACTGCCTGGTGACGCTCGAGGCACGACGACCGTGAGCGCACCATGACCCCGGGCCGCCTCACCGCCTGGCTGCTGCTCGCCGCGCTCGTGCTCGGTGCGGCCGGGCTCGCGGCGGGCGGCGACGGCTGGTCGCTCGCCTGGCGCGAGGACTGGCCGCTGCTGGCCGGCATCCGCGCGCCGCGCACGCTCGGCGCCTGCCTCGCCGGCGCCTGCCTCGGCCTGTCGGGCGCGATCGCGCAGGGCCTGTTCCGCAACCCCCTCGCCGACCCGTACCTGCTCGGCTCGGCCGCGGGCGCCGGCCTCGGCGTGACGCTGGTGGTCGCGGCGGGCGGCCTGGCGGGCGCCGCGCCGCTGCTGGCCGGGGCCGACGGGCTCGCCGGCGTGGGGCTGGTCGCCGCGGCGTTCTGCGGCGCGCTCGCCGGGGTCGGCGCGACGCTCGCGCTGTCCGGCGGCACGGCGCGGCCGACGGTGCTGCTGCTGTCGGGCGTGGTGGTCGGCGTGATCGCGGCCGCACTGTCCGACCTGCTGACGCTGCTCGCGCCCGAGACGCTGCGCGGCCGGCAGGCGTTCATGCTCGGCACGACCTCGTTCCTCGGCTGGACCGGGGTGGTGCTGCTGGCCGCCTCGCTCGCCGCCTGCCTGCCGGTGGCGGTCCGCACGGCACGCGCACTGGACGCGCTGGTGCTGGGCGAGGCGGCTGCGGCGAGCCTGGGCCTGGACCTGCCGCGGCTGCGGCTGCTGCTGGTGGCGACGATGGCGCTGGCCACGGGTGCCGCGGTCGCTCAGGTCGGGCTGGTGGGCTTCGTCGGGCTCGCCGCGCCGCACCTGGTGCGCCGTGCGGTGGTGGTGACCCACGGCCGGCTGCTCGCGCTGTCGGCGCTGGCCGGCGGCGTGCTGCTGGCCGCGGCCGACGTCGCCGCCCGCAGCCTGATCGCGCCGCGCGAGCTGCCGGTGGGCCTGCTCACCGCGGTGCTCGGCGGGGCCTACCTGCTGGCGCTGCTGCGCAGACGCGGCGCACCGTGAGCGCGCCCGTGCTCGAGGCGGACGGCCTGTGCGTGGCGCTCGGCGCGCGGCCGGTGCTGGACCGCGTCACGCTGCGGCTGGCGCCGGGCAGCTGGACCGCGATCGTCGGCCCGAACGGCGCCGGCAAGAGCACGCTGCTGTCGGCACTCGCGGGGCTGCGGCCGCCCGCCGCGGGCAGCCTGCGGCTGCACGGCCGCCCGCTCGGCGCGTGGACGCCACGCGAGCGCGCGACGCGCATCGCCTGGCTGGGGCAGCACGGCGAGGCCGAAGGCGAGCTCGCCGCGCGCGAGGTGGTGGCGCTCGGCCGCCTGCCGCACCTGGGCCTGCTCGGTGCGCCCGGCCCGGCCGACGAGGCGATCGTCGATGCCGCGATGCGCGAGACCGAATGCGAGGCCTTCGCCGGCCGCAGGCTCGACGCGCTGTCGGGCGGCGAGCGCCAGCGCGTGCTGATCGCGCGCGTGCTCGCGGTCGAGGCCGGCGTGCTGCTGCTCGACGAGCCGACCACCCACCTCGACGCGCCGCACCAGCGCGCGCTGCTGCGCAGCCTGCGGGCCCGCGCCGCGCGCGGCGCAGCCGTCGCGACCGTGCTCCACGACCTGGGCCTGGCGCTGGCCGCCGACCGGCTGCTGGTGCTGGCGGGGGGCCGCGTCGCCGCCGACGGCCCGCCCGCGGACGCGGCCGTGCGCGAGGCGCTGGTGCAGGCCTTCGGCGGCGCGATCCGGATCCTGCGCGTGCCGCACGAGGCCGCCGCGGCGGGCGGCACGGAAGGCGGCACCGCGGGCGGCACGGACTGCCGCTGGATCGTCGTGACCGGCGACTGACGCGGCTCAGCCGGCCGCCGGCAGCAGCCCGCGCCGCGCGCCCACCACGTCGTCGAACGCGGCCACCAGCGTGTCGAGCTCGGCGTCGCCGAAGGGCAGCGACAGCGCCATGAAGCCGCGCCGCGCCATCCACACGCCGCGCTCGAGCAGGTCGAAGAACAGCAGGTCCTTGATGCGCGGATCGAGCCCGGCCAGGTCGCGCGACGAGCGGATCGGGCGGTCGGTCGCATGCAGGTTCGACAGCGAGCCGAGCCCGCTCGCCTGCAGCGCGACGCCGTGCCGCGTGAACACCTCGGCGAGCCGCGCGCGCAGCCGCTCGCCGCGCGCATTCAGCGCATCGAGCGCCTCGCGCGTCAGCACCCGCTGCAGCCCGGCCAGGCCCGCGGCCATCGTCAGCACGTTGTTGTTGAAGGTGCCTGCGTGCGCGAGCGCATCGGCCCGCCGCGGATCGAACCGGTCGATCACGTCGGCCCGACCGCCGAAGGCGCCGATCGACATGCCGCCGCCGAAGTACTTGCCGAGCGTGGTGAGGTCGGGACGCAGGCCGAGCAGCGACTGACGGCCGCCGTACGACAGCCGCGAGGTCATCACCTCGTCGAACACCAGCAGCGCGCCGTGTGCATCGGCGAGCGCGCGCAGCCCGTGCAGGAACGCCGGGTCGCCGGGGATGCAGCCGCCGGAGCCCAGCATCGGCTCGACCAGGATCGCGGCCACGTCGCCGCGGTGCGGCTCGAGCGCGGCGCGGGCGGCCTCGAGGTCGTTGTACGGCGCGAGCGCGAACACGTGCGGCACGTTGACCTTCGCGGGCGCACCCGCCGGGAACGACAGCACGCCGCCGTGGTACGCGCCCTCGAAGACCAGCACCGTGCGCCGCCCGGTGTGCGCGACCGCGGCGGCGAGCGCGAGCAGGTTGGCCTCGGTGCCGGAGTTGGTGAAGCGCAGCCGCTCGATCGACGGGATCCGCTCGCGGATCTCGCGGGCGAGCGCCGCCTCGCCCGGCGTGTGCGAGGACAGGTTCAGGCCGCCGCGCAGGGCCTGCTCGATCGCCTCGCGGATCACCGGGTCGGAGTGCCCGTAGAGGCCCGCGGTGAACTCGCCGAGCGCATCGAGGTAGACGTGGCCGTCGACGTCGGTCAGGCGGCAGCCCTCGCCGCCCGCCATGTACGGCGGGAACGGCGGGAAGAACAGCACGCTGCGGGTGTTGCCGCCGGGCAGCACCTCGGCGGCCTCGCGCTGCAGGCGCTCGCTGGTCGGGCGGCGAGAGACATAGCGGTCGACAGCGTCGGCCAGCGCGCGGCCGAGCGCGTCCTGCGTGTCGGCGGCTGCGAGGCGCGCAGCGGTCTGGGGTGCGTTCATCGGTCGGCCTCCGGAGACGACGGCTCCGAGGATACCGCCATCGGTCAGGGACGAACGCTGCGACGACCAAGCAGCGCGGGTCCGCGGCGCCTGGAAACTGATGGCCGTCCGTCGGCCTCCGGCATCCGGTCACCGGCCCGGGAACGGACGCGGGGCGGGCCGTCGCGGAAACTTCGGTCCTCGGCCACCGCGTCGGCCGTGTCCTCCGAACCGAGCGCTGTCCATGACCCGATCGACCTTGCGCGCCATCGGCGCTGCCATGCTCTGTGTCGTGCTGGCCGCCTGCGGCAGCGAGACGGCGCCCACGGCGCCCACTGCGCCCGCGGCGCCCACGAGCACGCAGCTCACGGTGCGCGGCACCACCTCCGGCCTCCTGGGCCAGGGTCTCGAGCTGACTCTGAACGGTGCGATCCCGATCGCGCCCTCCGACAACGGGAGCTTCGAGTACACCGGGACTGTTCCGACGGGGACAACCGTCTCGGTCGCCGTCACGCGGCAACCGGTGTCGCCCGCCCAGGTCTGCCGTGCCGCCACGCCGACGCGCACCGCCGATGGGACATGGGTGGTGGGCGTCGACTGCGACGCCCCGCCGAGCGGGACGGCCGGTGCCCTGTCGGGCTCGCTGGCAGTCAAGCAGCTCACGCTGTCGTGGAGCGCCGCCGCAGACGCGACGTCCTACCAGGTGCAGCGCCGCACCGGTGACGGCAGCTGGGTCGACGACGGCCAACCGATCGCCGCCCCGACGACCTCGACGGTTCTTGCGCTCTCGGTGCACCTCGTCGACTGGGTCACCGCCCGGTATCGCGTCGCGGTCTGCAACGCGCGCGGCTGCAACGCCACCACGACAGAACTGTCCGTGCTCGACACGATCTCCGGGGCGATCGGCTATCTGAAGGCCTCCAATACCGACGCGGGCGACCGCTTCGGTGCTGCGATCGCGATGAGCGCCGACGGGAGCACCCTCGCCGTCGCCGCGCTCGAGGAGGACGGCAATGGCACAGGGGCCACCGGCGATCCGGCGAACAACGCCGCCTCGAACGCCGGCGCGGTCTACGTCTACGTCCGCGCGGCCTCGGGCTGGACGCAGCAGGCCTATCTCAAGGCGTCCAACTCGGGCGCGGGCGACGGGTTCGGCCACGCGCTCGCCCTCAGTGCCGACGGCACGACGCTGGCGGTCGGCGCGCCGGGCGAGGACAGCAGCACGACCACGATCAACAGCGTGTCGAACAACTCCGCGTCGGATGCCGGCGCGGCCTACGTGTTCACGCGGACGGGCACGACCTGGACCCAGCAGGCGTACGTCAAGGCCTCCAACGCCGGGGCGGACGACGCGTTCGGCGCATCGGTGTCGCTGAGCGCCGACGGCTCGACGCTGGCGGTCGGCGCCCCGGGCGAGGACAGCAGCGCGACCGGCGTCATCGCGACCGCCCCGAGCGTCAACAACAGCGCCGCGAACGCCGGGGCCGCCTACGTGTTCGGCCGCAGCGGCACGACCTGGACGCAGCAGGCCTACGTGAAGGCGTCGAACACGGACGCCGGCGACGAGTTCGGCCGCAGCCTGGCGCTGTCCGGTGACGGCAGGACGCTGGCTGTCGGGGCCCCGAACGAGTCGAGCGCCGCGACCGGCGTGAACGGGAACGCGAGCGACAACTCGGCGGCGGCGTCCGGCGCGGTCTACGTCTTCGTCCGACCCGCCTCGTCGTGGTCGCAGCAGGCCTACCTGAAGGCCTCCAACACCGGGGCGGACGACCTGCTCGGACAGAGCCTCGCCCTCAGCCAGGACGGAAACACGCTCGCCGTCGGCGCGCCGTTCGAGGACAGCGCCGGCGCCCCGTCCGACGACACGGCCTCGGGCAGCGGTGCGGTCTACGTCTTCGTCCGATCGGGCGTGACCTGGAGCCAGCAGGCCTACCTCAAGGCCACGGCGAGCTTCGCGGGCGACGCGTTCGGCACGAGCGTCGCGCTGGCGGCGGACGGCAACACGCTCGCCATCGGCGCGCCGCTCGGCGACGGCAGCACGCCGGGCACGGGCAACCCGACCACGCGCGGCGTCGTCGACACAGGCGCCGTGACGGTGTTCGTGCGCGGCGGCGCGACCTGGGCGGCCCGCAGCTACCTGCAGGCCTCGCACATCGGCGCATCCGACCAGTTCGGCATGACCGTCGCGCTGAGCGGCGACGGCACGCGGCTCGCAGTCGGTGCCCCGCTGGAAGACAGCGCCGCGACCGGGTACGGCGGCGACGCGACGAATGCCTCGGCCCCCGACGCGGGAGGCGTGTTCCTGTACTGAGCCCCGCCTCGCGGGTCACGTGCTGGCGCGCGCCCCACGTGGCCGCGCCGGCTGTCGGTCGCGGCCGTCCAGGCACCCGCGCGCGGCTTGAGTACCCGTCGCGCGCGTGGGAGGGTGGCTGACTACCTTCGACCGCAACGAGCCGTGACCATGACGCTGCCGCCGCCCGCCTCACTCCGGCCGTCCCTGCGTGCCACGCTCGCCTGCATGGCCGCGACGACCGCCCTGCTGCTGTCGGCCTGTGGCGGTGGCGGCATCGACGCGGCCCCCGGCGCACCGAGCATCACAGCAGCCGCCCTCGCCCCGGACGCCGCACCCGCCGCAACGCCCGGCACCCCTGACCCCGCCCCCGGCGCCGTCTCGCCCGCCGCGCCGCTGCCTCCCGCCCCGGCCGCCCTCACCCTCTCGGCGGCCCCCAAGCAGCTCTCGCTGACCTGGACCGCGGCGCCCGAGGCCCCCGGCTACCGGTTGCAGCGCAAGCTCGGCAGCGGCGCCTGGACCGACGTCGGTGGCCTGCTCGGCGCCGCGACGCTCGGCACGACTGTCGACCTCGCGCCGCACCTCTTCGACTGGGCCGCGACCCGCTACCGCGTGCTCGCCTGCGGCGACGCGGGCTGCGGCGCGTCCCCCGATGTCGCCGCGATCGACGGCATGCTCGACACGATCGCAGCGCTGAAGGCCCCGGTCCCCGGCGACACCGACAAGTTCGGCCTGGCCGTCGCGCTCAGCGCCGACGGCAGCACGCTCGCGGTCGGTGCGCCCGACGAGGACAGCAACGCCACCAGCATCGGCGGGGACGAGGCGAACGACGCCGCGACCGACGCGGGCGCGGTCCACGTGTTCGTGCGCAGCGGCACGGGCTGGGTCCGCCAGGCCTACGTCAAGGCATCGAACACCGCGGCCGGCGACGCGTTCGGCCGCGCACTCGCGCTCAGCGCCGACGGCAGCACGCTGGCGGTCGGCGCGCCCGGCGAGGACGGCACCGCGACCGACAGCGGCGCGGTCTACGTGTTCACCCGCTCGGGTACCGCCTGGACGCAGCAGCAGCGCCTGAAGGCCGCGCAGCCGGATGCGAACGACGCCTTCGGCACCGCCGTCTCGCTCGCCGGCGACGGCGCCACGCTCGCCGCGTCCGCACCGGGCGAGGACGGCGCGCCGCTCGCGGGGGAGACCGACAACTCGCTCGCCAACAGCGGCGCGGTCTACGTGTTCGAGCGCTCGGGCGCGACCTGGTCGCAGCAGGCCTGGGTGAAGGCCTCGAACGCGCGCAGCGGCGATGCATTCGGCGGCGCGGACCAGTCCAGCATGGCAACTCGAGCGCTGGCCCTCAGCGCCGACGGTGCGACGCTCGCCGTCGGCGCGAATCTGCAGGACGGCGGCTTGGCGGGGATCGTCGGCGCGCTCGACCCGATGCCCTCGGACTACACGTTAAACGACAGCGGCGCCGTCTACGTCTTCGCACGCTCAGGATCCGCATGGACGCAGGAGGCCTACGTCAAGCCTGCCACCGTCGGATCCAGCGACCGCTTCGGCACCTCGGTCGCGCTGTCCTGGGACGGCGCCACGCTGGCGGTGGGCGCGGTGAACGAGGACAGCGGGTCGCGCGGCATCGACGGCAACGCAATGAACGAGGCGGCGACTAACGCCGGTGCCGCCTACGTCTTTGTACGCCGCGCTGGCACTTGGTCCCAGCAGGCCTACGTAAAGGCCTCGAACGCCCGTGCGAGCGACCGGTTCGGCCAGCATGTCGCGCTGAGCGCCGACGGCAACCTGCTAGCGGTGGGCGCCCTCGTCGAGAGCAGCGCCTCGCTCGGCGTTGGCGGGGACCAGGACGACGCGTCCGCGATCTCCAGCGGTGCGTCCTACGTCTTCGGACGCAGCGCCGGCACCTGGACCCAGCGCAGCTACGTTAAGGGCTCGACCGTGGCGGCCAACGATCAGTTCGGCACCAGCGTCGCGCTCAGCGCCGACGGCACCGTGCTCGCGGTCGGCGCGCCGGCGCCAATCCCGCCATCAACGCCCGGGCTCGGCGGCACGGTCTTCGTCTACTGACGACACAACACGACACCGTCCACCGCATCGCTCGATGCGGCGGGCCGGTCCTGTCGGCGTGACGCGCCGCGGCGCACCGCGCACCCCGGGCCGACCCGCGATCCCTACTGGATCGACAGCCGCTTCGCGCCGGCCACCGCCTTCTTCGGCAGCGTCAGCTCCAGCACGCCGTTGTCGAACCGCGCGCTCGCCTGCTCGTCGTCGATCTCGTCGGTCAGCGCGAAGCTGCGGGCGAAGGCGCCGTGGTAGCGCTCGCTCCTCAGCACGCGCTCGCCGTCCTTCTGCTCGGTCTCGCGCTTGAGCTCCGCGCGGATCGTCACGCGGTTGCCGTCGATGTCGACGTGGATGGCCTCCTTCGGCACGCCGGGCAGGTCGGCCTTCACGACGTAGGCGCGGTCGGCCTCCGAGACGTCGACGCGCATCGGAACGGCCTGCTGCTGACCGCCGCCGCTGCCCTGGGCGGCGCCGCGCGCCTCGCCCGCGCCCTCGTTGAACAGGTTGCGGAACAGCGTCGGGAAGACGTCGGCGAACGGATCGTAGATCGAGATCTTGGTCATGTCGCGCTCCATGCAGTCGGGGTTGACCGGGCGACGGGAAACCCGCGCCCATGCACCCCATCTATGCACCGTCCCCCTGCTTTTCAAGCGCCCGCGGGCCTCAGCCGACGAATGCGTCGTACAGGAGCTTGATCCCGATCAGCAGCAGCGAGCCGACCAGCAGGCGATAGAAGATCGCCTCGGGCAGCACCTTGACCAGCCGCAGTCCGCCCCAATATCCGAGCGGCACGAGGGGCGCGAGCGCGAGCGAGGCGGTGAGCCCCGAGGCGTCGAGCAGCCCGATCGCGGCATAGGGCACGAGCTTGACCAGGTTGACCACGGTGAAGAAGATCACCGTCGTCGCCACCAGCCGCTCCTTGTCGAGCTTGAGCGGCAGCAGGTACTGCATCAGCGGCGGGCTGCCGGCATGCGCGAGCGTGCTGGTGAAGCCCGACACCGCGCCCCAGAAGCCGCCGGCCAGCCGCGAGGCAGCGCGCGGCGGCGCGGCCGCGATCGCATGGCGGGCGACGATCCGGTGCAGCGCGAAGGCGACCGACTCCGCGCCCAGGATGCCCTTGACCCAGCGCACGTCGAGCACCGAGAACGCGAGCGCGCCGATCACGATGCCGAGCATCGCACCCGGCAGCACCGAGCGCAGCGTGTCGGCGTCGGCGCGGCCGCGCCAGGCCCACAGCCCGAGCGCGTCCATCGAGATCAGGATCGGCAGCATGATCGCCGCGGCCACCGCCGGCGACATCGCCAGCGCCATCAGCGGCACCGCGAGCATCCCCAGGCCATTGCCGCTCGCCTTGGAGACGCCGGCGAGCAGCACCGCCGGGACCGAGACCGCCCAGAACGCGGGGTCCGAAAGCACCTACAGCAGCTGGCAGACGTCGTCGAACACGAAGCGCGGCAGCCGCTGCATCACCTTCGCGGGATCGCCATGGCCGAGGTTGCACAGGAAGTTCGACTTGAAGCGGCCGTCCGGGAAGAACTCCGCGTCGACGCGCGCGTTGTCGAAGCCGGACATCGGGCCGACATCGAGCCCCACCGCACGCGCGGCGAGCATGAAGTAGGCGCCCTGCAGCGTGCCGTTGCGAAAGGCGAAGGCGGTGCGCGCGGCGAGCTTGTCCGCGCCGTCGAAGCCGGCCTTCATCGTCGTGTTGTGCGGGAACACCTTGGGCAGGTGCTCGTGGAAGTCGAGGTCGTGCGCGACGATCGCGATCACCGGGGCGCTCATCGTCTTGTCGACGTTGCCCGGCGAGAGCATCGGGCGCAGCCGCTCCTTCGCCGCCTGCGTGCGCAGGAACACGAAGCGCGCGGGCTGCGTGTTGGCCGAGGTCGGCGCCATCTTCATCAGGTCGAAGGCCGCGCGCAGCTCGGCGTCGGTGACCGGGGTGTCGAGCCAGCCGTTCTGCGTACGGGCCGTGGTGAAGAGCGTCTCGATCGCGTGTGAATCGATCATGGGGGGTTGTCCGGAAAGGATGGCGGCTAAGGGATGCGCCGTGCTCAGGCAGGCACCGGTGTCGACTGCCATGATGCCATCTGCCAGCCCGAGGGCCCGCGGCGCCAGACCTGCAGGTAGCGGCTGACGAACTCCTTGGGCGTGCCCTTGACCGTCACGCGGATGCGCACGTCGCCGTTGCACAGGGCGGTATCGCCCCACACGCGCCAGGCGCGCGCGAGCGGGATCAGCGCGGTGTAGTCGTAGTGGCCGGTGCAGGCGCGCTCGACGAAGGTCGCGCGGTCCTCGGCGGTGGCCGACGAGTGCACGTAGATCAGGTCGGGGGCGAACAGCGACTCGAGCGTGGCGCGGTCCTTCGCGATGGTGGCGGCGGCTCGCCGGTCATCGATCGCCTCGAGCTCGGCGACGGTGCGGGGGTCGGTCATGCGGAAGGCTCCTCGGGACGGGCCGGCGCGGATGCGGCGGCGGGTTGAAGCACGAAGTCGAAGTCGAGCGTCCAGTACGGCGTGTCGCGCCGCGTGCCGCCGGGCGCGATGCCGGGCTCGTGGCGGATCCAGTCGGCGACGAGCGAGGGACGCACGCCGAACACCGCATCCGAATCCAGGTAGCGCCCGCCGCGGCGGAACACGTGGGTGATGAGCCGCTGGTAGCCGGGTGCTGCGATCATGAAGTGCAGGTGCGCGGGCCGCCACGGATGGCGGCCGGTCGCCTCGAGCAGTCGGCCGACCGGGCCGTCGGTCGGGATCGGATAGGCCTCGGCAACGATCGTCCAGAACCGGAAGCCGCCGTCGGCATCGGCGTGCAGCACGCCGCGCGCCTGTGCCTGTGCCAGCCCCTCGCGCTGCACGTCGTAGAAGCCTTCTGCATCGGCCTGCCAGACGTCGATCTCCGCATGCGGCACCGGCTCGCCCTGCGGCCCGAGCACACGGCCCTGCACCCAGCACGGCTCGCCCGCGGCGCCGCCCGAGATGTCCTCGCCGAGCGCGAAGCGCGGCGCATCGGGCACGTGGAAGGGGCCGAAGACCGTGGGCTCGGTGCAGCCCGGCGGCGTGGCGTGATTCTGGTCGGTGACCAGCATCGACAGGCCGAGCACGTCCGACAGCAGGATGAACTCCTGGCGCCGGTCGGTGCAGGTCTGGCCGACGGCGGTGAGAAACGCGACGGCCTGGAACCACTCGGCCTCGGTGAGCCGCGTCTCGCGCGCGAAGGCGTGCAGGTGACGCACCAGCGTGGCCATCAGCGCGTGCGTGCGCGCGTCGGGCGTCGACGCCAGCCGTGCGAGCACCGCCTCGGTGATCGGGTGCTGCTCAGTGCCTTCGGCATTCGTGGGGTTCATCGTCGTCTCCTCATTGCAAGGCCCGGGAGCGCGGGCGCGCTCAGGCGATCCGCACCGCGCCGTCCTCGACGGCGACGTCCACCGCCAGCAGCCGCTCGCCCTTGCAGGGGCCGTCGTAGCAGTGGCCGTCGTCCAGGTGGAACATCGCCGTATGGTGCGCGCACATCAGGTCGCGCCGGCCCTCGATCTCGTAGACGCAGAACACGTCGGACGAGAAGTGGTACGGGATGCGCACGTGCGGGCACTCGTTGACATAGGCCCGCACGCCGGCCTCGACCTTGAACAGCACCACGCGAAACGCACGCGGGCCTTCTCCGAAGACACGCTCCAGGCCGTTGTCGGCGGGCACCTCGTCGAGCGCCGCCAGCGGCGTGCCGGCGGCG
>JBIIPQ010000511.1:0-3104 GCA_044342535.1 Burkholderiaceae bacterium
CGCCGACGTCAAGCAGAGCGCCGAGGCCTTCGCGAAGTCCTCGTCTTACCTGCGCTGGCAGGACCGTGCGGCCAACCAGCGCTTCTTTGCGGGCGAGTGGCAGCAGTTCACCAAGGAGGCGGCCGAGCTGCTGCTCGAGCTGGGGATCATCAAGCAGGTCCCCGACCAGAACTCGATCATCGACACGCGCTTCATCAAGTGAGCCGGCGCACGCCGCGCGCGCGCGGCCCCGCGGGGGGCCGCGCGTGAAGCCCCTGCAGCCCGTCTCGGCCGGCGCACGCGTCGTCCTGGGCATCGCGTTCTTCGTGCTGTTCTTCGCCGCGTGGGCCGTCGCCACGCTCGGCGGATTCGTCTCGAAGACCTTCCTCGCCGACCCGCTGACGATGCTGCGCGACGGCACCACGCTGCTCTTGGAGCACGGCTTCGCGCACGACATCGGCATGACCATGTGGCGCGTCGTGGGCGGCTTCCTGCTCGCCGCGGCGCTCGCGGTGCCGCTCGGCCTCGCGATGGGCGCCTACAAGGCGATCGAGGCGCTGCTCGAGCCCTTCGTGTCGTTCGCCCGCTACCTGCCCGCCTCCGCCTTCATCCCGCTGCTGATCCTGTGGGCCGGCATCGGCGAGCTCCAGAAGCTGCTGGTGATCTTCATCGGCTCGTTCTTCCAGCTGGTGCTGATGGTCGCGGTGGTGGTGGGCAACACGCGTCGCGACCTGGTCGAGGCGGCCTACACGCTCGGCGCCTCGGACCGCACGCTCCTCACCCGGGTGGTGCTGCCCAACGCCGCGCCCGAGATCGCCGAGATCCTGCGCCTCGTGCTCGGCTGGGCGTGGACCTACGTCATCGTCGCCGAGCTGATCGGCTCGTCCTCCGGCATCGGCCACATGATCATCGACAGCCAGGCGCTGCTCGCGACCGGGCAGATGATCTTCGGGATCATCATCATCGGACTGATCGGGCTGGTCACTGACTTTGTGTTCAAGGCCGCGAACCGACGGCTGTTCCCGTGGGCGGCGCTGCGATGAGGGCCCACTGACCATGGCCACCCTGTCGATCCGCGAGGTCTCGCGCACCTTCCCCGGCGGGCGCGGACGCGCGCCCACGCAGGCGCTGTCGGCCTCCTCGCTCGATGTCGCCGACAACGACTTCATCACCATCCTCGGGCCCTCGGGCTGCGGCAAGTCGACGCTGCTGCGGATCGTCGCCGGGCTCGACGTCGCGAGCTCGGGCACGGTGCTGCTCGATGGCGCGCCGGTCGCCGGTCCCGGCGCCGACCGGGGCATGGTGTTCCAGAGCTACACGCTGTTCCCGTGGCTCACCGTGCGCGAGAACATCTGCTTCGGGCTGCGCGAGCAGGCGGTGCCGGCGGCCCGCCAGGCCGAGATCGCCGCGCACTTCATCGCGCAGGTCGGACTGCGCGGCTTCGAGGACCACTTCCCCAAGATGCTGTCGGGCGGCATGCAGCAGCGCACCGCGCTCGCCCGCGCGCTGGCCAACGACCCGAAGGTGCTGCTGATGGACGAGCCGTTCGGCGCGCTCGACCACCAGACGCGCGAGCTGATGCAGGAGCTGCTGCTCGACATCTGGGAGACGCACCGCAAGACGGTGCTCTTCGTCACGCACGACATCGACGAGGCGATCTTCATGGCCAACCGCGTCGTCGTGATGAGCGCGCGGCCGGGCCGCATCAAGCACGAGGAGACGATCGGCTTCGCGCATCCGCGCGACTACCGCATCAAGACCTCGACCGACTTCGCGCGCCACAAGGCGCGGCTGACCGACGAGATCCGCGTCGAGACGCAGCGCGCGGCGCTGGCGGGCTGAGCGCGACCGGCGTTGTGCGTCGGAGACGGCCCGGGCGGGGCCCGGGCGGGGCCCGGGCGGCGCCCGGCAGCCGCCACGCCGCCCGCAGGATACGATCGGCCTGATGAGACCCCTGGATCGGACCCCCGAGAACACACCGTCGCGCCGGCTGGGGCCAGTCTGCGCGGCCGCCCTGCTGTCGGCCGTCGCATCGCTGGCCGGTCCGGCCGGCGCCCAGGCCCCCGCTACCGGAGCGCCGCCCGCAGTGCAGACCGCACCGCCCTCGGCCGCGCGGCCGGCCGCCGCGACCGGCTGCGTGCTCGCGCTGCTCGATGCCGACGACGGGCGCGTGCTCGGCCGCGTGCCCTTCAACGGCCTGGACCGGACCTTCGAGGTCTCGTTCGCGCACCCGCTGCTCGGCACGCCGGTGCACGACGAGTACCGGGTCGACGGCGACGCGCTGGTGCTGGTGGCCGAGCGGACCGAGGGCCCGCGCGAAAGCGAGGGGACGATGCGCGAGGACGGCGCCGCGGGCGACAACGAGCGGCGCGGCACGCGCCAGCTGCTGTACCGCCAGGTGCCCAAGCTGCTGGTGCGCACCACGCCCCAGCAGCGCGCTCGCCTCGTGCTGGACGGCGACCGGCCGCTGACCCGCTACGCGGTGGCCCAGATCGAGCTGCGGCCGGTGGGCTGCGCGCTGCCTGTCGTGCGCTGAGGCGAAGCACCGAGGTCGAGCGCCCGGACGGTCCGAGAGACGGGCCGCGCGACGGTCCTCGGGACAGTGCGCGAACACCGCCCGAGGCACGCCGCAGGCCGGGCCCGCGGCCCGGCCGGACCCGCTCAGGTCACCGCGATCGGCCCGCCGTTCGACCCGGTGGCCCCCTTCATCGGCGCGGGCGAGAAGATGTAGACGAACTGGTACTTCTTCGCGGCGATCAGCTCGTCGAACTGCAGGTTCTCGTGGTTGAAGATGCCGTGCTTGGTGATCAGCTCGCCGTGCACCGGGAATGCCAGCTTCGGGTCGGGGTTCGGCACGACCTCGGTCGCCCAGGAATCGGCGCCCGTCAGGCTGACGCCCTTCTCGATGCACCAGCGCGCGACCTCCATGCCGATGCCGGGCTCGCCCGCGACGAACCGGTCGTTGTTCTTCATCCAGAGCTTGCCCCAGCCGGTGTTGAAGAACACCGCGTCGCCCGGCTTGATGTCGGACTCGTTCATGCCCTGCTTCTGCAGCGCGGCCCGGATCCAGTCGAGCTTGATCTCCTGGCCCGCCTCCCACATCGCGCCACGCGCGCCCTCCACGT
>JBIIPQ010000512.1:0-3092 GCA_044342535.1 Burkholderiaceae bacterium
TGGTGCGCGTCGACGTTCGCCTGCGCATGCAGCCCAGCAAGGGCAACCAAGCCGGCGACGCGCCGGTGATCCGCAACTTCGAATCGTCGTTCACGATCCGATCCAGAGTGACCGTCGACCCATGACCCGCCGCCTCTCGCCCTTCCCGACACCTCGGCGCGCCGCAGCACGCCCCCGGCAGCGCGGCGTCGCGCTGCTCGTCGCGATGCTGCTGCTCGCGCTGATGATGGTCGTCGGATCGAGCTCGCTCGAGACCGCGATCGTCGAGTACAAGGTTGCCGGCAACATGCGCGACCGCAGCGCCTCGTTCGAGGGCGCGGAGGCCGCGACGCTGCAGTCCTTCGCGCGGCTGCGCCAGCTCGTCGCCACCGGCAACAGCGAGCCGATCGAGTCCGGCGGGCTGTACTACGGCGGTCGGCTGCCGGCGGTCGGGGGTGGCTCGGTGACCGAGATCGACAGCGGGTCGCTGAAGTTCTGGCGTACCTGGGGCATGCCCGACGACGACACGACGATGCAGACCCTGCTGCCCCAGACGATCGCCCACGTCGACAAGTCGCGCTACGTGATCGAGCGCCTGGCGATCGACGACGAAGGCGAGCCCTCCGGCCCGACCACCTACCCGTTGAACTACAGCCGCCTGACGGTCTTCGGAAAGGGTGAGGCCGCCGCCGAAGTCCTGCTCCAGGCCACTCTGGTGACCCTCCCGAAATGAAGCCCCACGCTGCCGTCCCGTCCCTGCGCCGGCTGCTCGCCGGCTTCGTCGCGCTCGCGGGGGGTGCCCTCGCCGTCGCGCTGACGCCCTCGCCGGTGACCGCCGCCGCCACGCCGCTGATCACGCTGCCGAGCGTGCCCTGGTTCATCGGCCAGAACGTCGCGCCGAACATCCTGCTGACCCTGGACGACTCCGGCTCGATGGCGTGGGCCCATGCGCCGGACGGGTTCAAAGCCGTGGAGAACGCCCCGGCGTACAAGTCGAACCTGAATCCGATGTACTACAACCCGGCGGTGACCTACATCGCGCCGCCGGACGCCGTCGACACCCCATATCCGACGAGCTACACGGCAGCCAGGCGCAATGGCTTCGACGCTTCGCGGGGGCTGGTCAATCTGCAGACCTCGTACCGACCCGAGTCCGAGTACAACCCGAAGAGCACCAACACCAACTACGCCGACCACTGCACGCTTGCCGGCAACTGCCCCGGCGTTGGCGTCGCGAAGGACGCCGTCACCGAAGCCTACTGGTGGGTCTACACGCCGAACGGCGGGACGTGCCCGAACACGCCCACGAACGCCCAGATGAACGCGATGGCCATGTCGTGCTACCAGTTCAAGCGGCCGTCGACCGATGCCGAGCGTCAGAACTTCGCGAACTGGTACTCGTTCTACCGCATCCGGAACCTCGCGACGGTCTCGGCCGCGATGATCGGCTTCTCCAAGTTGCCCAGCTCCTACCGGATCGCCTGGCAGGGGCTCACCTCCTGCGCGTCGAACAACTTCTCACCGGCCTGCAAGGGCTGGCAGAACAGCCGCAGCAACGTGAACGCACGCATCGGCGAGTTCACGGCCAGCAAGCGCGCCGATCTGTGGTCCTGGCTGGAGCGCCTGCCCGCGGACTACGGCACGCCCCTGCGCGACGGCGTCAGGCGGGCAGGCGACTACCTCAAGCTCACAGGGGCGGGCAGCCCGTATGCGGACAACCTCGCCGCAACCACCGGGCTGACGTACACCTCCTGCCGGGCGAGTTACCACGTGCTGATGACCGACGGCGTCTGGAACGGCGGCAGCGCGAGCGTCGGCAACGCCGACGGCACGTCCGTCGTCCTGCCGGACGGCGAGCGCTACGACCAGACCGCCCCGTTCACCGACGCGTACTCCAACACGATCGCCGACCTGTCGTTCCACTACTGGGCGACGGACCTGCAGCCGGACATCGCGAACAACCTGCGTCGGTTCATGCCCTACCAGGCCGGGCTCAGCGCGACCGGCCCCGAGTACTGGGATCCGCGCAACGACCCCGGCACCTGGCAGCGGATGACCTCGATCTACGTCGGCCTCGGGCTGACCGGCTTCCTCGCCTCGCCGGTCCCGTGGCTCGGCTCGACCTTTGCCGGCACGACCACCCCGGCGACCGGCTATCAGCTGTTCAAGCAGAACCTCGCCCAGTGGCCCGAGTCGAAGCAGGGCACCGCGGCGGGCAACGTCTACGACCTCTGGCACGGCGCGATCAACGCCCGCGGCGCGTTCTATGCGGCCGACTCCCCGCAGACCCTGGTCAAGGCCTTCGAGGACCTGGCCAACCGGATCTCGAGCCGTGAGGACGGCGCGAGCGCGGTAAGCAGTTCCTCGCTGCAGGTGCAGACCGATTCGATGATGTTCAACACCTCGTTCAGCAGCCAGCGCTGGGACGGTACGCTGCGGGCCTACAAGGTGCAGGCAGACGGCATACCGGAGCCCTTGTCCACCTGGAGCACCGATACGACCTTCAACACGCTGGTGAACGGCGGCATCGGCTCGCACAAGGTCTACGCGAAGGGGGCGACCGGCGGACTCGTGCAGCTGCTGCCGACCACGCTGAGCGGCCTGCCCGCGGCGCGTCAGACCGAGCTCGCCGCGCAGGCGACGACCCTCAGCCTCACGATGACCGATCCGATCAGCGCGGCCGACCTGGTGAAGTGGGTCCTCGGCGACAAGTCCAACACCGAACTGCGCCGGCGCGACCGGTTGCTCGGCGACCTGATCACGTCGGCCCCGCTCTTCGAGGGCGGCCGGGACTACGGGTACAGCGTGACGGCCTGGACGGACACGACGAAGATCGACGGCAAGGTCTATGCGCAGTACGTGAAGGACAAGCAGGACACGTCGACCGAGCGCCCCAAGAACCCGACCGTCTACGTCGGCTCGAACGACGGCATGCTGCACGCCTTCAACGCCGACACCGGCGCGCATCGCTGGGCCTACATGCCGACGCCCTCGTTCGCGAAGCTCGGCAAGCGGGCCGATCCGCTGGCCGGCCATACCTGGTACGTCGACGGGCCGATCGTCACGCACGACATCCACGACGGCACCAACTGGCGCACCATCCTGGTGGCGAG
>JBIIPQ010000513.1:0-3089 GCA_044342535.1 Burkholderiaceae bacterium
CCGTCGTGGTGGTCGCCGGCGCGGGTCGCGAAGCTCGCCGGCGGGTCGTTGCCGTCGTTGAGGTAGGCGGCGGTCGATGCGGTCAGCGGATCGCCGAGGCGGAAGATCGTGGTCGCGGTGTAGCCGGCGGCGACGGTGACGGTGTCGGTCAGCGACTTGGCGATCGGCGTGAAGCCGAGGGCGGCCGGGCGGGTCGCGGCGACCGGCGCCTCAGGGGTCGAATCGTCGCTGCCGCAGCCGGCGAGTAGGCCGGTCGCGCCGCCCATGAAGCCCAGCGCCGAGGCGCCGAGGCTGCCGCGCAGCAGGCCGCGGCGGCCGGCGTCCTGGAGGCGCGCATCGACGAGGTCGTTGAGGTGGGGGGCGTTCGGGGAGGAGCGGGTGGGGTCTGCGTCGTGGTGCGCCATGGGACGGTCTCCGTGGTTGGAACCGCGCAGTCTGGTGATGCTCCGTGACAGCGCGGTGAAGCCGGGATGACAGGACGATGACGGTGCGCTGCCGGCGGGCGGCCCAGGCCTGCCGTCCGTGCCGGTCGCGGCCGTACCGGCACCCGCCGCGCGGCCCGTACCGGTGGGCCCGGGTGCGCGCCGACGGGCTGCTGCCGTACCATCGGGGCTCGAGCCGTCACGAGCGGCGACGAAGCCCCCGAAGCGGTCCGACCGGCCGCCTCGGGCCACCGGGACACGATCTACGGATACAAGGAGACGCGCGTTGAACGCTCCGCTCGACCCCGTGCTGCACGCCCACCTCGACCGCGCGCTGCGCGAAGTCACCCTCGACGACAAGTACGCGCTCGAGCGCGGCCGGGCCTTCATGTCCGGCACCCAGGCGCTGGTGCGCCTGCCGATGCTGCAGCGCGCGCGCGACCGTCGCGACGGGCTGAACACCGCCGGCTTCATCTCGGGCTACCGGGGCTCGCCGCTCGGCGGCGTCGACCAGGCGCTGTGGAAGGCGCGCGATCATCTCGAGCAGCACCGGATCGTGTTCCAGCCGGGCCTGAACGAGGAGCTGGCCGCGACCGCGGTCTGGGGCACGCAGCAGGTCACGATGACGCCCGGCGCGAACGTCGATGGTGTCTTCTCGATGTGGTACGGCAAGGGTCCGGGCGTGGACCGCTCGGGCGACGTGTTCAAGCATGCGAACGCGGCCGGCAGTTCGCGCCACGGCGGCGTGCTGGTGCTCGCCGGCGACGATCACGGCGCGAAGAGCTCGACGCTGCCGCACCAGTCCGACCATGTGTTCAAGGCCTGCGGCCTGCCGGTGTTCTACCCGTCGACGGTGCAGGAGTACCTCGACCTCGGGCTGCACGGCTGGGCGATGTCGCGCTGGTCGGGGCTGTGGGTCGCGATGAAGACGGTCACCGAGGTGGTCGAGGCCTCGGCCTCGGTCGAGGTGGATCCGGACCGCGTGCGCATCGTCATCCCCGACGAGTTCGCGTATCCGCACGAGGACCCGTTCGGGCTGAACATCCGCTGGCCCGACACGCCGCTCGCCCAGGAGGCGCGGCTCTTCAACTACAAGTGGTACGCGGCGCTCGCCTACGTGCGCGCCAACCGCCTGAACCACACGGTGTTCGACTCGCCGCACGCCTGGTTCGGCATCGTCACCGCCGGCAAGGCCTACCTCGACACCATGCAGGCGCTCGACGAGCTCGGGCTCGACCGCGAGGCCTGCGCGCGGCTCGGCATCCGCGTCTTCAAGTGCGGCGTGGTCTGGCCGCTGGAGGCGGCGACGGTGCGCGAGTTCGCCACCGGCCTCGACGAGATCCTGGTCGTCGAGGAGAAGCGCCAGGTGCTCGAATACGCCCTCAAGGAGGAGCTCTACAACTGGCGCGACGACGTGCGGCCACGCGTCTACGGCAAGTTCGACGAGAAAGATGGCCGCGGCGGCGAATGGGCGATGCCGCAGGGCCAGTGGCTGCTGCCAGGGCTCGGCGAGCTCTCGCCCGCGATCATCGCCAAGGCGATCGCCGCGCGGCTGCTGAACCCGGGTCAATACGCGCCCAAGCTCGGCGGCGCGCTCCCCGATGGGTCGAGCGGGCTGCCGCAGGACATCCGCGCGCGCATCGAGTCGCGGATCGCGATCATCGAGGCCAAGGAGCGTGCGCTCGCCGAGCCGCATGTCACCGCGGTGCGCACGCCCACCTTCTGCTCGGGCTGCCCGCACAACACCTCGACGCGGGTGCCCGAGGGCTCGCGCGCGGTGGCCGGCATCGGCTGCCACTACATGGCGATCTGGATGCCCGAGCGGCGCACCGAGACCTTCACGCAGATGGGCGGGGAGGGCGTGCCCTGGATCGGGCAGGCGCCGTTCACCGACGAGACCCACATCTTCGCGAACCTCGGCGACGGCACCTACTTCCACTCGGGGCTGCTGGCGGTGCGCGCCTCGATCGCCGCGAAGGTCAACATCACCTACAAGATCCTCTTCAACGATGCGGTCGCGATGACCGGCGGCCAGCCGCACGACGGCGTGCTCACCGTGCCGCAGATCGTCGCGCAGGTGCGGGCCGAAGGCGCGCGCGAGGTGGTGGTCGTCACCGACGAGCTGCAGAAGTACGACGCGATCAAGGGCCGCGCACCCTTCGACGGCGTCGAGGTCCATCACCGCGACCACCTCGACCGGGTTCAGCGCCGGCTGCGCGACATCCCCGGCTGCACCGTGCTCGTCTACGACCAGACCTGCGCGAGCGAGAAGCGCCGGCGCCGCAAGAAGATCGTCGACGGCAAGCCCGGCTTCCCCGATCCGGCCAAGCGGGTCGTCATCAACGAGGCGGTCTGCGAGGGCTGCGGCGACTGCAGCGTGCAGTCGGCCTGCGTGTCGGTCGAGCCGGTCGAGACCGAGCTCGGGCGCAAGCGCCGGGTCAACCAGTCCTCGTGCAACAAGGACTACTCGTGCGTGAAGGGCTTCTGCCCGAGCTTCGTGACCGTCGAGGGCGGGGCGCTGCGCGCGGGCCGCAAGCCGGCCGCGGGCGCGGCGTCCGAACTGCCCGAGTCCCTGCGCGAGCTGCCCGAGCCCGCGCGCGTGGTCACGATCGGCGAGTCCGGCAACCGCACCTACGGCGTGCTGGTCACCGGTGTCGGCGGCACCGG
>JBIIPQ010000514.1:0-3082 GCA_044342535.1 Burkholderiaceae bacterium
ACCGCCGACAGGTCGCGGCCCGACACGCGCACCACGCCGATGCCACCCCGACCGGGGGCGGTGGCGATGGCGGCGATCGGGTCGGCGTCGTGGATCGGTGCGGACATCGGCCGATTCTATCGGGCCGGCCGCGGACAGCGGCTCGGGCGGCGGATATCGGGCGGCGGACGTCAGGCCGCCGAGGCCGGCGTGAACTCGCGCATCATCTGCACGAAGCGCCGCTCGAACGCGAGCAGCGGCATCCCGATGCGCGAGGCGATCCGCGTGGTGTGCACCGGGAAGTCGTCGGGCAGGGGCAGCTTCACGATGCCGGGGTCACGCTCCGCATCCACCGCGATCTCGGCGATCACGCCGATGCCGAAGCCGAGCTCGACGTAGGCCTTGATGACGTCGGAGTCGATCGCCTCGAGCACCACGTTCGGCACCAGGGCATGCCGCGCGAACGCAGCATCGATGCCGCGGCGACCGGTGAACTGCGGCGTGTAGGTGATCAGCGGTTCGGCGGCGAGCTGCTCGACGGTGGGCGCCGTCGCCGCGAGAGCGAGCGCATGACCCGCAGGCACGATCACGCAGTGCCGCCAGGAATACGCAGGACGGGTGTCGAGCGACGGATGGTCATCGAGCGTCTCGGTGGCCAGCCCGAAGGTCGCATCGCCGTGCACGACGTACTCGGCGACCTGCGCCGGATTGCCCTGCAGCAGCTTGAACTGCATCGTCGGGAACTCGGCGCGGAAGCGCGCGAGCACCGTGGGCAGCGCGTAGCGCGCCTGGGTGTGGGTGGCCGCGATCGACAGCGTGCCGCCGTGGCCGGCGGCGTACTGCTCGCCGACCTTGCGCAGTGCGGCGGCTTCATCGAGCACGCGCTCGGCGGCCGCGAGAACCTTCTCGCCAGCCTCGGTGAGCGCGGTGTAGCGCTTGCCGTGACGCACGAAGATCTGCACGCCGAGCTCGTCCTCGAGCTCGCGGATCTGCTTGGACAGCGCCGGCTGCGAGGTGTGCAGCACCTCGGCCGCCGCCGTCAGGTTCAAGCCGCGGCGGACGGTCTCCCGGAGCGATCGCAGCTGCTGGAAGTTCATGCTGCGTCCTCGACGCCCGTCAGGCAGCAGCCCGCCCGAACACCGGCTTGCCCTCGATGCGCCGCGTGATGACCCACTGCTGCGCGATCGAGAACAGGTTGTTCACCAGCCAGTACAGCACCAGGCCCGCCGGGAAGAAGAAGAACATGACGGAGAAGATGAGCGGCATCCACATCATCATCTTCGCCTGCAGCGGATCCGGCGGCACCGGATTGAGCTTGGTCTGCACGAACATCGAGACCGCCATCAGCAGCGGCAGGATGTAGAACGGATCCGGCGCGGACAGGTCCTTGATCCAGCCGATCCAGGGTGCATCGCGCATCTCGACCGATGCGAACAGCACCCAGTACAGCGCGAGGAACACCGGGATCTGCACCACGATCGGCAGGCAGCCGCCGAGCGGGTTGATCTTCTCGGTCTTGTACAGCTCCATCATCGCCTGGTTCATCTTCACGCGGTCGTCGCCGAAGCGCTCGCGCAGCTGCTGCAGCTTCGGGCCGACCTTCTTCATCTTGGCCATGGAGCGGTAGCTCGCGGCCTGCAGCGGGAAGAAGGCGAGCTTGACGACCAGCGTGAGCAGCACGATCGCCCAGCCCCAGTTCTGCACGATGCCGTGCAGGAACTGCATCAGCGAGAACAGCGGCTTGGCGATGACGGTCAGCCAGCTGTAGTCGACGACCAGATCGAGCCCGGGCGCGACCTCGGCCAGCACGCGCTGGTCCTGCGGACCGACGTACAGCGTGGCGGCGGCGGCGGCGGTGGCGTTCGGCGCGATCTCCTCCATCGGCTCGCGCAGGCGGACCGTGTAGAGGTTGTTGTCGATCTTCGCGGTCTCGAAGGTGCGCGGGGTGCCCTGCTTGGGCACCCAGGCGGCGACGAAGTAGTGCTGGATCACGCCGATCCAGCCGTCGTTGGCGCCCTTCGCATGCTCCTGCTTGCCCTTCTCGATCGTCGGGAAGTCGACCTTCTGGAACTTGTCCTTGTCGGTGTAGACGACCGGACCGTAGTAGCCGCTGGTGACGAAGGTCGAGGCCAGGCCTTGGGACATGTACGGCGAGTTGCCGTCGCGGGTGAGCTGCATGTAGAGCGTGGGCTTGACCGGCTCGGCGCCGAGGTTGGTCACCTCGGTCTTGACCTCGATCGCATACGAGCCGCGCTCGAGCACGTAGCTGCGGACCAGCCGCACCCCGCCCTGCTCCGCGCTCATCTTCAGCACGACCTGGTCGCCGCCGGCGGCGAGATCGCGCGGACCGGGCTCGATGGTGAACGGCGTGCGGTGGTTCGGGAGCGTCGTGCCGGCCGCGCCGACCAGTCCGCTCTGCGCGACGTACACGTTGCCCTGGCGCTCGTCGAACAGCACGACGTTGACCTTCGCGTCGGGCTTGTCGGTGTCGCGGAACTTCAGCAGCTCGGCGCGCTGGATCTCGCCGCCGATCGGGTCCACGTCGAGCGCGAGCACGTCGTTGGCGATCCGCACCGGCGGCTGGGCGCCGGTCGCGGACGCCGTCGCACCCGGCACCGCGCCGGGCGCGGTCGACGGGCCGGTCGGCACGGCCGCGGTCGGAGCCGGCGCCGGCAGCGAGCCGTCGGCCTTGGCGGGATCGCCGGCCGCACCCGGCGCCTGGGCCGGCTGTGTCTGGGCAGGCGGGTTGCCGCCGAACATCGACGGATGCCCCTGGTGGCGTTGCCATGCGTCCCAGAGGAACAGCACGGACATGGTGAAGATCACCCACAGGATGGTGCGTTGGGTCTGCATGGCTGGAGGCGGCTTCTACGGACGGTGAGGCGAGGGCGTGCGGTCCTCGCGCGCGGAGCGCGCAGGGTCGCACGGACAGGTCGCGTCGGGCGCGCCGCGATGCGCGGCGTCGCGGATCGCGCGACCGAGATAGGTATGACGAATGGCGAACGTGTCGGGCACCGGGTCGACACCCCCGGCATGCCACGGGTGGCAGCGTACCAGTCGCGCGCCTGTCAGCCACAGGCCGCGCACCAGGCCGAAGCGCCGG
>JBIIPQ010000249.1:0-6402 GCA_044342535.1 Burkholderiaceae bacterium
CTGGATGCCGAGCGATGCGGCTCGCCGTCGAACACCATGTGCTCGTAGACCTCGTCCGAGATCACGAACAGCCCGCGGTCGACCGCGATCGACTCGAGCCGGCGCATGTCGGCGTCCGACATCGTCTGGCCGCTGGGGTTGTGCGGCGAGTTGACGAGGATCGCGCGGGTGCGCGGCGTGACCGCGGCCTCGATGCCGTCCCAGTCGACGCGGAAGTCCGAGGTCATCCCGACGCGCACCGCCACGCCGCCGGTGAGCTCGATGTTCGGGATGTAGCTGTCATAGGACGGCTCGACGACGATCACCTCGTCGCCCGGCCGCACCAGCGCGAGGATGGCCGTGAAGATCGCCTGCGTGGCGCCCGCGGTGACGGTGATCTCGGTGTCGGCGTCGTAGCGGCGGCCGTACAGGCGCGCGACCTTGTCGGCGATCGCGCGGCGCAGCGCCGGAACGCCGGCCATCGGCGGGTACTGGTTGTGCCCGGCGCGCATCGCGGCGGCGACCGCATCGACCAGCCTCGGATCGCAGTCGAAGTCGGGGAAGCCCTGGCCGAGGTTGACCGCGCCGCGCTCGGCGGCGAGGGCCGACATCACGGTGAAGATCGTCGTGCCCACCTTGGGCATCTTGGTCTCGAGAACCGGGGCGGGAGGCGTGCCGGGTGCGTTCATGATCGTGCGGGAAGTGGCGCGTCGATTATAGGCGGGGGCACCTGGGCCGCCCGCCAGTCCTCGGGGGTACCGATCCGGATCGCGAAGCGGCGGTGCGCGATGCGGCGCAGCCGAAGCAGCGCCTTGTCGCGCGAGACCAGCCAGTCGACGCGCAGGGCCACGGCGAGGTCGATGAACATCCGGTCGTCCGGGTCGCTGCAGGGCAGGCGGCAGTCCGGGGCGGGGGCATGCAGCACGACGGCGGCGCGCTGGCGTTCGCAGGCGGCGCCCTGCGCCGCGGCATCGAGCCCGAAGTGCGGGCGCTTCACGACCGCGGCGAACTCGTCGAGCATCGGCGCGGTGGCGTGCAGGCGAACGAGGCCGGTGTCGACCGCGTGCCCGAGCGGCGCCAGGCGTGCGTCTTCGAACACGAGCCAGTCGAGCCACACGTTGGTATCGAGGATCAGCGTCGTCATGGCCTTTGCGCCCGCCCCTATAATGCCGCCGCCCGGGTTCCGGGCATCCACCAGGACCCGCTCGCATGCTGATCGTGTTGTCGCCCGCCAAGACGCTCGACTACGCGTCGCCGATCGTCGACGTCGCGCCGACGAAGCCCGAGTACTCGGCCGACGCGAAGCGCCTCGTCGCACGGCTGCGCGAGCTGTCGCCGGCGCAGGTCGCGTCGCTGATGGACCTGAGCGATCCGCTCGCCGCTCTGAACGTGGCGCGCTATGCCGCCTACCGCGTCGCGCCGAAGCCGACCGACGTGCGTCCGGCGGTGCTCGCGTTCGACGGCGACGTCTACGACGGGCTCGGTGCGCGGGCGCTGGACGCTGAGGCGCTCGCGTTCGCGCAGCGGCACCTGCGGATCCTGTCGGGGCTGTACGGCGTGCTGCGCCCGCTCGACGCGATGCAGCCCCACCGGCTGGAGATGGGCACGCGCCTGGAGAACGAACGCGGCCGCGACCTGTACGCCTTCTGGGGCGATCGACCCGCCAGGACGCTGCGGCGCGCGCTGCGCGAGGCCGGCGGCGGCATGCTGGTCAACCTGGCGTCGGAGGAGTATTTCCGCGCGGTCGATGTCGCGGCGCTGCGCGCACCGGTCGTGCAGCCGGTGTTCCAGGACCGCCGGGGCGATGCCTGGAAGGTGATCTCGTTCAACGCCAAGCGGGCGCGCGGCGCGATGACCCGATGGGCGATCGAGCGGCGCGTCGATGCCCCGGAAGCCCTGAAGGACTTCGACGCGGACGGCTGGGCGTTCGACGAGCGGGTCTCGGATGCCCGCACCTGGGTGTTCAGGCGCGAGGCAGGCTGACGGGGCCTTACTCGACCGTGGCTTCGACGCGACGTGCCTCGCGGTCGTTGCCGTCGCCCTGGGCTTCTTCGGGCTTGCGCAGTTCGATGCGCGTGTCGGCGATGCCGGCGGCGACCAGCGCGTCACGGACCGCGAAGGCGCGCTGCTTGGCGATCTCCACGTTCTGCTCCGGGTTGCCGGTCTTGTCGTGGTAGCCCGAGATCGCGATGCGGGCCGCGGCGTTCGCCTTCACCGCGTCGACGATCGGCTGCAGCGCGGCGGCGCCATCGGCGGGCAGGGCAGTGACGCCGCTGTCGAAATAGACCTTCGCGACGACCGGGGCCGCTGCGGGCGCAGGGGCCGCCGGCGTGGCGGCCGCGGGGGCCGCGGGGGCAGCGGCGGCCGGGGCCGGGGCCTCGCTGCCGGCGTTCAGGCCGACGACGCCGGCCATCAGCGCGATCGTCACGGACAGGGCGACGGCAATGCCGAGGATCCAGCCGAGGAGGGTGTTGTCGCTGTCGTCTTCCATGATCGTCTTCCGCGAACGGCCCGAAGGCTCAGGATACAAAGCCTTCGATTATAGCCGTGCTGGCCCGACCACGACCGGCTCGGGCTCCAGTTCGACGCCGAAGCGCGCGGCGACCGAGTCGCGGATGCGACGGGCGAGCGCGAGCAGCGCGGCGCCGCTCGCCTGTCCGTGGTTGACCAGCACCAGCGCATGGGCGGCGTGCACGCCGGCATCGCCCTCCCGATAGCCCTTCCAGCCGCAGCGCTCGATCATCCAGGCCGCCGACAGCTTCATGCGCGTGCCGGCCAGCCAGGCGGGCAGGCCCGGCTCGCGCGCGACCAGCGTCTGTGCCTGCGCCGGATCGACCAGCGGGTTCTTGAAGAAGCTGCCCGCATTGCCCAGCACCGCCGGGTCGGGCAGCTTGCGCCGGCGGATGGCGCTGACCGCGTCGGCGACCTCGACCGGTCCCGGATCGTCATGGCCGGCCCGCGCCAGCTCGTCGCGGATGTCGCCGTAGTCCAGCCGCAGCCTGGCGCGGCGCGACAGCCGGTAGCGCACCGCCGTGATCAGCCAGCGCCCGGTGTCCGGCCCCTTGAAGACGCTGTCGCGGTAGCCGAAGGCGCAGTCGGCGGCGTCGAAGCGGCGCGTGGCGCCGGTGTGCAGCTCGAGCGCGTCGAGCGAGTCGAAGGCCTCGCGCTGCTCGACGCCGTAGGCGCCGATGTTCTGGATCGGGGCGGCGCCCGTCGTGCCCGGGATGAGCGCGAGATTCTCCAGCCCGAAGGCCCCCTGAGCGAGGCTCCAGCGCACCAGGCCGTCCCAGGGCTCGCCGGCTCCGGCCTCCACCAGCACCGACTCGCCGTCGTCCGCGACGATGCGTCGGCCGGGCAGGACGATCTGCAGCACCGGTCGCTCGAGGTCGCCGGTGATCAGCAGGTTGCTGCCCCCGCCCAGCACCAGCGGCTCGCCGCCGGTCTCGTCGCGCAGCGCGCGCAGCACGGACGGCAGGGCGTCGGGCGTGTCCACGCGCCACAGCACGCGCGCGCGGGCGTCGATGCCGAAGGTGTTCAGCCCGCGCAGCGGCGCGTCGGCGACACGGACGGCCGCCACGGTCAGCTCGGCGTGTAGGCGAGCCGCACGTAGATCGGCGCGTAGGCGGCGGCCTGCGTGATCTCGATCAGCGATTCCTTGGCCAGCTCGAGCAGCGCGATGAAGGTGACCACCACCACCGGCACCCCGCGCGTCGGATCGAACATCTCCTCGAACTCGGCGAAGCGGCGGTCCTGCAGCGTGCGCAGCACGATCGTCATGTGCTCGCGTACCGACAGCGCCTCGCGGCTGATCCGATGGTGCTGGACGAGCTTGGCGCGGCGCAGGATGTCGGCCCAGGCGCTGCGCAGGTCGACGACGTTCACTTCGGGCAGCTGCGCGTCGATGGTCTGCTCGAGCAGCACCTGCGCGCGCAGGAAGTCCCGCCCGACCTGAGGGATGCGGTCGATCTGCAGCGCGCCGAGCTTGATGCGCTCGTATTCGAGCAGCCGCCGCGCGAGCTCGGCGCGCGGATCCTCGACTTCCTCGCCGGTGTCGGCTCGGCGCACCGGCAGCAGCATCCGCGACTTGATGTCGATGAGCAGTGCCGCCATCAGCAGGTAGTCGCCGGCGAGCTCGAGGTTGCTGCGGCGGATCTCCTCGATGTAGCCGAGGTACTGCCGGGTGACCTCGGCGAGCGGGATGTCGAGGATGTTGAAGTTCTGCTTGCGGATCAGGTAGAGCAGCAGGTCCAGCGGACCCTCGAAGCTCTCGAGGAAGACCTCCAGCGCATCGGGCGGGATGTACAGGTCCTGCGGCAGGCGGTGCAGCGGCTCGCCGTGAATGCGGGCGAAGACCAGCTCGGCCTGGAGGACCACGCCACCGGTGACCACGGTGACATCGGCCGGCACGGCGTTCGGGGCGGGCGTCGCATCCGCCGGCACGGCGGTCTCGGCGCTCACGCGATCAGGACTCGGTCTGGTAAGGGTACGGTTTCTGCGGGACCTTGGCGTCCCGCCAGCGGCGGGTCTGCTCGAGGTCGACCGCCTCCTTGTCCCACCAGATCGCGCGCCCCTTCTGCTGCTCGGCGTCGAGATGCGGACGGTCCTGCTTGAGCTGCTTGATGAACTGCGTGATGTCGGATTCGTACGCGGCCATGGCGGCGGTCCAGCAAGGAGTAAACACGGTATTTTACGGCAACCCGCCCGACTGGAGACCCACGATGCACGAGCCGACCCGCCGGACGGTGCTGGCCGCGATCGCGCTGGCGAGCGCCGCGGCCATCGCCGGCTGCGACTACGTGGCGCAGAAGAAGCTCATCCCCGGCCAGCATTCCGAGCACGACGTGCGGGCACTGATGGGCGTGCCCACGATGGTGTGGGACCGCGCCGACGGCGCGAAGGAGTGGGACTACGTGCGGGGGCCGCAGGGCACCGAGACGATCCGCGTGACCATCGGAGCCGACGGCCGCTTCCTGGGCATGGAGAACATCCTGACGCAGGCCCAGTTCGCGAAGGCCCGTCCGGGCATGAGCGGCGAGGCGCTCACGCGGCTGCTGTCCAGGCCCACGCAGGTCGAGCAGTATCCGCTCAAGCCCGAGGTGGTCTGGAGCTGGCGCTGGCAGGACGGCAACTCGAAGCGGCGCTTCAACGCCCACTTCGATCCGGCCACCGGGCGGGCGACGCGCTTCACCTTCACGGAGGATCCGCAGGAGCAGCCGGGGGCCTGAGCGCCGCCTCGTCCGCCGCCTCGTCCGCCGGTACCCGGTGGCGCTCGCGCAGCGCCGCCAGCGCGTCGTCCAATCCCTCGAACACGTTGTGCGGCCCGATCCGCTCGAGCATGCCCGTGCGCTCGAGCAGCGACAGCGGCTGCTCGGTCGGCTCGGCCAGCACCAGCGTGCCGCCGCGCCTGTGCAGCTGCTCGAACATCGTCTCGAGCGCATCGAGCCCGGTGGTGTCGATGTTGATCACGTGACCGAGCTCCAGCACCAGCACGTCCGGCTGGTGGCGCTTCGGGTCCGCGAGCGCCTCGAGCTTGCCGACCGATCCGAAGAACAGCGAGCCGAAGACCCGCCATGCCTCGACGCGCGTGCCGTCGCCGAGCGTGGCGAGGTCGGCCGGCAGCCGCACCGGATCGAGCCGCGTCAGGCTGGAGATCCGCCAGATGAAGAAGAGCGTCGCCAGCACCAGGCCGACCTCGACGGCGACGGTGATGTCGAAGGTCACGGTCAGCGCGAAGGTCGCGAGCATGATCGTGCGGTACGGCATCGAGAACCGGCGCAGCCGCGCGAACGCCGACCATTCGCCCATGTTCCAGGCGACGAAGAGCAGGATGGCCGCGAGCGTGGCCATGGGGATGTCGCGCGCCAGCGGCGCCAGCACCAGCACGATCGCCAGCAGCGTGGCCGAGTGGACGATGCCGGCGACGGGCGTGCGCGCACCGGTGCGGATGTTGGTGACGGTGCGGGCGAGGGTGCCGGTGGCGGCGATGCCGCCGAAGAGCGGCGACACCACGTTGGCCACGCCCTGCGCCATCAGCTCCTGGTTCGGGTCGTGGCGATCGTCGGTCATCCCGTCGGCCACGCGCGCGCAGAGCAGCGACTCGATGGCGCCGAGCAGCGCGATCGAGATCGTGGGGCCGACCAGGTTCTGCGCGCTCGCCCAGTCGAAGGACGGCAGCGCGAACGGCGGCAGGCCCTGCGGGATCCCGCCGAAGCGGGTGCCGATGGTGTCGACCTGCAGCCCGAACACCGCGACCGAGAGGATGCCCAGGGCAAGCACCGCGATCGTGCCCGGCACGCGGGCCAGCACGCGTCGCCATCGGGCATGGTTGGGCCGGTACGACTTCGGCCAGAGGACGATCGTCACGAGCGAGACGATCCCGAGCCACAGCGCCGCCCAGTTGACCGTGGACAGATGCGCCCAGAG
>JBIIPQ010000478.1:0-3477 GCA_044342535.1 Burkholderiaceae bacterium
GCGGGCATCTTCGGAATCGACAGCCCGAGGAAGTCCTTGATCTGCTGCATCGCGATGATGACCGCGATGCCGTTGGTGAAGCCGGTGACGATCGACACCGGGATGTAGCGGATCAGCTGACCGAGCCGCAGCGCGCCCATCGCGAACATCAGCACGCCGGCCATCATCGTCGCGATCAGCAGGTTGGCCACGCCGTAGCGCTCGACGATCGCGTAGAGCAGCGCGACGAATGCGCCCGCCGGCCCGCCGATCTGCACGCGCGAGCCGCCCAGGGCCGAGATCAGGAAGCCGGCGACGATCGCGGTGAAGATGCCGGCCTCGGGCTTGACCCCGCTGGCGATGCCGAAGGCCATCGCCAGCGGCAGCGCGACCACCCCGACGGTGCTGCCCGCCGACAGGTCGGCGGCGAAGTCCTCGCGCCGATAGCCCTGCAGCGCGTCGACGATCCGGGGGCGGAAGGCCGGCAGCTTCACGGGCCGCTCGCCCAGGCCGTGGCCGCGCTGACGAGGACGCGGCCGGCCATCGCTCAGCGGACCTTCATGCCCGGTTGCGCGCCGTGCTGCGGGTCGAGCAGGAAGACGCCGCCGCCGTCGTCAGGGAACGAGGCGGCGAGGACCATGCCTTCGGACAGGCCGAACTTCATCTTGCGCGGCGCGAGGTTGGTCACCATGACCGTGAGCCGGCCGGTCAGCTGTTCGGGCGCGTGCCACTTCCGGATGCCGGAGAACACGGTCCGCGTGCGGCCTTCGCCGGCGTCGAGCGTGAGCCGCAGCAGCTTGTCGGAACCCTCGACGGTCTCGGCCGCGACGATCCGCGCGATCCGCAGGTCGACCTTGCCGAATTCGTCGATCGAGATCGTGCCCTCGGCGGGCGGCGGGGCGGTCGCGGCTTCGGCGGACTGGCCGCTGCCGCCCTTCGAGCCGGCCGGCGCGGCCGCCGCAGCCGGCGCCGGCGCCGAGTCGAACAGCGCGTCGAGCTGCTTCGGGTCCACCCGCGTCATCAGGTGCTGGTAGGCCTCCAGGCGGTGGCCTTCGGGCAGCGGCACGGCGAGCGAGGCCCAGTCGAGCGACGGCAGGTTCATGAACGTCTTCACGCGTTCGGCCATCGCGGGCAGCACTGGCGCCAGCAGCAGCACCAGGTCGCGGAAGGCACGCAGCGCCGTCGAGCAGCAGCGGTGCAGCTCGGCCGTGCGTGCCGGGTCCTTCGCCAGGTCCCAGGGCTTCTCGGCGTCGACGAACTGGTTCACCGCATCGGCGAACTGCATGATCTCGCGCAGCGCCTTGCCGAACTCGCGCTGCTCGTACAGCGCGGCCACCGCCTCGGGGCCGGCCCACGGTCGGGCGAAGCCCTCGTGCGCGCCGTGATCGATCGCGGCGAGGCGGCCGTCGAAGCGCTTGGCGAGAAAGCCCGCGCAGCGGCTCGCGATGTTGACCAGCTTGCCGACCAGGTCCGAGTTCACCCGCGCGACGAAGTCCTCCGGATTGAAGTCGATGTCCTCGACGCGGGCATTGAGCTTGGCGGCCAGGTAGTACCGCAACCACTCGGGGTTCATTCCCAGCTCGAGGTAGCGCAGCGGCGAGAGCCCCGTGCCGCGCGACTTGCTCATCTTCTCGCCGGACACGGTGATGAAGCCGTGCACGTTCACGCGGTCGGGGACCTTGTAGCCGGCGAACTTCAGCATCGCAGGCCAGAACAGCGTGTGGAAGTAGATGATGTCCTTGCCGATGAAGTGCACTTGTTCGACATCGGCGTCGTGTGCGACAAAGGATGCGAAGTCCAGGCCGCGCTTGGCGCAGTTCGCCTTGAGCGAGGCGAGGTAGCCGACCGGGGCGTCGAGCCACACGTAGAAGTACTTGCCCGGCGCATCCGGAATCGGGATGCCGAAGTACGGCGCGTCGCGCGAGATGTCCCAGTCGGCCAGTCCGCCGGTCTTCGTGCCGTCCTCGGCCGTCGTGCCCTCGAGCCACTCGCGCGCCTTGTTCGCCACCTCGGGCTGCAGCCGTCCGTCGAGCGCCCAGCCCTTGAGGAACTCGACGCAGCGCGGGTCGGACAGCGCAAAGAAGTAGTGCTCGGACTGGCGCAGCACCGGCGTGGCGCCGGTGATCGTCGAGTACGGGTTGATCAGGTCGGTGGGCGCATAGACCGCGCCGCAGATCTCGCAGGAGTCTCCGTACTGGTCCTTGGCGCCGCATTTCGGGCACTCGCCCTTGATGTAGCGATCGGGCAGGAACATGCCCTTCACCGGATCGTAGAACTGCTCGATCGTTCGGGTGGCGATCAGTCCGGCCGCGCGCAGTTTCAGGTAGATGTCCTGCGAGAGCTCGACGTTCTCGGGCGAGTCGGTCGAGTGCCAGTGGTCGAACGAGACGTGGAAGCCGTCGAGGTACTGCGGGCGCTCGGCGGCGATCCGTGCCACCAGCTGCTGCGGCGTGATCCCCTCGGACTCGGCCTTGAGCATGATCGGCGCGCCGTGCGCGTCGTCGGCGCAGACGAAGTGCACCTCGTTGCCCTGCATCCGCTGGAACCGCACCCAGATGTCGGCCTGGATGTACTCCATGATGTGGCCGATGTGGAACGATCCGTTGGCGTAGGGCAGGGCGGTGGTGACAAAAAGGCGCCGGGGCATGGAGAGATCTCGGGGGGCCGGGCATCGCCGGCGAAAACCCCGAGTCTAGCGCGCCAGCACGTCGTGTCCGCGGCCCGCGAAGCTGTGCCGCACGGGGCGGCCTCGGTGCCCGGCGGGGCACTGCATTTCGGATAGACTGCCTGCCCGGTCCGTGGCGGCTGCCACGACCGTCCCCCCGCAGCGATCCTGGAGTGAGCATGGCCGTCACGGTCGAGCAAGTGAGCGCGGCGCTGGCCGGCGTCGTCGATCCGAACACCGGGCGCGACCTGGTCGCGTCGAAGTCGGCGCGCAACCTGCGTGTCGACGGGGGGCATGTCAGCGTTGACATCGAGCTCGGCTACCCGGCCCGCAGCCAGATCGACCCGATCCGCCGCGCGGCGGTCGACGCGATCCGCGCGCTGCCCGGCGTCGATAACGTCAGCGCCAACGTCTTCCAGAAGATCGTCGCCCACACGGTGCAGCGTGGCGTGAAGCTGCTGCCCGGCGTGAAGAACATCATCGCGGTCGCCTCGGGCAAGGGCGGGGTCGGCAAGAGCACCACCGCGGTCAACCTGGCGCTGGCGCTGGCCGCCGAAGGCGCGCAGGTCGGCATGCTCGACGCCGACATCTACGGGCCCTCGCAGCCGCAGATGCTCGGCATCTCGGGCAAGCCCGAGACCGTCGACGGCAAGACGCTCGAGCCGATGGAAGGCCACGGCATCCAGGCGAGCTCGATCGGCTTCCTGATCGACACCGACACGCCGATGGTCTGGCGCGGCCCGATGGTCACGCAGGCGCTGGAGCAGCTGCTGCGCGAGACCAACTGGCGCGACCTCGACTACCTGATCGTCGACATGCCGCCCGGCACCGGC
>JBIIPQ010000277.1:0-5834 GCA_044342535.1 Burkholderiaceae bacterium
GCAGACTCGCCGCGGCGTGTCGATCCGTCATTGGGACGAGTTCGGCGACGTCGCCGACCAGTGCACCGTCTGCCACAAGTGCGAGGCGCCGTGCCCGGTCGACATCGACTTCGGCGAGGTCTCGATGGCGATGCGCAACCTGCTGCGCAAGATGGGGCAGAAGCGCTTCAACCCCGGCACCGCGGCGTCGATGTTCTTCCTGAACGCGACCAACCCGAGCACGATCAACCTCGCGCGCAAGGTGATGATCGACTGGGGCTACAAGGCGCAGCGCGTCGCGCACGAGGTGCTCAAGGCGCCGGCCAAGGCGCAGACCGCAGCACCGCCGGCCACCGTCGGGCGTTCCAAGCTCGCCGAGCAGGTGGTGCACTTCGTCAACAAGAAGATGCCGGGCAACCTGCCCAAGAAGGCCGCGCGTGCGCTGCTCGACATCGAGGATGCCCGCTACGTGCCGGTCATCCGCGACCCGAAGGCGAGCGTCGACGCCGAGGCGGTCTTCTACTTCCCGGGCTGCGGCTCGGAGCGGCTGTTCTCGCAGGTCGGCCTGGCCACGCAGGCGATGCTCTGGCATGTCGGCGTACAGACCGTGCTGCCGCCCGGGTATCTGTGCTGCGGCTATCCGCAGCGCGGCTCCGGCCAGTTCGACAAGGCCGAGAAGATCATCACCGACAACCGGGTGCTGTTCCACCGCGTCGCCAACACGCTCAACTACCTCGACATCAAGACCGTCGTGGTGTCCTGCGGCACCTGCCACGATCAGCTTCAGAAGTACGAGTTCGAGAAGATCTTCCCCGGCTGCAGGATCCTCGATATCCACGAGTTCCTGATGGAGAAGGGCGTGCGCCTCGAGGGCGTGACCGGGACGCGGTACATGTACCACGACCCCTGCCACAGCCCGATGAAGCAGCATGCGCCACTGAAGGTGGTGAACACGCTGATGAACGCCGAGGTGAACGGGCGCATCGAGAAGAACGACCGCTGCTGCGGCGAGTCGGGCACGCTGGCGGTCTCGCGGCCCGACATCTCCACGCAGATCCGCTTCCGCAAGGAGGAGGAGATGGTCCGTGCCTCCGAGGCGATCCGTGCCGGCGCGCAGGCCGCGCCGACCGCGGCGAAAGGCGAGGCCTTCGACGGCCCGGTGAAGGTGCTGACCGCCTGCCCGTCGTGCCTGCAGGGGCTGTCGCGCTTCGAGGGCGATGCGGCCGTCGAGGCCGACTACATCGTGGTCGAGATCGCCAGGCACGTGCTCGGCAAGGAATGGATGCCCGACTACGTGAAGCGCGCGAACGACGGCGGCATCGAGCGGGTCCTGGTGTGAGCGCGGGTGGGGCAGAGGGGGATGCCACCGCTGCGGTATGACCTCGGGCCCGCGGGCTGAGCGCGATCGAGCGGTCTGCTCGATCGGGCCACAGCCGCATTCATTCCGGGTCGCGCCGGACCCGCGAGGGCAGCCATTCGTAGAGGTCGAAGCCCGCACGCGCCCCGCCCAGGCAACGGGCGAAGTGATCCTCCAGCTCGCGACCCAGGGTGAGCCGGTCGCGCCAGCTGGCGATCGCATGGCCGGCATCTGGAAACGACAGGTATCGCACCGGATGGCCCCGCGCGCGCAGCGATCGCACGACGTCGATCGAATCCTGCTGCAGCACGCGTACGTCGCGCTCGCCGTGCGCCACCAGCAGCGGTGCGGCGATCCGCTCGAGCGCGGAGACGGGCGACTGCCGCAGCATCTCGGCGCGCTCCGCCGGATCGTCCAGGCGGCCGTAGAACCGGGTGGCCCAGCTGCGATCCGTCCAGTAGGCCGGCCATGCCCCGATCGTCCTCGGCAAGTCCGCGGCGCCGACGATGGACACGCCGCACCGGTAGGGGTGAGGCTGCGTGATCAGCTGCATCAACGCCGAATAGCCGCCGAAGCTCGCGCCGAGCACACCCAGCCGATCGCGGTCCGCGATGCCGGCGTCGATCGCCCACTGCACCGCGTCGGCAATGTCCCGCTGCAGCCGGTCGCCGTAGGTCCGCGCTCCGGCCCAGAGGTGCTCGCGGCCATAGCCGGACGAGCCACGGTAGTTGACCTTCAGCACTGCGTAGCCTCGGTTGGCGAGCATCTGCTCGATGTCGGGCGTCGCCGGGCTCCAGCGGTCACGCAACCACGGCCCGCCGTGGATGTCGACGATCGTCGGCACCGGGCCGACGCGTGCGCGCGGCCTGAGCAGCAGGCCGTGCAGCCGGCGGCCGTCCGACGCGTCGAACGACACCGGTTCCCACGGGGACAGCGACGTACGGAACGCCGCGTCGGCGTCGCGTCGGTCCAGCCGGCGCAGCGTGTCCGCCTCGCGGTCCCACAGCAGCTCGGCACGATCGAGCCGTCCGAACGCGGTCACGATCCAGCGGCGGCCGTCCTCGGACCAGTCCTGCGGCAGGACGATCACGGCCTCGTCGTCCAGCAGTCCGTCGCGCCGGGCGCGTTCGCCGAGCCCGGCCAGCCTGCGCGCCGCCTCCGCGTCGAGCGCATGCAGGCGGGGCAGGCCGTCCATCGACGACCAGCCGATCGGTGGGCCGTGCCGGTCGATGAACACCGGCCCGTCGATGTCGACCACCGGATGCGCGCCCAGCACGGTCTCGGTCCCGGTGTCGAGATCGAGTTCCACCAGCTCGATGCGGTCGCGACCGATGTTCGTGCTGACCCAGGCGCGCCGCAGCCCGAGGTCGATGCGGCGGAGCGTCCAGGTGTCGAAGGGGCCGACCGTACGCAGGATGCGCCGCGTGCCGTCGGGCTGCTCGAGCTCGAAGGTCACTTCGGCGCCATCGTCGTCCGTGTCGCCGTTCCTGCCGGCCTGGCGCGCCTGTCCGACGATCGCACCGTGTGCGTCGATCAGCCACCCGCGGGTACGCACATCGCCCTGGCGTAGCTCGCGAACGCTGCGGGTCACGACATCGGCCTCGTACAGGTCGAACACCTTGCGCTCGCGGCGGTTGCTGACGAACCGGAACGTGGCGTCGGTCATGCCGCGGCCCACGAAGACCGAGCGCACGCCCGGCCACGGCGTCACCTCCCACGGCGCGCTGCCCGGCGCGTCCGCGTCGCGGACCCGGATCCGAAGGTTCTCGTCGCCAAGCGGGTCGAACACCTGGACGAGGTGGCGGCTGTCGCCCAGCCATGCCGACCCGCCGCCGTCCGGCAGGCGGGCCAGCACCGCGCCGCCGGCCGCATCGCGAATCACCGTGCCGGGGCCTAAGCCGACCGTCTCGCTGCTCGTCGTGCGACGCCCGTCGGGCGAGATCCGGAACCCCGCCGCCACGTCGACGTTCGCGACGTATCGGCGCACCGGCCAGACCGGCGCTGCGACAGGCGCAGGAGCAGGCGACGAAGCAGACGACGAAGCCGGGGTGACGACGGGCGGGGCAGGGGCGGCGCAGGCTGCGGCGAGCAGGCAGGCTGCCCCTGCGAGTGCGACGCGGAGCAGGCACGAACGGGCCGCAGGTCGAAGCAGACGGGAGGTGTCGGACATGGCGGCGCGGGGTTGGGCGGCGGACGGAACGTCGGGGAGGCCGCAAGCCTAACCGCTCCGGCCCGCCGATGGCTCGCACTCGCCTAACAGGCTTAGTCCTAGGGCCGATCCGTCTCACGCCCTGCCGGGCCGTCGCTGGACTCGGGCGCACGCTCACGGAGCCGACGTGCACGAGCGCCCCGGTCACCGAGCGTCCCGGACGACTGCTCCACGGCAGCCTGCTTGGGGCATACTTGCTCACCGGCGTGGCCAGTGTGTACGCGCGGAGACGGGCCTCGGCCCGGCTTCTCGTGTCGCGGACGCCCCAGGATCCAACGACACGAGGAGACACGTCCCATGAGATTCGCACGCCCGGCGCTCACCGCGCTCGTCGCTGCCCTGCTCGCCGCCTGCGGCAGCGACACGCCCAACCCGCCCACCGGCACGCTGATCGAGCCACCGAGCACCGTCGGCACGCTGCCCAAGACCGCCCTCGGCGGCGCCTGCGACGTGACCGTCGTCGCCCTGAACTACTCGACACCGGGCGCCAAGGCCGGCGAGCTCTCGAACGCCTCGGGCGGCCTGCTGGTGCCGTCCGGCACCGATGCGGCCTGCAAGGGCCCGTTCCCGATCATCGCGTACTCGCGCGGCACCGAGGTCTCCAAGCCCCGGACCATGGCCAACCCGAAAGACCTTGAAATGGGGGGTATGGCCCAGGCCTTCGCGACCGCCGGCTACATCGTCGTCGCCACCGACTACCTCGGCTACGCCAAGTCGGGCTACGCGTTCCACCCCTACCTGCACGCCGACTCCGAGGCCACCGCGGTCATCGACTCGATCCGCGCGGCGCGCGCCTACGCGGCGCTGGGCTCGATCCCGCTGTCGGGCAAGGTGATGCTCTACGGCTACTCGCAGGGCGGCCACGCGTCGCTGTCGACGCAGCGGGCCATCGAGAGCTCGGCGGCGATCAAGGCCGAGATCGCCATCGCCGCGGCCGGTCACGGCGCCGCACCCGGCGCGCTGGGCATTGCGCTGCGCAGCGGTGCCGAGATCGCGGGCGGGCAGTTCTTCGTCCCGTTCCTGATCACCGCCTGGCAGAAGGTCTACGGCGACGTCTACACGACGCCGGCCGACATCTTCAAGGCGCCGTACGCGAGCTACATCGAGAACCTGCTGCCTTCGGCGACGGACAACTACGAGACGCTGGTGACCAGCGGCAAGCTGCCGGCGACCACCTACACCGACCTGATGTTCCAGCCGACCTTCGTGCCGTCGCTGCAGAACGGCACGAGCGCCGTGATCCGCGCCGCGCAGCGCAACGACCTGGTCAACTCGGGCTGGAACCCGTCGTCGCAGACGCGATTCTGCGCCGGCAGCGGTGACCCGACCGTGCTCTACGCGACCGCGCAGAAGCTCGCGATCGACAAGTGGGGCACGCTGCCCAACGTCACGTCGCGCGATGTCGATCCCGAAGTGCAGGCGAGCGCCGCGGCGCAGGGGCTGACGCCGCTGCAGGTGCTGGGCGCCTACCACGGCGGCCTCGCGCCGCCGGTGTGCCTGGCCGACATGCGGGCGTACTTCGACGCGCGTCGCTGACGCGCGGCGCTGGCCGGCCGGAGCCTCTGTCGAGGGTCCGGCCACCGGCGCGCCGACCCGGGCGGTCCGCGACCGCCCGGTGTCCGGGCTCCCCGCCCGGATCTCCCCGGATCCACCCGGATCCACCCGCAGCCGCAGCCGCACCCGGGCCGCGTTCCGCGCAAGGCCTCCTGCCGCGCGAGATCCGCACCGCCCCCGCTACAGTGAAGCGATGGACGAGATCCGACTGCTCGCGCTCGTGCGCCGTGCGGTGCCCGATGCAACCGCGCTCGCGGGCCTGCAGCGCTTGTCGGGCGGCGCCAACAACGAGACCTGGTCGCTCGATGCGCACACGCCGTCGGGCACCGTCCCGCTGATCCTGCGCCGCAAGGCGGGCGATGGCGGCGGCATCCGCGCGCCCGGCGATCCCGACGATGCGTCGATCGGCCCCGAGCAGGAGGCCGCCGTGCTGAGCGCGGTCCGTGCGGTGGGCGTGCCGGTGCCGCAGGTACGGGCCGTGCTCGAGCCCGCCGACGGGCTGGGGCGGGGCTTCCTGATGGCACGGGTACCCGGCGAGACCCGCCCGAAGCGCCTGCTGCACGATGCGGCCTTCGCCGAGGCGCGCCACCGGGCCCTCGACGACTGCGGCCGCGCGCTGGTCGCGCTGCACGCCACACCGGTCGCCGTGCTGCCGGCGCTGCGCGTGTCGTCGGCCGCGGCCGAACTGGCGCTCTGGGAGCGCCGCTGGCGCAGGCACGGTGGCGCGCGGCCGGT
>JBIIPQ010000418.1:0-4043 GCA_044342535.1 Burkholderiaceae bacterium
GCGCGCCCCCCGGGCCGGGGGGGCCCCGCCGGTGGCCCCCCCCCGGCGCCCCGCGGCCGGTGTTCGAGCTGGCGCTGCGCTGGCTGCACGAGCACCTGCCCGATCCGGTGGAGCGCCCTGTGCCGCTGCACGGCGACTTCCGCACCGGCAACCTGCTGTTCGACGCACGAGGGCTCGCCGCGGTGCTCGACTGGGAGCTCGCCTGCGTCGGCGATCCGATGGCCGACCTCGGCTGGTTCTGCGTCGCGAGCTGGCGCTTCGGCGCGCTCGATGCGGTGGCCGGCGGCTTCGGTCCGCTCGACGCGCTGCTCGACGCGTACCGGGCCGCCGGCAGGCAGGCCGACGCGACCCGGGTGCGATACTGGGAGGTGCTCGGTACCTTCCGCTGGGGCGTGATGTGCCTCGACATGGCCGAGGCCTGGCGGGCGGGCCGCGACCGATCGGTCGAGCGCACGGCCGTCGGGCGGCGCGCCTCCGAGACCGAGCTGGATCTGCTGCGGCTGCTCGCGCCGGTGCGCTGAGCGGCATGCACGGGGGAGACACGATGGAGACCACGCCCGGTGCAGCCGAACTGATCGAGGCCGCGATCGAGTCGATCCGCACCGAGCTGCTGCCGGCGCTGACCGGCCGCGCCGCATTCCAGGCGCGCGTGGTCCTGACGGTGCTCGACACCGCGCGCCGCGAGGTGCTCGATGCCCCCGCGGCCGATGCGGCCGAGCTCGCGCGGCTGCGTGGGCTGCTGGGCGCGGACCCCGGCATCGGCGCTGTCGGCGTCGGCGCCGCGGCCTCATCCTCCGCGGCCTCAGGGTCCGCGACCTCATCCTCCGCGGCCTCAGGCGCCCCGGGCGCCGACGCTGCCGCGGGTGCCGACGCGGCCCCCCGCCTCCCCGAGCTGCCCACGCTGCGCCGCGCGCTCTGCGACGCGATCCGCGAAGGCCGCATCGACCTCCACACCCCCGGCCTCGCCGCGCACCTGTGGGCCGATGTGCTCGCCCGCGTCGCGATCGACCAGCCGACCTACCCGAGCTTCGTGCGCGAAGCCGCTTCTGCGACCGACCGGACCCGAGACTGATGGACTTCGACCTGCCCGCCGACCTTGTCGCCTACCTCGCCGAACTCGATGCGTTCATCGCCGCCGAGATCGCGCCGCTCGAGGCCGCCGACGACAACATCCGATTCTTCGACCACCGCCGCGAATGGGCGCGCACCGACTTCGAGGCGGGCGGCCTGCCGCGTGCCGACTGGGAGGCGCTGCTCGCCGAGGCACGCCGCCGGGCGGACGCCGCCGGCCACTACCGCTTCGCGCTGCCGCGCGAGTGGGGCGGGCAGGACGGCTCGCACCTCGGGATGACCGTGATCCGCGAGCATCTCGCGGCCCGCGGCCTCGGCCTGCACAACGACCTGCAGACCGAGCACTCGATCGTCGGCAACCAGCCGCTCGCGCTCGCGCTGCGCGACTTCGGCACGCCGGAGCAGCGCGAGGCGTTCATCCCCGGCCTGCTCGCCGGCCGGCTCCGGATGAGCTTCGGCCTGACCGAGCCCGAGCACGGCTCGGACGCGACCCACATGGAGACGCGCGCGGTGCCCGAGGTGCGCGGCGGCGTCGCCGGCTGGCGCATCGACGGCGAGAAGATGTGGACCACCGGCATGCACACCGCGTCGCACTGCCTGACCTTCGCGCGCACCAGCGGCGAGGCCGGCCAGGCGCGCGGCATCACCGCCTTCGCCGTGCCCGTCGGCACGCCGGGGCTGAAGGTCGAGGAGTACCTCTGGACCTTCAACATGCCGACCGACCATCCACGCGTGAGCTTCACCGACGTGTGGGTGCCCTCGGAGGCGATCGTCGCCGGGCTCGACACCGGCCTGCGCGTGGCACAGCACTTCGTCCACGAGAACCGCATCCGCCAGGCCGCCTCCAGCCTGGGAGCGGCGGACTTCTGCGTACGCGAGTCGGTCGCCTACGCGAACGCGCGCAAGCCCTTCGGCCGTCCGCTCTCGACCAACCAGGGCATCCAGTTCCCGCTGGTCGAGCTGGCCACGCAGATCGAGATGCTGCGGCTGCTGATCCGCAAGACCGCCTGGGAGATGGACCGCATGCCCAAGCCCGAGGTCGAGAAGCGGCTGTCCGACCGCGTGTCGATGTGCAACTACTGGGCGAACCGGCTGTGCTGCGAAGCCGCCGACCGGGCGATGCAGGTGCACGGCGGCCTGGGCTATTCGCGCCACAAGCCGTTCGAGCACATCTACCGCCACCACCGCCGCTACCGGATCACCGAGGGCTCCGAGGAGATCCAGATGCGCAAGGTCGCCGGCCACCTGTTCGGCTTCATGGGGCCGGGAGCCGCGCGATGAATGCGCCGCTGCCGCCGTTCCGCCACATCCCCTGGCCCGAGCGCGACATCGCGGTCGAGCATCGCGATGACGGCACCATCGTCATGCGCTCGCGGGTGCCGCTGAACGCGTATCCGGACCACCTGCCGAGCCTGCTGCGCCGCTGGGGCACCGAGGCGCCCGAGCGCACCTGGCTCGCGCAGCGGCGCGGCCCGGAGCGGGCGTGGCGGCGGGTGTCGTACGGCGAGGCGCTCGTGACGGTGGATGCGGTCTCGCAGGCGCTGATCGATCTGGGCCTCGGGCCCGAGCGGCCGGTGATGATCCTGTCGGCCAACTCGATCGAGCATGCGCTGCTGACGATGGCCGCGATGCAGGTCGGCGCGCCGGCCGCGCCGGTCTCGCCCGCCTACTCGCTGGTGAGCCGGGACCACGCGAAGCTGCGCCATGTGTTCGAGCTGGTCCGGCCAGGCCTGGTGTTCGTGCAGGACGGCCCGTCCTTCGACCGCGCGCTCGCGGCGCTCGACCTGTCGGGCGTGACCGTCGTGCACGTCGAGCGCGCGCCCACCGGCGTGCCGAGCCTGGCGTGGGACAGGCTCGCAGGCACCCGCGCCACCGATGCCGTCGCCGCGCGCCTGGCCACCATCGGCCCCGAGACCGTCGGCAAGCTGCTGTTCACCTCCGGCTCGACCGGCATGCCGAAGGCCGTGCCGAACACGCAACGCATGATGTGCGCGAACCTGGTGATGTACCTGCAGTGCCGGCCGCGCGAGGCCTCCGATCCGCCGCCGCAGCTCCTCGACTGGCTGCCGTGGAACCACACCATGGGCGGCAACGCGCTGTTCAACCCGGTGCTCGCCGACGGCGGCACGCTGCACATCGACGACGGCCGCCCTGTGCCCGGACAGTTCGACGAGACCGTTCGCAACCTGCGCGAGGTCGCGCCGACCTACATGAGCAACGTGCCGGCGGCGTGGGCGATGCTCGCCACCGCGCTCGAGGCCGACGCGGCGCTCGCCGCGCACTTCTTCTCGCGGCTGCGGCTGATGGGCTACGGCGGCGCGACGCTGCCCGACGACCTGTACCGCCGGCTGCAGGCGCTCGCGATCCGTCACACCGGCCGACGCATCGTGATGGTCACCGGCTGGGGCTGCACCGAGACGGCGCCGACCGCGACCTCGACCTACTGGAACACCGAGCGCGTGGGCCTGATCGGGCTGCCTTACCCCGGCATCGAGCTCAAGCTCGTGCCCGTCGGTGGCAAGTTCGAACTGCGCATCCGTGGCCCGATCGTGATGAAGGGCTATCACCGCCAGCCCGAGCTGACGGCCAAGGCATTCGACGACGAAGGCTTCTACATGATCGGCGACGCCGCGACCTTCGTCGATCCGGCCGACCCGTCCGAGGGCCTGGTGTTCGCGGGCCGCGTGGTCGAGGACTTCAAGCTGACGTCGGGCACCTTCGTGCACGTCGGCACGCTGCGGGTGACCGCGATCGCGGCCGCCTCGCCGGTCGTGCAGGACGCGCTGGTCGCCGGCCAGGACCGGCCTTACGTAGGCCTGCTCGCCTGGCTGAACGTGGCTGCATGCCGCGTCGTCGCGGGTCTGCCCGAGGCCGAGGTCGAGGCACTGGCGCGCCATCCTGCCGTCATCACGTGCATCCGCGACGGCCTGCGCGCGATGAACGCCGCGGCCGGCGGCTCGAGCGGCCGGGTG
>JBIIPQ010000515.1:0-3063 GCA_044342535.1 Burkholderiaceae bacterium
GGACCTCGGCGCGACCACCGTCGCCGCCGACAAGCAGACCCCGGAGGCGCTCGGCAAGCACCTGAAGGCCGAGATCGACAAGTGGTCCCCGATCATCAAGAAGGCCGGGGTGTACGCGGACTGACCCGAGGCGTCGGCAAGGCGGCGGCCTTGGTGATCCGCCCGACGCAGCAGTGGTGCAGCGCCAGCAGCGCGGCCAGGGCGTCGTCGGGGAAGCCCTGTCGGCCGCCGCGCTGATCGAACAGCAGCGCCTCCAGGACCTCGAGCGCTGCCCTCGGCGTGTCCCACTCGGCGCTCACCCGGTTCAGGACGTGCGGAAACCGGTCCTCGAGGCTGCGCAGGTCGATGCCTTCGCCCCGTAGCTCGGTCGTCAGCCGCATCGACCGCAACGTCAGCAGTTCGCGCACGTGCGTCTTGCGCTGCAGCGGCGCGGCGACGGCATTGATCCGGACGCGCGGCGACGCCTGCTCGGCAGCGGAGGGGACGCGGGGCTGTGGAAGCGGGTCCGGACCGGGCACTGGCAGGGGTTCGGGGGGGATTTCGGGATGCTCGCTCATCGGTCGCGCTCGTGTCGGTATGCGCCCTCGCCGGAGACGGGGCCTGCGGTCGAGGCGGTAGACGCTCGCGGACTCACGGTCGATCGCGCGTTTTGCCTCGGTGCGAAGGACGATGCAGCCTGCGTGCCCGGGTCGAATCGTTCACACCGCGCGCATCGGGTCGCGCGTAACGACCCTCAGGTGCCTCCAGAGCTGACGTACGGCGTCAGCCGACTGACGAATCGCGTCACCCCGGGCCGACGCAGCCGGTCATGCCTCCGCAGCAGTCAGAGACCCGCCGACACGACGATCCGCCTGACGCACAGGCGGCGCAGCGCGAGCAGCTCGTACAGCGCCTCCTCCGGGAAGCCCCTGCGTCCGCCCCGCCGGTCGATCAGCAGTTCGCCGATCAGCGCGAACGCCGCGTTCGGCGACTCCCAGACGGCGCTCAGCCGGTTCAGCACGTGAGGGAAGCGCTCGGCCAGGATGTCGACGCTCAGGTGGTCGTCGCGCAGGGTGCCCAGCATGCTCAGCGACCGGTCGGTCAGCGGCTCCGGTCGGTCGGCGCCCGGACGCCGGGCCGCGATGAAGATCCGGTCGGGGTCGCCCGGGTGCCGCGCCGTGGACGCCTCGGGCAGGCCGCGGGTGTCGGCAAACGCTTCGTGGGGGTCGTTCATCGCAGAGGCTCGCTGGGTGTGTTCGGTGAACCTCCAGGGAGCACCAAGCGTGCCGACCTCGATTCCGTCACGGATCGGTCGTCACCGATGGCCGTACTGCGTCAGCCGCATGCGCCTGCTGACGCATTGCGTCACCCGATCCAGACCAGGCGCGCCACCCCGACGCGCACGCCGCGCGCGGGTCGGGCGCCCCGGTTCAGAACTGCACGCCGCGCGTCAGCGCCCCGTCGATCACCAGGTTCGTGCCGGTGATGAAGCTCGCCGCCGGGCTCGCGAGGAACACCGCGCCGTTGGCCATCTCCTGCGGCGTGCCCATGCGACCGGTCGGGTTCAGCGCCAGCGCCTGTGCGTAGAGCGCCGGGTTCCCGTTCTTGATCTGCTCCCACACGCCGCCGGGGAAGTAGGTGTTGCCGGGCGAGATGGTGTTGGCGCGGATGCCGCGGCCGGCGAGCTGGAACGCCAGGCCCTGCACGTAGTGGATCAGTGCGGCCTTGAAGGTGCCGTAGGGGCCGGCGGCGAAGTCGACCTCGCGGCCGGACACGCTGGAGACCGCGACGATCGAACCCTTGCCGCTCTGCTCGAGGTAGGGCATCGCGGCGTTGACCAGTCGCACCGTGCCCATCATGTCGACCTCGAATTCCTTCTGCCAGCTCGCCTCGTCCTGGCCGATGGCCAGGGCGCTGACGTTGGCGACGGCGATGTCCACGCCGCCGAAGGCGGCGGCGCTGGCGTCGACCCAGGCCTTGAGCGCTGCGCCGTCGGCGACGTCGAGCGCGGCGCCGTGCACCTTGACGCCGCGGGCCTTCAGCGCGGCGACGGTGGCCTCGACCTCGCCCGCGTTGCGCGCGCAGATCGACACGTTCACGCCTTCGGCGGCCAGCGTCTCGGCGATCGCGCGGCCGATGCCCTTGGTGGCGCCGGTGACGACGGCGTTGAGTCCCTTGAGTCCGAGATCCATGCTGATGAGCTCCGTATGCAGTGGGGGGGCCGCGCGCGCGAGCGAGCGCAGCGGTGAGGCGCGCGTCAGCGCGCCAGGTAGGTCTTGTCGATGCCGGCGCCTACCGTGTACTTCGGGTCGACGACGTTGCCCAGGCGTACGCGGCCGCATTGGCTGAGCATCATGTAGGCGTCCCAGCGGTCGTAGCCGTACTCCTTCTCCATCCACATCACGAGTTCCGCATACGCGATGCGCGTGGCGTCCTCGAGCGGGCGGGTGCTGCCGATGGCCATGATCATGTATTCGTTCTCGAGCCGCGGCCACTCGAGCGTCCAGCCCTTGATCAGGTCGACGCGGATGGTGGTGGTGCTCTGGAACTCGACCGCGGTGCCGCAGATCTCGCCGTCGCCCTGGCAGGCGTGCGCATCGCCGATGAACAGGCGCGCGCCCGCTGTACGCACCGGCAGGTAGGTGATGCTGCCGGGGCCCATGTCGGGCAGGTCCATGTTGCCGCCGTGGCTGTCGGGCGTGAGCGAGTTGATCGAGTCGATCTCGGGCGAGGTCGACAGCGTGCCGATGTGGGGGCGGTAGGGCAGGGTGACGCGCTTGCTCCAGTACACGCCCTGCTCGTCGACGTCGATCTTGCGGACGATTTCGGGCAGCGGCTCGTTGAGCGTCGCGGTCAGCGAGGTGTTCGACAGGCCGCCGAAGAACGGGATCAGCGCGCAGGTGCCGCGCGGGTTGGGGCCGCGGGGCTTCATCGTCTCGATGTGCACCGCGATCGCGTCGCCCGGCTCGGCGCCCTCGATCATGATCGGGCCGTTCTGCGGGTTCACGAAGGGCATCTTCAGCACCTTCGAGGGCAGATCCTGCTCGATCTTGACCGCACCGCCGAAGGCGTCGCGGGTCTCGA
>JBIIPQ010000197.1:0-7993 GCA_044342535.1 Burkholderiaceae bacterium
CGACAGGATCTTGCCGGTCGCCTTGACGACGTCGCCCTCGGTGATGTGCGTGTACTCGCCCAGCACCACGGCGCCGACCGAGTCGCGCTCGAGGTTCAGCGCCAGGCCGATGGTGTTGCCCGGGAATTCGATCATCTCGCCCTGCATCACGCCGGACAGGCCGTGGATGCGGCAGATGCCGTCGGTGACGGAGACGACCGTGCCCTGGTTGCGGGTATCGGCCGCGACGCCCAGGTTCTGGATCTTGGTCTTCAGCAGTTCGCTGATTTCGGCGGGATTGAGCTGCATGGTTCGTTCCTTCCTGTTTCGTCGCGCTCAGTTCATGAGCGCGTCAGCGAGCTGCGCGAGCTTGCCGCGGACCGAGGCGTCCATCACCTCGTCTCCGATGCGGATCGAGATGCCACCGATCAGGTCGGCGTCGACGCTGACCGTGACCTTGACCTTGCGGCCGTACTTGGCTTCGAGCGTGGCGACTACATCGGCCACCTGCTGTTCGGACAGCGGGTAGGCCGAGGTGACCCGCGCGTCGAGCACGCCTTCGTGACCGTTGCGCAGCGTCTCGTAGATCGTGACGATCTCCGGGAGCACCTCGAGGCGCTCGTTGCTGGCGAGGACGGACACGAAGTTCATCTGCTCGGGCGACAGGGTGCCGGCCACGTCGGAGACGAGCGAGGCGACCTGCGAGTCGGTGACGCGGGGATTGCCGATCAGACCGTGGGCGCCTTCGCTGCACACCACCGCCGACAGGCGCGCGAGCGCGTCGGACCACTGGGGCAGCGCGTTGGCCTCGCGGGCCAGCTTGAAGGCGGCCTCGGCGTAGGGCCGGGCGATGGTGAGCGATTCAGCCATGGCGTGCGTCGGGCCTCAGCTCAGCTCGGCCTTGAGGCCGGTGAGGAGCTCGGCGTGCTTGGACGCGTCGATCTCGCGCTTGAGGATCCGCTCGGCGCCGGCGACCGCCAGCGTGGCGACCTGCTCACGCAGCTGGTCCTTGGCGCGCTGGGCGGCCAGGGCAGCCTCGCCTTCGGCGGCCTTGCGGGCCTCGGCGACGATGCGTGCCCCTTCGGCGCGGGCTTCCTCGATCAGCGAGGCGGCCTGCTTCTCGCCGGAGGCACGGACCTCGGCGGCGCTCGCACGGGCCTGGTTGATCTCGGCCTGCACGCGCTTCTCTGCGGCGGCCAGATCGGTCTTCGCCTTGTCGGCGGCGGCCAGGCCGTCGGCGATGCGCTTGCTGCGCTCGTCGAGTGCCTTGACGATCGGGGGCCACACGAACTTCGCCGTGAAGACCCAGAGCGCCAGGAACACGACGATCTGGACGAATAGCGTCGCGTTGATGTTCACGACCGATTTCCTATGAAGGGTTCCAGGGTGGTCGGCATGTCGCCGAGCCGATGGCTGAGGTCAGCCCTGGATCACTTGAAGGGGTTGGCGAACGCGAACATCATCGCGATGCCGACGCCGATCAGGAACGCGGCGTCGATCAGGCCGGCCAGCAGGAACATCTTCGTCTGCAGCTTGTCCATCAGCTCGGGCTGACGCGCCGCGCCTTCGATGTACTTGCCGCCCATCATGCCGATGCCGATACAGGCACCCAGGGCACCCAGGCCGATGATCAGGCCGGCGGCGATCGCGACGAAAGCAACGTTGGTCATGACGACTCCTCGAGAGTTGACCGTTTGAGGGAAAGGTCAGGGTTGGTGCGAAAGGTCTTCGGAAACGAAGCCGGGCTCAGTGATGCTCGTGCGCCTGTCCGATGTAGACCAGCGTGAGCATCATGAAGATGAACGCCTGGAGCACGACGATCAGGATGTGGAAGATCGCCCAGCCCAGGCCGGTGAGGAAGTGCAGGCCGAAGCCCCACCAGGTGGCCGTCGCGCCGAGCAGCGCGATCAGCATGAACACCAGTTCGCCGGCGAACATGTTGCCGAAGAGTCGCATCCCGAGCGACACGGTCTTGGCCGCGTACTCGATCAGCTGGAGCGCGAAGTTGAACGGGGCGAGCACGAGCTTCGCGCCGAAGGGGGCGGAGAACAGCTCGTGCACGAAGCCGCCACCGCCCTTGACCTTGATGCCGTAGTAGATGGAGGCGCCGAGCACGACCAGGGACATCGCGAGCGTGGCGTTCAGGTCGGCAGTGGGCACGACACGCATGTACGCGTCGTGCGGATCGCGGCCGGTGGCGCCGAAGATCAGCTCCCATGCCTTCGGGATCAGGTCGAGGGGCACCAGGTCCATCGTGTTCATCAGGAGGATCCAGACGAACGAGACGAGGGCCAGCGGCGCGATGTAGGTCAGGTCGCCCTTGACGATCGAGCGGGCCTGCTCGTGCACGAACTCGACGATCGACTCGACGGCGCCGACGAAGCGGCCGGGGACGCCCGAGGTCACCGCCTTCGCGGCGCGCCACATGAAGAAGGCACCGAGCACACCCATCGCGACCGACCAGAAGACGGTGTCGATGTTGATGACGGAGAAATCAACCACCTTCTCCTGGGCGTGCCCAGTGGTGTTGAAGTGCGTCAGGTGATGGACGATGTATTCGGAGGCGGTCGGTGCGTGCGCGGCGTCGGCCATGGCTTCAGGTAGGTCGCGAGGACTGTCGTTTCATCGTCTGCCGCCCGCCGCCGCGTCTTCCGGCGCCCCCTCCCCGGGGACTCCGGCCGCGTCGCCCGGCCCCGGGACGTCGCGCTGCAGCAGCAGCGCGAAGAGCGGGGCCTGGAGCGCGGCGATCAGACCGATCAGCATGGCCAACCAGCGGACCGACTCGAAGGACCTCACCACCCACACGAAGAGTGCGAGGGTCAGGCCGATCTTGGCGAATTCGCCGAGGAAGAACACCGCGGGATACGACTCCGCGGGCTTGCCCCGGTGACTCGCCAGTCGCAACGCGAACAGGCCGTTCGGAATGATCGCCGCCGCGCCGCCGAGCACCAGGAACTTGGCACTTGTCCAGTCGATCCAGATCCCGGCTACGAGAGCCAGGAGGACGACCGTGGCGACTTGCAGACCGACCGCGATGAACATTGCTGAGATCGCAGCCGGACGTGCGGCAGGCAAAGACTGAAGAGTATAGGGGATCGGGCCGTCCCGGTCAAAGAAGACGAGGGTCCGTGATGCATTGCACCATCTCCGGGGACGGGCCTGGGATGCCGGAATCGGGATTTCGTCATACCGATTCGCGGCGTGCCTGCGGCGCGGGTCCGGATCCGAAGCGGCGGCGGTCGGCGGCGGATGGGCGCCCTTGCGTTTTCGGCGCCGTGACCGAACAATCGGTCAGACCAGCATCGGGAGGTTCGGATGCATCGTGTTTCTCGCAACGGCGATGTCGCCGAGTCGTGCCCGGCGGTGCAAGTCCGCGCCGGATCCGGGCCGGCCTCCGTGCCGGCGGTTTCCAGGCGGCGCGTCTCGGCAGGTCTGGTCGCAGGGGTGGCGGCGGCCTTCGCGACCGGCGCGCTGCCCGGAGCGGCCTCCGCACAGCAGGCCCGGCCGCCGTCCCGCCCGCGCACGCCCTCCCCCGGTCTCGGCGACCTGACCCGGTTCAACGACTCGATCGTGCGGCTCGACGCCAAGGTGCCCGAGGACGCGACCTCGGCGCAAAGCCTGGGCGCCGACCGGGTCGGCACCGGGATCATCCTCGACGAGCGGACGGTGCTCACCATCGGGTACCTCACGCTCGAGGCCGACGCGGTGATGGTCACGACCGCCTCCGGCAAGCGGATCCCCGCCTCGGTCGCCGGCTACGACCACAAGACCGGCTTCGGGCTGGTGCGCTCCGTGCTGCCGCTGGACGGCCGGCCGATGGCGCTCGGCGACTCCGACCGGGTGCAGGAGAAGCAACGCGTGCTCACGCTCGGCCAGGGCGAGCCCGAGGCGACCGAGATCTTCGTGCTGTCGCGCAAGACCTTCACCGCGGGCTGGGAGTACCTCCTCGAGACCGCGATCTTCACGTTCCCGCCGGTCAACAACTGGAGCGGCGCGGCGCTGATCTCGGTCGACGACGGCCGGCTGATCGGCGTGGGCTCGCTGATCGTCAACGACGCGGCGTCCGGGCAGCAGGGCATCCCGGGCAACCTGTGGGTGCCGGTGAACCTGGTCAAGCCGATCATGGCCGACCTGCTCGCCAAGGGGCGGCGCGGCGAAGGCGCCGATCCGTGGCTGGGCGTGACCACAGAGAGCGTGCGCGGCAACCTGATGGTGGTCCGCGTCACCCGCAACGGGCCGGCCGAGTCTGCGGGCGTGACGCCCGGCGACATCATCGTCGGCGTGGCCGGCGAGAAGGTCACCGACCAGGCGGAGTTCTACCGCAAGGTCTGGAAGGTCGGCCCCGCTGGCGCGACGATCCCGCTGAAGCTGCTCAAGGACGGCGACGTCCGCGACCTGTCGGTCAAGTCGATCGACCGCGCGGACTTCCTCAGGAAGGCCACCGGGATCTGAGGGGCCGGCGGCGCCCCGGCCCCGGCTCAGTCGCCCAGCGCGTCGGTGTCCAGCCCGAGCGCGGCGCGCAGCCCCTCGAACTGCTCGACCGAGTCGAAGTGAATCACCATACGGCCCTTGCCGCGCGCGTTCGCGTGCAGCTCGACCGGGGCGTTCAGGTGGTCGGCGAGCAGCCCCTGGAGGCGGGCGAGGTCGGGGTCGACGGTGCGGCGCGGCCGACCGCCCGACGGCGTGCCCGGCGTGCCCGCGGATTCAGCCGCGGTCTGCGCCACCAGCTTCTCGGTGTCGCGCACCGACAGCCGCTTCTCTACGACCCGGTTGGCCGCGAGGATCTGCTGCGCACGCTCGAGCGCGAGCAGCGCGCGCGCGTGGCCCATCTCCAGGTCGCCGGCGAGCAGCATCGTCTGGACCGGCTCGGCCAGGTTCAGCAGGCGCAGCAGGTTCGAGGTGGCGCTGCGCGAGCGGCCGATGGCCTCGGAGGCCTGCTCGTGCGTGTACTGGAACTCGTCGAGCAGCCGGCGGATCGCCTGCGCCTCCTCGAGCGGATTCAGGTCCTCGCGCTGGATGTTCTCGATCAGCGCCATCGCCAGCGCGTTCTGGTCGCTGACCTCGCGCACCAGCACCGGCACCTCGTCGAGGCCCGCCAGCTGGGCCGCACGGAAGCGTCGCTCGCCGGCGATGATCTCGTAGCGGCCGGTGCCGATCGCGCGCACCAGCAGCGGCTGCATGACGCCGTGCATCCGGATGGAGGCGGCGAGCTCCTGCAGCGCGGCCTCGTCCATCCGCGTGCGCGGCTGGTAGCGCCCGGCCTGCAGCACCGCGACCGGCAGCACCACCGGCGGCAGCGGCGCGCCCGAGAGGTCGAGCGTCGGCGGCGGACGGTCCGCGCCGAGCAGGTTGTCGAGGCCTCGGCCGAGGCCCTTGAGCTTGCGGGGGGTGGCGGCGGATGTCGTCATCGCGGAGGGTCCGTGCTGCGGGTCAGAGGGTGTCGAGGCGCTCGATCATCTCGGCGCCGAAGTCGATGTAGGCCTTCGCGCCCTTCGAGGACGGATCGAAGACCACGCCCGGGATGCCGTGGCTGGGCGCCTCGGCGAGGCGGACGTTGCGCGGGATCACCGAGCGGAAGACCTTGTCGCCGAAGTGACGCTCGAGCTGCGCGGAGACCTGCTGCGACAGCGTCATCCGCGGATCGAACATCACGCGCAGCAGGCCGATCACCTTGAGGTTGGTGTTCAGGTTGGCGTGGACCTTCTTGATCGTGGCGACCAGGTCCGAGAGGCCCTCGAGCGCGTAGTACTCGCACTGCATCGGGATCACCACACCGTGGGCCGCGCACAAGCCGTTCAGCGTGAGCAGCGACAGCGCCGGCGGGGCGTCGATCAGCACGAAGTCGTACTGGTCGTCGACCGCGGCGAGCGCCTCCTTCAGGCGCGTCTCGCGCTCGTCGAAGTCGACCAGCTCGATCTCGGCGCCGGCGAGCTCGCGGTTGGCGGGCAGCACGTCGTAGCCGCCCGCCTCGCTGCGCACGCTCGCCTCGGTCACGTCCGACAGGCCGATCAGCACCTGATAGACCGTGCGCTCCAGGGTGCGCTTGTCGATGCCGCTGCCCATGGTCGCGTTGCCCTGCGGGTCGAGGTCGACCAGCAGCACCCGCTTGCCCAGGCGCGCGAGGGCGGCGGCGAGGTTGACCGAGGTGGTGGTCTTGCCGACCCCACCTTTCTGGTTCGCGATGGCGAAGATCTTGGCCACGGGCGGGCGGCTCCGGGAAGGAATCAGGCCGGCCGGGCGGCCGTCGGGCCGCGTCGGATCAGCACGAGGTGACGCTCGGCGTCGAGGAACGGGACGTGGATCGGCTCGATGCCGGCGGTGCAGTCGGCCGGGAGCGCCTCGAGCTCCTCGTCGATCTCGCGCCGCTGGCCCTTCATCGCGGCCAGCAGCGTGTCCGGTCCGGTCAGGCCGGCGGCCACGTCGACGAAGTCCACCAGCGAGGCGAAGGCGCGGCACAGGATCAGATCGACGGTCCGGCCGAGCGTTTCGGCGCGGGCGGTCACGACTTCGACGTTAGTCAGCGCTAGCTCTGCGCATACCTGCCGCTGAAAGGCGGTCTTCTTGCCGACAGGCTCGATGGATAACACTTGCGTGGCAGGATGCAGGATCGCGATCGCCAGCCCCGGCAGGCCGGCGCCCGAGCCGATGTCGGCGATGGTCGCGCGGTCCAGGTCCACGCGCTTTTGCAAGGCCGGCACGATCGCCAGCGAATCCAGCAGGTGCTGCACGAGCATCTGGGCCGGGTCGCGGACCGAGGTCAGGTTGTAGACCGAGTTCCACTTGCGCAGCAGGCCGAGGTAGTCGAGCAGATTGCGCCGCGTCGCCTCGTCCAGCGACAGGCCGAGCTCGGCCGCGCCCTGCGCGAGCAAGGCCGGCAGGTCGACGTCGCCACCCGACGGGCGACGGTCAGGCCGCATCCCGCGACGCGCCTGCGCGCATGCGCTTGAGATGGACGAGCAGCAGGGAGATCGCGGCCGGCGTCATGCCCTGGATCCGTCCCGCCTGCCCCACCGTCTGCGGCCGATGCTGGGCCAGGCGCTGACGCGCCTCGAACGACAGGCCGCGGACTTCGGCATAGTCCAGGTCCTCGGGGATCGGCTGATGCTCCTGCTGGCCCTGCTTCGTGACCTCGGCCTGCTGACGCGTGATGTAGCCGGCGTACTTCAGCTGGATCTCCACCTGCTCGGCGACCGACGCATCGGTGGCGCCCGGCCCGCCGGTCGCCGCGACGACGGCGGCATAGCTGACGTCCGGCCGCTTCACGAGGTCGGCCAGTGCGTAGTCGCGCTCGAGCGGCGCACCGAGCAGGGTGGTGGCGGCCGCAGCGTCCAGCACGCGGGGATTGACCCAGGTGCTGCGCAGGCGCTGGAGCTCCGCGTCGATCGCGTCGCGCTTGCGGCAGAAGGCATCCCAGCGAACGTCGTCGACGCAGCCGAGCTCGCGGCCGATCGCGGTCAGGCGCAGGTCGGCGTTGTCTTCCCGCAGGCTCAGGCGGTACTCCGCCCGACTGGTGAACATCCGGTACGGCTCGGACACGCCGCGCGTGATCAGGTCGTCGACCAGCACGCCGAGGTAGGCCTCGTTGCGGGCGGGGCACCAGGGCCCGCGGTCGGAGACCTGGAGGGCCGCGTTCAGCCCGGCGAGCAGGCCTTGAGCCGCCGCCTCCTCGTAGCCGGTGGTACCGTTGATCTGGCCGGCGAAGAACAGGCCGCCGATCCGCTTCGACTCGAGCGAAGTCTTCAGCGCGCGGGGGTCGTAGTAGTCGTACTCGATCGCATAGCCGGGGCGCAGGATGTGTGCGCGCTCCAGGCCGACCATCGAGCGGACCAGCTCGATCTGCACGTCGAACGGCAGGCTGGTGGACACGCCGTTCGGATAGATCTCGTGAGTCGTCAGGCCCTCTGGCTCGAGGAAGATCTGATGAGCGTCCTTGTGGGCGAACCGGTGGATCTTGTCCTCGATCGACGGGCAGTAGCGTGGCCCGACGCCTTCGATCACGCCGGTGTACATCGGC
>JBIIPQ010000038.1:0-19927 GCA_044342535.1 Burkholderiaceae bacterium
AACGGTCGAGCCCGCCGCGGATGATCGCGTGCGTGCGGGCGTTCGTGTGCGTGATCCAGCAGGGCAGCTGACGGGGGTGCTGGGCCGGGTTGCCGAGGAAGGAGAAGACCGGGATCGGATCGCTGTCGCCCGGCTGCACCTCGAGCTGGCTGAAGTCGATCGAACGGCCGTCGATGCGAGGCGGGGTGCCCGTCTTGAGACGGCCTTGCGGCAGGGCGAGGTCCTTCAGCCGACCGCCGAGCGAGGTCGCGGGCGGATCTCCGGCGCGTCCTGCCGGGTAGTGTTCCAGGCCGACATGGATCAGTCCGTTGAGGAAGGTGCCGGCGGTGACGACCACTGCGCGAGCTCGGAACCGCAGTCCCACCTGGGTGACTGCGCCGACGACTTGATCGCCTTCGAGCATCAGGTCGTCGACCGGTTGCTGGAAGAGCCAGAGGTTCGGCTGATTTTCGAGCCGGCCGCGGATGGCCTGGCGGTACAACACCCGGTCCGCCTGCGCTCGTGTGGCGCGGACCGCCGGGCCCTTGCTCGAGTTGAGGATCCGGAACTGGATGCCCGCTTCGTCGGTCGCCTCTGCCATCGCACCGCCGAGCGCGTCGACCTCCTTGACGAGGTGCCCCTTGCCGATGCCACCGATCGACGGGTTGCACGACATCTGGCCGAGGGTTTCGATGTTGTGGGTCAGCAGCAGTGTCCGGACGCCCATCCGGGCCGAAGCGAGTGCCGCCTCGGTACCGGCGTGGCCACCGCCGACGACGATCACATCGAACTGTTCCGGGAAGTCCATGGCGAGGCAATAACGCTGAGGTCGAACGGGACGCGATTATAGGCGCGGTTTCACGTGAAACATTAGGCCGAAGGACGTAGGCCGTCCAGACGGGTCGGCGTACCCAAGTTTAGGGAGTTCGCGTTGCGCGGTACACGCGGCGTGACTGCGAGGGATGTGGCCCGCGACAGGCCGCCCGAACACCCGATGGGCGGGGTGGGTTTGGAGGGCAGCGCTGCAGGCCGGGTGCTTGTCGATGCCGACGGGTCCCGGCGAAGGCGAGCATGATCCGACGCAAAGCGCACTCGGCGGGCGCAACGACAGCCCCCCCCCAGGCTGTGTTGAAATTCGCAGACCGGCTACGACCGGTCAGGCGCGACTCCGCCCAGCACAGCACAGCCTGGCTCGGCCCGGCACGGCCCGGCCCGGCACGGCCCGGCCCGGCACGGCCCGGCACGGTCCGGCACGGCCCGGCACGGTCCAGCACGGTCCAGCACGGTCCGGCACGACCCAGCACGGCCCAGCACGGCCCAGCACGGCCCAGCACGGCCCAGCACGACCCAGCACGGCCCAGCACGGCCCAGCACGACCCAGCACGACCCAGCACGACCCAGCACAGCGCAGTACAGCCCGCATCGCCCAAGACAGCCCGGCAGGGGCCGGCACGAGCCGGCACGGCACGGCACGGCACGGCCCGGCACCGCCCGGCGCGGCGCGGCACGGCGCGGCACGGCGCGGCACGGCGCGGCACGGCGCGGCACGGCGCAGCACAGCCCGGCACGGCACGGCGCAACACACCACACCACACCACACCACGGCACGGCACGGCACGGCACGGCAACGCACGGCGCGGCACGGCCTAGCACGGCCTCACTCAGCCTGGCTCGGCTCGGCTCGGCTCTGCGAGGCCCCGCCCAACTCGACTCCGTTTCGCCCCGCGCCGGCCGCCCCCCGGTTTGTCGAAACTCCGCCCAGCGTCGCGGAGCAAAGCCATGCTCGATCGGTCCCCGGCTGGGCGGAGCCTGCGGAACGCGAAGCCCTAAGCATTGCCGCGAGCCGGTCGGCCCGAGCGTGTCTCGAGCCTGCGCCCCGAGGCGCGGCCGACACGCCACGACTGGGCGTCAACCAGGACACCCCCAATGTCCCCACGCAACCCGCTTGTGCCTTGAGCGGCGGCGCGCTCCTCGGATGTTCCACGTGAAACATCAAGGCACTCACACGCCCACGGAGCGGCTTTATCCCGGAGAGGTCGTCCGTAGCCCCCACTCTTCCGGAACCAAGCACGACGGTCGGATGTCTTCCACACCATGTAGCGGCGCCCCCCGGCTACACCCCCCAGATGCGACGCCTCCGCGCGGGACCCGACCCTGCCGCATCGAGGATTCGTCCGATCCTGATGGCGCCTTCGGCCCGCCTACCCAACCCATGGCGTGCCGCCCGTACTCCGAGACCGCCGCTTTAGCGTGTTGCGACTTCTCTTGCCGTCCGCGAAGTTCCACGTGAAACATCGCGCGCATCGGCGATCACCATCTCCGCGCCCCGCTCCGCAATCATCAAGGTCGGAGAGTTCGTGTTGCCCGAGGTGATCGTCGGCATGACCGAAGCATCGATCACCCGAAGCCCATCGACCCCACGGACACGAAGCCGATCGTCCAGCACCGCCATCGAATCCGACGCAGCACCCATCTTTGCGGTGCCCACCGGATGGAAAATCGTGGTCCCGATGCTCCCGGCCGCCTGAATCAACTCTTCTTCGGTCTGATACTCGGTCCCGGGCTTGAACTCCTGGGGCCTGTACTTCGCCAACGCTTGCTGCGCGACGATCCGGCGGGTGACACGTATCGCGTTGGCGGCCACAGCCCGATCGTACGGATCACTCAGATAGTTCGGCCGGATGATCGGCGCCTCGCGCCAATCGGGGCTGCCCACGTGCACGGTGCCGCGCGACGCAGGGCGGAGTTGGCACACCGACGCGGTGAAGGCGGGAAACGGATGCAGGGGCTCGCCGAAGCGCTCCAGCGACAGCGGCTGGACGTGGTACTCCAGGTCCGGCGACGCGACGGACGGATCGCTGCGCGTGAACGCGCCAAGCTGGCTCGGCGACATGGTCAGCGGGCCGCGCCGCCAAAGGCCGTACTGCACCCCCATCCACGCCTTGCCCAGCAGGCTGTTGGCCTGCCGGTTCAGCGTGACCACGCCGGACACCTTGTACGCGAGCCGCAACTGCAGGTGGTCCTGCAGGTTGCCGCCGACACCCGGGGCGTCGTGGACGACGGGAATGCCGAGTGACTGCAGGTGCGCAGCCGGCCCGATGCCGGAATGCTCGAGGATAGACACCGACCCGATGGCGCCGGCCGACAGGATCACCTCGGCATGGGCTCGCACGAACTGCGACTCACCGCCCTGCCCGATCGGCCCCCGCACCACCTCGACACCGATGACCCGCTTGCCCTCGAACCGCAGCCGGGAGACATGCGCGTCCGTCCAGACCGTCAGATTGGGGCGCGCCATCACCGGTCGCAGGAAGGCCTTCGACGCGTTCCAGCGCACCCCGCGTTTCTGGTTCACCTCGAAATAGCCGCAGCCGTTGTTGTCGCCGCGGTTGAAGTCGTCGGTCGGCGGAATGCCGGCCTCCTCGGCCGCTCGCCTGAAGGCATCGAGAATCTCCCAGGACACCCGCGGCCGCTCGACGCGCCACTCGCCACCATGACCGTGCAGCGGATCGGAGCCGCCTCCGTCCAGGCCCTGGTAGTCCTCGTGCTTCTTGAAATACGGCAGGACGTCGTCCCAGTCCCAGCCCGGGTTCCCAGCCTCGACCCAGCTGCGGTAGTCGCCACGCTGGCCGCGCATGTAGATCATCCCGTTGATCGACGAGCACCCGCCCAGAGTGCGGCCCCGCGGATAGATCAGCGCCCGGCCGTTGAGGCCGGCCTCGGCCTGGGTGCGGAAGCGCCAGTCGGTACGCGGGTTGTCGATGCAGTACAGGTACCCCACGGGCACGTGGATCCAGATCCAGTCGTCCTTGCCACCAGCCTCCAGCAACAGCACACGCTTGGAGCCGTCGGCCGACAGCCGATTCGCCAGCAAGCAGCCCGCGGTTCCGGCACCCACGATCACGTAGTCGAACTCGGCCGCGGCCGCTCCGGTCTCCATGCCCATCGCCTCGTCTCCTCGTGCAGACCGCAACTCGGCGGCCCGACCACTCAATGCATCAGGATCACCTGCCGGATCGACTCGCCACGCGCCAGCCGATCGAGCGCGGGGTTGATGTCCTCGAGCCGAATGCGCTCGCTCAGCAGCCGATCGACTGGAAGCCGCCCTGCCCGGAACATTGCAACGAAACGCGGCACGTCGCGGCTCGGCACGCACGACCCGATATAGCTGCCCTTCAGCGTCCGCTCCTCGGCAATCAGCGAGACCGCCTGCAGCGGCCAGGTGGCGGCAGGGTTGGGCAGGCCCGCGGTCACGGAGGTGCCGCCGCGCCGGGTGATCCGGTAGGCGAGCTCCAGCGCGGGCACGACGCCGGCCATCTCGAACGCGTAGTCGACGCCCCCACCGGTAGCCGCCTTCACCTTGGCGATGACGTCCGGATCGCGGGCGTCGAAGGTCGCGGTCGCGCCGAGCTGTTTCGCCAGATCGAGCTTGGCGGGCAGCATGTCGACGGCGACCACGTCCCGCGCGCCAGAAGCGACTGCCGCCAACAGCGACGAGAAGCCGACCCCGCCCAGGCCGACGACCGCGGTCCGGGCCCCTGCCTCGATCTTCGCGGTATTGAACACCGCACCGGCCCCGGTCAGGACCGCGCAGCCGAACAGCGCCGCCTGCTCCCAAGGCAGGTCCCGGTCGATGTGCACGACCGAGCGCCGCGAGACGGTCGCGTACTCGGCGAAGGCCGCGCAGCCGAGGTGGTGGTTCAGCGTCCCGCCCGACGGCAACGACAGGCGCTTGTAGCCGCCGAGCAGCGAGCCGGTGCCGTTGGACTCGCCTCCCGGGCCGCACAGCGCGGGACGGCCGACGGCACAGTCCGGACAGGCCCCGCAGGCGGGCCGGAAGATCAGCACGACGTGATCACCCACTTTCACGTCGAGCACGCCAGCGCCAACCTCGAGCACCTCCGCAGCGGCCTCGTGACCGGGCACGATCGGCACCGGCCACGGCCGGTCGCCATTGATGGCGGACAGGTCGGAGTGGCACAGGCCGGCCGCGTGGATCTTCACCCGCAGCTCGCCCGGACCGGGATCGGCCAGATCCACCTCTTCGATCGACAGCGGCCTGCTCTCGGCATACGGCGCCGGCAGCCCGATCTGCCGCAGCACGGCGGCGCGCATCTTCATCGTCACGTCTCCTCGTTCCTCGTCCGCAGCCCGACGCCGGTCCGCCACATCACAGTCCGGCCAGACACAGGTACTTGATCTCCATGTACTCGTCGATGCCGTACTTCGAGCCTTCGCGTCCCAGCCCCGACTGCTTGACCCCGCCGAAGGGCGCCACCTCGTTCGACAGCAGCCCGGAGTTCGCGCAGACCATGCCGGACTCGAGTGCCTCGGCCACCCGGAACACCCGGCCGATGTCGCGCGAGTAGAAGTACGCGGCGAGACCGAACTCGGTGTCGTTGGCCATCGCGATCGCCTCGGCCTCGGTCTCGAAGCGGAACAGCGGCGCGACCGGCCCGAAGGTCTCCTCGCGCGCGACCTTCATCTCCGACGTCACGCCGGTCAGCACCGTGGGCTCGAAGAACAGCCCGCCGAGCGCATGGCGCTTGCCGCCGAGGACGACCTTCGCGCCCCGGGCGGTGGCGTCGGCGATGTGCTCCTCGACCTTGGCGACGGCTGACGGCTCGATCAGCGGGCCGATGCTCACGCCCGGCTCGGTGCCGGCGCCGACCTTGAACTGGCCGACCTTCGCCGCGAGCTTGGCGGCGAACGCGTCGTAGACGCCGGCCTGCACGTAGAAGCGGTTCGCGCAGACGCAGGTCTGGCCGGCGTTGCGGTACTTCGAGGCGAGCGCCCCCTCGACCGCGGCGTCGATGTCGGCATCGTCGAACACGATGAAGGGCGCGTTGCCGCCGAGCTCGAGCGACAGCTTCTTCACGGTGTCGGCGGACTGGCGCAGCAGGATGCGGCCGACCTCGGTGGAGCCGGTGAACGACACCTTGCGCACGACGGGGTTGGTGCACAGCTCGAGGCCGATCGCCGGGGCCTGCGCCGCATCGGCGGTCACGACGTTGAAGACGCCCGGCGGCACGCCCGCGCGATGCGCGAGCTCGGCGAGCGCGAGCGCCGACAGCGGCGTCGCCTCGGCGGGCTTGGCGACGATGGTGCAGCCGGCCGCGAGCGCGGGGCCGACCTTGCGGGTGATCATCGCGATGGGGAAGTTCCACGGCGTGATCGCGGCGCACACGCCGATCGGCTGCTTGATGACCAGCAGGCGGCGGTCGGGCGCGACGGTCGGGATCACGTCGCCGTACGCGCGCTTGCCCTCCTCGGCAAACCACTCGAGGAAACTCGCGCCGTAGGCCACCTCGCCGCGGGCCTCGCCGAGCGGCTTGCCCTGCTCGGTGGTCATCAGCAGCGCGAGGTCCTCGGTGTGCGCGAGGATCAGCTCGAACCAGCGGCGCAGCACCGCGCCCCGCTCCTTCGCGGTCTTCGCGCGCCAGGCGGGCAGCGCCCGTGCGGCGGCGTCGATCGCGCGCCGCGTCTCGGCCACGCCCATGTCGGCGACCTCGACGATCTTCGCGCCGTTCGCCGGGTCGGTCACCGCGAACACGGCCCCCGAGTCGGCGGCGACCCACTGGCCGTCGATGAAGCCCTGGCACTTGAGCAGGGTCATGTCCTTGAGCTGCATCGTCATGTCGTCCGTTCCTCGGGGCGGCTCAGCCGCCCGACACCAGCTTCAGTCCCAGCACGCCCGCGACGATCAGCACGATGCACGCGAGCCGCGCCACCGTCGCCGCCTCGCCGAGCAGCGCCATCCCCAGCAGCGCGGTCCCGGCCGCGCCGATCCCGACCCACACCGCGTACGCGGTGCCCGCAGGCAGCACGCGCATCGCGAGCGACAGCAGCCAGAAGCTGGCGGCCGCGCCGACGACGACGATCACCGAGGGCACCGGCCGGGTGAAGCCGTCGCTGTACTTCAGGCCCAGCGCCCAGACGATCTCGAGCAGGCCGGCGATCACGAGCAGCACCCAGGCGGTGCCCGGCGACGGCGTCATGCGCGCACTCCGCCGAGCCCGCCGACCGCGCGAGCGCTCCCGGCGAGCGCACCGACGGCCTCGTCGAACTCGTCCGCGAGCCGCGCCACCAGCGACGCGGCCGGCATCGGCCGGGCGAGCGCCGCGGCCTGCCCGGCCCACAGCGACATCGTCTCGATGTCGCCCGCACGCGTCGCGGCCGCCCGCAGCTCGCCGGTCAGCGCGTTCTGCACCGGATAGACCGGCACCGCGTGCTCGTCGGCCCGCATCGCTTCCATGAACCCGTTGACCAGGCCGCGCGCGGGCCGACCCGAGAAGACCCGGGTGAGCCGCGTGCCGCGGGTGTCGGTCTCGGCAAGCGCGGCCTTCCAGTTCGGATGCGCGCCCGACTCGTCGCAGGCGAGGAACGCGGTGCCGAGCTGCACGCCCTGCGCGCCCAGCGCGAAGGCCGCGGCCACGCCGCGTCCGTCCATGATCCCGCCGGCGGCGATCACCGGCACGTCGACCGCGTCGACCAGCCGCGGCACCAGGGCCATCGTGCCGATCGCGCCCTCCTCGAAGCCGCCGACGAAGGTGCCGCGATGCCCGCCCGCCTCGCCGCCCTGCGCGACGATCGCGTCAGCACCGGCCTCGACCCAGGCACGCGCCTCGGCGACGTTGGTGGCGCCGCCGACGATCCGGCATCCGGCGCGTCGCAACGCGGCGAGACGATCGGCCGGGGGGATGCCGAAGTGGAAGCTCGCGACCGCGGGCGCCGCCTCGATCACCGCGTCGAGCTGCGCGGCGAAGGACTCGCAGACCCGCGCGGGCGGCTGCTGCGCGGGCAGCCCGGCGCGCACGCGCCAGGATGCGAGGCGCTCGATCGCCCGAGCCTCGCCGTCGCGCGCGAAGCGCTCCGGCTCGTCGAGCACGAACAGGTTGATCGCGAACGGCCGGCGCGTGAGCGCACGGATCGCGGCGACCTCGGCACGGATGCGATCGGGCGAGAGCACCGCCGCGCCCAGCGAGCCGAGCGCGCCCGCCTCGCAGGAGGCCGCGACCAGCGCCGGCGTCGTGATGCCGCCGGCCATCGGCGCCTGCACGATCGGCCAGTCGAGTCCGAACCGCGGGGCGACGCCGCGCCCCCTGAGCAAACCGGTGGTCGTCATCGCGCTGCCTCCCGTGTCGACCCTGCGCCCGCGCGCATCACTTCATCGTCGGCATCACGAACTCGGCACCCGCGCGGATGCCCGCGGGCCAGCGCTGCGTCACCGCCTTGTAGCGGGTGTAGAAGCGCACGCCCTCGGGCCCGTGCATGTGGTGGTCGCCGAACAGCGAGTTCTTCCAGCCGCCGAACGAGTGGAAGGCCATCGGCACCGGGATCGGCACGTTGATGCCGACCATGCCGATCTGCACGCGGTTGGCGAACTCGCGCGCCGCGTCACCGTCGCGCGTGAAGATGCAGCAGCCGTTGCCGAACTCGTGGCCGTTGACCATCGCGAGCGCCTCCTCGAAGGACTTCACGCGGCTCACGCCGAGCACCGGCCCGAAGATCTCCTCCTGGTAGATCTTCATCGACGGCTGCACGCCGTCGAACAGGCAGCCGCCCAGGAAGAAGCCGTTCTCGCGGCCCGGCACCTTCAGGCCGCGGCCGTCGACCACCAGCTTCGCGCCCTCGGCGACGCCGGTGTCGACGTAGCCCTTGACCTTCTCGAAGTGCTGCTTCGTGACCAGCGGCCCCATCTCGGCGGTCTTGTCCATGCCGTCGGCGACCTTGATCCTGCGCACCCGCTCGGCCAGGTGCGCGACCAGCCGGTCGGCCGTGTCCTCGCCGACCGCGACCGCGACCGACACCGCCATGCAGCGCTCGCCGGCCGAGCCGTAGGCCGCGCCGATCAGGGCGTCGACCGCCTGGTCCATGTCGGCGTCGGGCATCACCACCAGATGGTTCTTGGCGCCGCCGAGCGCCTGCACACGCTTGCCGTGGCGCGACGCGGTCTCGTGGATGTACTTCGCGATCGGCGTGGAGCCGACGAAGCTGACGGCCGCGATCGACGGATGCGCGAGCAGCGCGTCGACCGCCTCCTTGTCGCCGTTGACCACGGTGAACACGCCATCGGGCAGGCCCGCGTCCTTCAGCAGCTTCGCGATGAACAGCGCCGCCGACGGATCGCGCTCGGAGGGCTTGAGCACGAACGCGTTGCCGCAGGCCAGGGCCACCGGGAACATCCACATCGGGACCATCGCCGGGAAGTTGAACGGCGTGATGCCAGCCACCACGCCCAGCGGCTGGCGGACCGACCAGGCATCGATGCCGGTGCCGACCTGCTCGGTGTACTCGCCCTTGAGCAGCGACGGGATGCCGCAGGCGAACTCCACCACCTCCATGCCGCGGGTGACCTCGCCCTGCGCGTCCGAGAAGACCTTGCCGTGCTCGGCGACGATGATCGCGGCCAGCTCGTCGCCGTGGCGCTCGAGCAGCTCCTTGAACTTGAACATCACGCGGGCACGCCGCAGCGGCGGCGTCGCGGCCCAGGCGGGGGCCGCGCGGGCGGCCGAGCGCACGGCGGCGTCGACGGTGGCGACGTCGGCCAGCGCCACGGTGCGCACGCGCTCGCCGGTGGCAGGGTTCCAGACGTCGGCGTGGCGGCTGCCGGCGGCGGGCGCACTCGGCGCACCGTCGACCCAGTGGCCGACGACCGCGGCAAGTTGCAGGCCGGTGCCCGAGGCGATCTGCGGATCGGTGGTGCCCATGAGTGTCTCCGTGGAGCGGATCCGTCGACCGGAGCCCGCTGTTCAACCGGTTGAATAAGCGTTCAGGATGTGCGAGGATTGTCCGGATCGATCGAAAGGCTGTCAACCGTGACCCCTCGCGCGCCCACCGCTCTCCGCTCCGTCGGTCGCCCCGCCGCCGTCGACCCCGGCCCCGCCTCGGCCGGGCGCCTCGTGCCCGCGGTCGAGCGCGCGTCGCGACTGCTCGACGCGCTGTCGGCGTCACGCCAGCCGCTGTCGCTCGCCGAGCTGTCGCGCGCGCTGTCGATGCCGCGCAGCAGCGTGCACGGCCTGCTCGCCACCCTGGTGACCCTGGGGCTGGCCCGCCGCAACGAGGATGCCGAGTTCTCGCTCGGTCCGAAGGCACTGCAATGGGCGGACGCCTATACCGCGCAATCGGACGTGCTGCGCGCGTTCGGCGCGCGGGTCGACCGCAGCGCCGAGCTCGGCACCGAGACGGTGATGCTCGCGACGCTGGACGGCGCCGACGTCGTCTACCTCGCCTGCCGCCAGGGCAGCCGGCCGCTGGCGGTGAACTTCCGGGTCGGCGGCCGCTTCCCGGCGGCCTGCACCTCGTCGGGCAAGGCGATGCTGGCGACCCTGCCCGACCCGGACGTCTCGCAGCGGCTGGGCGCGGGCACGCTGCCGCGGCTGACCCGCTACGGCGTGACCGGGCTGCAGGCGCTGCTGCGCCAGCTCGACACCGCGCGGCGCCAGGGCTGGGCGGTCGACGACGAGGAGACCGCCGAAGGCATGCAGTGCTTCGGCGCGCCGGTGATCGGGGCGCGGGGCCCCTCGGCGGTCGCGGCGGTGGCGGTCAGCGTGATCAAGGCCGGGCTGACGCCCCGCCGGCGGACCGAGCTGATCGATGCGATCCGGCTGCTGGCGCGGGACGTGTCGGTGGAGCTCGGGGCGCAGGTGGGCGTGCCGGTCGCGACGCCGGCGGGGGGGGCGGTCGGGGCGTCGGCAGGCGACTGAACCGCAATCCGGGAGCGACTCTCCCGCCCTCCAGACGCGACCGCTTGTTCAGCCCGTCGAACAGCCATTCACGACCCCTTCGAGATGCCCTCCACGGGCCAATCCTAGCCGCGCCCCGAAGTCGTCACCCAGACCCTCTCGACCCGTCTGCCCCGCCCGGCTCCGATGCAGGCAAGGGCCGCGGCATCGGCGTCCCGTCTCTGCCTGCGCGCTCCAGGCGGGCCCGATCCGCCCGGACGGCCGCCGAAGCCCCGCCTGGCGGGCCGCCGCCGTCCTTTCGCCGGATTCCTGGGTGACTCTTCCATTCGGATCGACCGATACTGCAGGATCTGGAACGGTTTCTCCATTCACGGTATTGAACGACTGTTCAGCTTCCCGACCCATTCTCCCCGAGATCCGCAACCTGGGCCGATCCGCGCTCAGTCGGCCAGCCGACGGACCCTCGGCCCCTGCGGAATCGAGGTCAATGGCCGCTCGCCGAGCCAGGCCACCAGCGCGTCGATGTCCAGCGGCCCGCCCAGACGCTCGGTGCCGGCCAGGAATCCGTCGAATCCGTCCCCGCCGTCGCCGAGGAAGGCGTTGACCGTGACCCGGTAGCGCCCATCCCGCTCGATCGGCACCCCGTCGAGCCGGGCGGACACGATCCGCGACCCGGGCGCGCCCGACGCCCGCCAGTCCCACTCGAAGCCGGCCGAGGGCTGCAGCACCCGGGCGCGCTGCGCGTTCAGCCCGCTGAACTGCTGTTCGAGAATCCCCACGATCTGGGCGCCGGTGAGCGTCATCACCACCAGTCCGTTGCCGAAGGGCTGGGCGGCGAAGGCCTCCGAGAAGCGCACCAGGCAAGGCGCTGCGGCCGGCGGGCAGGGGAGGTCCGCGCGCATCCCGCCCGGGTTGGTCAGCGCGATGCGAGCGCCGCCGCGCTCGGGCGCACGGGTCGCCGCGAGCTGCGCATCAGCGACCAGGCGGCCAAGCGCGGTGTCGCCGCCGGGCGACGGATCGCGGGTGGCCGCGCCCGCGAGCCGCCCGACCGGGCGTGCCGCCAGCGGCTGCACGCGCGCCACGTAATGGTCGACCAGCTTCTGCACGGCCGGATCCGGGGGCAGCGGCGGGTAGGCCGCGTCCGCCGCCCGGTCCCCGGCCAGCCCGTTGGCCACCGGCAGGTTGCGGATCCGGGTCCGATCGCGCAGGACGTCGCCGGTCGCGGGGTCCAGCCGCAGGTCGAGCACCGACACGCCCCGGCCGTTGGCGTAGGCCTGCACCACCGGCAGCCGCGGGTTGCCCGGCGCATCGCGCAGGCAGGCGTAGCCCTGATGGCTGTGGCCGCTGAGCACGGCATCCACTTCGGGACGGAGCCGGTCGACGATCCGGAAGATCTCGCCCCGCGCGCCCGGGCAGGCCGCGTCGTTCCAGTCGCCGGTGGTGGTGCCGCCCTCGTGGATCACCGCGACGAAGGCCTCGATGCCGCGAGCCGCCTTGAGCGACGCCACCTCCCGGTTGATGGCCTCGGCCTCGTCGTCGAAGCGCAGCCCGGCGACGCCGCTCGGCACGACCACCGACGGCGTGGCGCGCAGCACCGCACCGACGAAGGCGACCCGAACGCCCGCGATCTCCCGGACCACCGACGCCGGCAGCACCGCCCGGCCCGAGACATCGCGGACGTTGGCGGCGATCATCGGGAAGCGGGCGCCGGCGAAGCGGGCATCCGGCCCGCCGCAGGTGCCGGCCTCGCCCGCCCCGCCCGGGTGGCAGCCCCCGGCGATCAGCCGCCGGAGCTCGTCGAAGCCACGGTCGAACTCGTGGTTGCCGACCACGCCGAGGTCGACGCCGAGGGCGTTCATCGCCTCGATCGTCGGCTCGTCGCGGAACAGGGCGGAGGCGAGCGGCGAAGCGCCCACCAGGTCGCCGGCGGACACGACCAGGGTGTTCGGCGCCTCGGCCCGCAGCCGGCCCACCAGTGTCGCGAGCTGCGCGACACCGCCGGCGCCGACCGGCCAGCTCCGTGCGGGGTCGGCCGGGTCGCGCAGCCGCAGCGTCAGCCCGCCGGGCTCGAGCTGGCCGTGGAAATCGTTGAAGGCGACGATGCGCAGCGCGATGCCGGCCTCGGAGGCGGCGGACGGCGGACCCCCGGCCCGAGCGGCGGCGGCCCCCGCCGCAGCGCCCGGCCCCGCCGCCGGTCCGGTGCAGCCGGTCCCCGCCAGGGCACCGCCCGCCGCGAGCGCCGCCACCGCGAGCCACCTGCGCCGGGAGAAGTTCTTGCCTGCTGCGTTCATTCGTCCGCCCGTCACGTGACGCCGGTCCGCGGGCACCGGCAGATGGATCGACGGGAAGATACCCCGACCCGGCACCGCCTCTGACCGGCGCGGACGGTCGCGGAACGCGGTTTGACGGATCGGGCCGCGTCCCGCAAGGTGCGGCGATGCCCGCCGCGCCGAGCGGCCGCACATCCCTCCCACCGAACACCTGCCGCCCGCCATGACCGCACCGCTGCCCGCGCCCGCCGCCCTGTCCACCTCGTCCGACCGCCTGTGGTCCTCGCTGATGACCCTCGCGAAGATCGGCGCGACGCCCAAGGGCGGCGTGCGCCGGCTCGCGCTCACCGGGCTCGACGGCGAGGGCCGGGCCCTGGTGACCGGCTGGCTGCGCGAGGCCGGCTGCAGCGTTCTGACCGATGCGATCGGCAACGTCTATGCGATCCGCCCGGGCACCGACCCGAGCGCACGCGCCGTCGCGATGGGCAGCCACGTCGACACGCAGCCCAACGGTGGACGCTTCGACGGCAACTACGGCGTGCTCGCGGGCCTGGAGATCGTGCGCACGCTCAACGACGCCGGCATCGCGACGAAGCGCCCGATCGCGGTCGCGATCTGGACGAACGAGGAGGGCACCCGCTTCCAGCCGGTGATGATGGGCTCGGGCGTCTTCGCCGGCGCCTTCACCGCCGAGCATTGCCGCGCCCAGAAGGACGCCGACGGCATCACCGTCGGCGAGGCGCTGGCCTCGATCGGCGCCGACGGCACCGACCCGATGCCGGCCTTCGATGCGTACTTCGAGGCGCACATCGAGCAGGGCCCGGTGCTCGAGCGCGAGGGCAAGGTCATCGGCATCGTGGAATCGGCGCTCGGGCAGCGCTGGTTCGACGTCGTCATCGAGGGCCAGGACGCCCATGCGGGCCCGACGCCGCTGGAGATGCGCCGCGATGCGCTGCTCGCCGCCTCGCGCCTGGTCATCGCGGTCCGCGAGATCGCGCAGGCGCATCCGCACTATGCGCGCGGCACCGTCGGCCGCCTGATCGTGTCGCCGAACTCGCGCAACGTGATCCCCGGCCGGGTCGAGCTCAGCATCGACCTGCGCAACGCCGACGCGGACACCCTCGACGCGATGGCCGACGCGGTGCGCGTGGCGGCCTCGAAGATCGCCGCCGACGACGGCGTGTCGGTCTCGATCGAGCAGACCGTGCACTTCCCGCCCTGCGCGTTCGATCCGGCACTGGTGGGCGCGATCGAGTCGACCGCGTCGGCCTTCGGCTACACCGCGCGGCGGCTCGCCAGCGGCGCGGGCCACGATGCGGTCTACGTCGCCCGCACCTGCCCGGCGGCGATGGTCTTCGTGCCCTGCGAGAAGGGCATCAGCCACAACGAGATCGAGAACGCCGACCCCGCCCACCTGCACGCGGGCACCAACGTGATGCTGCACGCGGTGCTCGCACGCGCGAACCGCTGAGTCCCGGCCCTCGATCCTGGACACCTTCCTCGCCGAGCAGCTCTCGGCCGCACTCGGCCGGCCGGCCGGCCTCGCGATCCTCGCCGCGGTGGCGGGGGCCTTCGCGCTCGGCGGCATCGTCAAGGGCCTGCTCGGCGTCGGCCTGCCGCTGGTCGTCGTGCCGCTGCTGGCACTGGTGATCCCGAGCCCCAAGGCGATCGCGCTGATGGGCATCCCCATCCTGGTGTCCAACGTCTTCCAGTCGCTCGACGGCGGTCACGTGCGCTACGCACTGCGCCGCTTCGCCTGGCTGCTGGCGCCGATGATGGTGATGACCGCGCTCACGGTCCGCCTGACGCTCGGCCTGCCGGTGCGCACGCTGAACATGTTCGTCGCCTGCGCGCTCCTGCTCGCGGTCGCGCTGATGGCCTGGAACCCGCGGCTCGACATCGACGCGAGCGGCGAGCGGCGCTGGGGCATCGCGGTGGGCACGCTGTCGGGACTGATGGGCGGCGTGTCCTCGCTGATGGGACCGCTGGTCATCACCTACCTGGTCGCGCTGCGGCTCGACCGGGAGCGCTTCATCGGCTCGATCAGCGTGATCTACCTGCTGGGCGCGCTGCCGCTCTTCGGCTCGATGGCGATGCTCGGTGTGCTGGGCCTGCCCGAGGCGGTGCTGTCCGCGCTGGCGCTGGCACCGATGTTCGGCGGCATGGCGCTGGGCAAGCGGATGCGGCATCGGGTGGGCGAGCAGGGCTTCCGGCGCCTGCTGCTGGTGTTCCTCGTCATCGTCGCCACGCTGCTGCTGACGCGCTGAGCCGACGCACCGCGCCGTGGCCGCGCCCGGCGCCCGCCGCCGCGTTCAGGGCGCGCCGCCGCCGATCGCCACCCGCAGCACCAGCCCCGCCGCCATCAGCGCGAGCGTCGCCTTGAGCCAGCCCCGATAGCGCGCCGGGTCGGCCCGCTGCCGCAGGCTCAGCCCGGCGAAGTAGAAGGCCACGCCGACCGCCCCGACCGGGAGCGTCGCCTGCAGCACCGACGCGTCGAGCGCGCCGCGCTGCGCCATCAGCAGCGACTGCACCGTCTTTCCGGCGATGAACAGCCAGTTCAGCGTCGCGATGATCGACGCCACCGGCAGGTCGAGCAGCAGGAAGTAGATCAGCAGCATCGGCCCGGCGACGTTGAGCGCGCCCTCGCAGAAGCCGGCGGCCAGGCCGAACGGCACCGCCAGCAGCGTCGGATGCGCGCGCGCCGCCTGCAGGTCGGTCTTGCCGAACCGGTCGAGCAGCAGGTAAGCGACCATCACGCCCGCCATCAGCAGCATCAGCGTGTCCGCGGGCACGACATGCAGCGCGTGCACGCCCGCCGCCACGCCGAAGGGCATCAGCACCGCCAGTGGCCAGTGCGTGCGCAGCATCGCGCGCAGGTCGGCCTGCCCGCGCAAGGCCCACAGCGCGCCGCAGGTGACCCCCAGCGTCGGCAGCACCAGCAGCGCGACCGCCACGCGCCAGCCGAAGAGCAGACCGAACAGCGGCGTGGCCAGCAGCGGGAAGCCGATCCCGACGAAGCCGTGCATCAGCCCCGCGGCCGCCGCGATCGCGACCATCGCCGCCCACTGGTGCGCGGCGAATCCCTGGGCGGCGGCGTCGATCATCGGGTCGGTGTGGTCTGCGGCGCGACACCCCGGCCGGGCGCGGCGCAGGGTGGGGGGCACGAGCGTCACGGTACACGATCCCTCCGGCCACTCTGCTGCGGCGCGCCATCGACGCGGAACCCCGCACGCGCCGCACGGCCCCGCGAGACCGAAACGCCGTGCCGCGCCGCAACGTGCCGCAACCGTACCGACGAACATCGGGACCGGGCACGCGGCCCCTGCGGCGCGGGCACAGACGCGAGCGGCGGACCTGCGGGAGGGCGGACCCGGTTTTCGGATGTCCGGGACGCGGTTCGGCGTGTAGCGTCGATTCCGAACGGTCGACCACCGGCCGGGGAGAGCGACGATGCGTTTCCGCGATCTGTGTGCGATCGGTGCCTTCTGCGCCGCGACGGCCCTGCCGACCGGGGCCGGCGCCCTGACCGTGACCCTCGAGGAGTGCAACGAGGGCGCGGACTTCATCCGCAATGCCGCGTTCTCGCGCGACAACGGCGCGAAGGCGGACCAGTTCCTGCGCCGCCTCGAGGACGACCTCGTCCTCATCCGGGCCGTGCCGCCGGCACTGCGCTGGTTCGTGCGCGACGAGGACGACGAGGCGATGCTGCGTGTCGCCGCGATCTCGGTCTTCGCCGAGCCGCGCGGCCCGCACGACCACCACCGCGAATTCCTCGCCGGCTGCCGCGCGACGGTCTCGGCCGCGGCCCCCGCGCCCGGCACGCCGCCGGTCGCGTCGCTGCCGCCGGGCCGCTGAGCGCAGCGGGGCCGCGAGCGCAGCGGGGCTGCTGATCGCCGCGGAGCCGCGGGACCGCGGGGCCGCTGCGCCGCGGGCCGCCTCGCGGTGTCCGGCGCGTTGCCGAGGTACGCCGGGTCGTCGACACTGTCGCCGACCCGCCGCCGTCCACTCGCCGACACGCCAACCCGCCCGCGCCCCCGCAGAAGCCCATGCCCGACGCCCGTTCCGCCGCATCGCCCGATCCCGCCCGCCCGGGCGCGCAGGCCGCATCCGCCATCGTCCTGCGCCCGCCCCGCCCGGGCGATCTCGGCTGGGTCGTCTCGCGTCACGGCGCGCTCTACGCCGCCGAGTACGGCTGGGACACGCGCTTCGAGGGCATGGTGGCCGGCATCGTCGCGCACTACGTCGAGCAGTTCGAACCGGGGCTCGAATGCGGCGTGATCGCCGAACGCGACGGCGAGCCGGTGGGCTCGGTGTTCGTCGTGCGCGAGTCGGAGACGGTCGCCAAGCTGCGCCTGCTGCTGGTCGAGCCATCCGCGCGCGGCATCGGGCTCGGGCGGCAGCTAGTGCGCGAGGCGATGCGCTTCGCGCGCGAGGCCGGCTACCGGGAGATGGTGCTGTGGACCAACGAGGTGCTCGCGGCCGCGCGCGGCATCTATGTCGCCGAGGGCTTCGTGCTGCAGCGCTCGGAGCAACACGAGAGCTTCGGGGCGACGCTGGTCGGCGAGTACTGGTCGCGGCCGCTGTGAGGCGGGCGACGCGCGGCCTACAATCCCGCGATGGTTCCCGCCCGCACCCCGGTCGCGATCACGATGGGCGACGCCTGCGGCATCGGCCCCGAGATCGTCCTGAAGGCCTGCGCCGAACGCCTCGGCACTGCCGGCGCGCAGCCGCTGCTCGTCTACGGCGATGCCGGCGTGCTCGCCCGCGAGGCGCGCGCGCTCGGCCTGGCACTCGATGCGGTGACGGTCGACTCGCCCGAAGCCGCGGCCGCGCTCGCGCCCCCGAGCGACGGCGGCCGCATCCGCATGCCGGTGATCGCCTGCTCCGAACTGCCCGCCGACCTGCCGGCGGGCCGCGTGGACGCGCGCGCCGGCGCCGCCGCCCATGCCGCGATCGTGCGCGCGAGCCACGATGCGATCGCGCAGCGCGTGCGCGCGGTCGTGACCGCCCCCATCCACAAGGAGGCGATCGCCGCGGCCGGCGTGCGCCACCCCGGCCACACCGAGATCCTCGCCGAGCTCGCCGGCGTCACCGACGTGCGGATGATGCTGGCCAACGACGAGCTGCGCACGATCCTCGTCACCATCCACGTGCCGCTGCGCGCCGCGATCGACGCGATCACCCGCGAGGCCGTGCGCGACACCATCGCCATCGCCGATGCGGGCCTGAAGCGCCTGGGCATCGCGCGGCCGCGGATCGCGGTCGCCGGCCTGAACCCGCATGCGGGCGAGGGCGGCCTGATGGGCCGCGAGGAGATCGAGTCGATCGCCCCCGCGATCGCCGACGCCCGCGCCGCCGGCATCGACGCGAGCGGCCCGTGGCCCGGCGACACCGTCTTCATGCGCGCGCGCCACTTCCGCGACTTCGACGTCGTCGTTGCGATGTACCACGACCAGGGCCTCATCCCGGTCAAGTACCTCGGCGTCGACACCGGGGTGAACGTCACCGTCGGCCTGCCCTTCGTGCGCACCAGCGTCGACCACGGCACCGCCTTCGACATCGCCGGCCACGGCGTCGCCGACCACCGCAGCCTGCTGGCGGCGATCGACCTGGCCCTGAAGCTGGCGCCCGAGCCGCAGGCTGCGGATCGCGCCGCCCCGGCATCCGACACCGCCCGCGCCGCCCGCTTCGCGCGCTGACCCGACCCACCGACCGAGCCCGTCCATGCCCGACTTCCGCAGCGACACCGTCACGAAGCCCACCGCCGCGATGCGCGCCGCCATCGCCGCCGCCGAGGTCGGCGACGACGTGTTCGCCGACGACCCCAGCATCAACCGGCTGCAGCGCCACGCCGCCGAGATGCTCGGCTTCGAGGACGCGATCTTCGCGCCCTCCGGCACGCAGACCAACCTGATGGGCCTGCTCGCGCACTGCGAGCGCGGCGACGAGGCGATCGTCGGCCAGCTCTGGCACACCTACCGCTGGGAAGCGGGCGGCATGGCGGTGCTCGGCTCCATCCAGCCGCAGCCGCTGGAGAACGCGCCCGACGGCACGATCCCGCTCGAGGCGATCGAGGCGGCGATCAAGCCCGACGATCCGCACTTCGCGAAGACCCGGCTGGTCGGCATGGAGAACACCACCGGCGGCAAGGTATTGCCGATGGACTACCTGCGCGGCGTGCGCGCGCTGACCGCCCGCCGCGGCCTCGGCGCCCACCTCGACGGCGCGCGCCTCTTCAACGCCGCGGTCGAGGTCGCACGGCGCCGGGCCGCGGGCCTGCGCGAGGGCGACGCCGAGGGCGGCACCACCACCGACCCGCGCGCCGTCGCCCGCGAGATCTGCGCCAACTTCGACAGCGTGTCGCTGTGCCTGTCCAAGGGCCTGGGCGCGCCGGTCGGCTCGCTGCTGCTCGGCACGAAGCCCTGCGTCGCGCGCGCGCGCCGCTGGCGCAAGATGCTCGGCGGCGGCATGCGCCAGGCCGGGCTGCTGGCGGCCGCCGCGCAGCACGCGCTCGAGCACCATGTCGATCGCCTCGCCGAGGACCACGACAATGCGCGCGTGCTGGCCGCCGGACTGGCCGCACTCGGCCGCGAGCACGGCGGGCTGCACGCCGACGTGCCGCACACCAACATCATCTTCGTGCGGGTCGACGACACGATCGCGGCCCCGTTCGCCGAGCACCTCGCCGCGCACGGCGTGCGCACCACCGGCAGCAGCGGCCGCTACGGCCAGGGCCTGGTGCAGCGCTGGGTCACGCACCTCGACGTCGACCGCGCCGACGTCGACCAGGCGCTCGCGGTCGCCGCGCGCTTCTTCGAGCAGCGCCGGTGAGCACGGCGGCGCAGCGCGCGCAGGAACGCGCCGAACTGCTCGCCGCCTATCCCAGCCTCGCCGAAGTCCCTGCCGACGAGCTCGACGCGGCCCTCGCCGCGACCCCGATCGTCGAGGTGCCGCGCGACGCGGTGCTGTTCCGCGAGGGCGATCCGTGCCGCG
>JBIIPQ010000157.1:0-9452 GCA_044342535.1 Burkholderiaceae bacterium
GTTCGGCGCGGCCATGCCGAGGCGGATCTCGGCGACCTGCAGGAACGCGCCCTCGCCGCAGACCGCGAGGTCGCCGGCCAGCACGAGCGCCGCGCCGCCGTTGATCGCGAAGCGCTCGAGCGCCACCAGCAGCACCGGGCGCAGCGAGGCGAGGGCCACGTGGACGGCGCGCCAGTGCGCACCGAACCCCGGCACCCAGGCCGGCGTGGGTGTCGCGCCGAAGGCCTTCAGGTCGAGCCCCGAGCAGAACGCGCCGCCCGCGCCGCGCAGTACCACTGCGCGCAGCGTGTCGTCGGCCCGCACCGTGGCGAGCACCTCGTGCAGACCGTCGGCGAGCGTGCCGTCGATCGCGTTGCGCCGCTCGGGCCGGTTCAGCACGATCTCGGCCCAGCCCTCGTGCCGCTCGAGCAGCACCGCGGGAATCGTCTCCATTCTCGTCTCCCCTCTCCGAGTCCGCCGCGTCAGCTTCGCAGCGTGACCCGGTAATCCATCATGTCCGCGCGACAGTCCGTCTCGCTGTGGGCGATCGGCCGCTGGTCCCAGCCGATCGTGGTGGTGAACACGCGCAGCACCGGGGCGCCGGGCGTGTAGTCGAGCCGTCGGGCGAGCGTCGCATCGGCCAGCGTCGCGAGCACGCGCACGCGGGTCGACGCGCTGCGCAGCCCGAGCCCCGCCTCGATCGCGGTGGCCACGTCGAGGTCGGTCAGGTCGTGCGCGGCCAGCCGCTCGGCGACCTCGGGCGCACACCAGGTCGTGCCGACCACGAAGGGCACATCGTCCCGGTAGCGCAGCACCGTCACCGCCCCGACCGGCGCGCCGACCGGGATCTCGAGTTCGCGCGCGACCGCACGCCCCGCCTTGACGACGCGGTGCGACAGCAGCCGGCCGCGTGCGCGATGGCCGCGCTTTCGCATCGCCTCGAGCACGCCGACCAGCGGCCCCTGCGCCACGCCGCGGCCGGGCTTCGTGACGAAGGAGCCCTTGCCGTTGACCGTGTGCACCAGCCCGCTCGACTGCAGTTCGGCCAGCGCCTGGCGCACGGTGATGCGGCTCACGCCGAAACGCTCGATCAGCGCCGACTCGGACGGCAGCCGGTCGCCCGGCCCGAGCGTGCCGCCGAGGATGTCGGTCCGCAGCGCATCGCGCACCTGCACGAAGAGCGGCGCCTGGCCGCCTGCGGGCGGGCTTGCGGAACGAGGGCTTGCGTCGGCCATCCGAGCCACTATGATTGGGTCCATGCGCTGACCTATTATGATAGGTCGGGCCAGGAGGAGGTCAAGTGGAGACGATTCGATCCGCCGTCCAGGCGACGACCGGGCACGATGGGCCCACGCGCCCGACGGCACCGCCGCACACCACGCCGCTGCACACGCCGGTCTGCGGCCTGTTCGGCCTGCGCCAGCCGATCTTCGCCTTCTCGCACTCGATCCCGGTCGCGGCCGCGGTGTCGCGCTGCGGCGGGCTCGGCACCTACGGCGCGACACGCCGTACTCCGCAGGAGATCCGCGACGAGCTGGTGCTGCTGCGCCGGCTCGCCGGCGACACGCCGATCGGCGTGAACCTGGTGCTGCCCCCGGGCATGCCCGAGGACGACGACCCCGACGCGATCGAGCGCGAGCTGCCCGAGCGCCACAAGGCCTTCGTGCGGAGCCTCTACGACAAGTACGACGTGCCGCCGCCGAAGCGCCGCGGCATGCGCACCCGCTTCCTTCGCTCCAACGAGATCGCGCGCGCCCAGATGGAGGCGGTGCTCGCCTCGGACGTCGACCTGGTCGCCTGCGGCATCGGCATGCCGGCCGACTTCGTCGAGCGCTGCAAGCGCGCGGGCAAGCGGATCGTCGCGCTGTGCGGCTCGCCCAAGCACGCGCGTCGCGCGATCGACTCGGGTGCCGACTTCCTGGTCGCGCAGGGCCACGATTCGGCTGCGCACACCGGCCCGATCGGCACCTTCTCGCTGGTGCCGCAAGTGGTCGAGGCTGCAGGCAGCGTGCCGGTGCTGGCCGCCGGCGGCGTGATGACCGGCCGCCACGTGGCCGCGGGTCTCGCGCTCGGCGCGCAGGGCGCCTGGACGGGCAGCCTGTGGCTGGCCACCGAGGAGTACGCGATCCATCCGCTGCTGCTGAAGAAGCTGATCGCCGCCGGCAGCGACGACACCGTGATCACCCGCTCCGAGAGCGGCAAGACCTTCCGGCAGCTGCGCTCGGCCTGGAGCGACGAGTGGTCCGCGCCCGACGCGCCGCGCCCGCTCGCGATGCCCTACCAGGACGTGCTGGTCGGCGACCTGCTCGGCGCGATCGACGACCACGAGATCGAGCCGCTGATGCACTACGCGGTGGGGCAGGGCGTCGCCTGGATCCGGGAGCGGCAGTCGGTGGCGGAGGTCTACGCGCGGCTGATCGCGCAGACGCATGCCGCGCTCGGCGCGGTGGCGGCGATGACCGGAGGCTCGCGATGAGCGCCGCCGTGCCGAGGCGCGCCTGGCTGCGATCTGGGGCGGCGCTGGGCGCCGCGTGGGCGGGTGCATCGATCGGCGGCGTCTGGCCCCGTGCCGCGCGGGCGCAGGCGGGCGCGGCCTGGCCCGCCAAGCCGGTGCGCATCGTCTCGCCGTACCCCGCCGGCGGCGGGAACGACGCGGTCGCGCGCGTGCTCGCCGCGAAGCTCTCGGACCTGTGGAACCAGCGGGTCTACGTCGAGAACAAGCCCGGTGCCAACAACCGCATCGCGACGCAGGAGCTCGCCCGTGCCGCGCCCGACGGCTACCACCTGATGCTGGCGGCGGCCCCGCACGGCGCGAACCCGGGCCTGTACGACGGCAAGCTGCCGTACGACACGCTGCGCGACTTCACGCCGATCGTGCGGGCGACGGTCTCGCCGGTGGGCTTCTTCGTGCCGACCGCGTCGCCGTACCGGACGCTCCGGGACCTGGCCGACGCGGCCCGCGCGCAGCCCGGCAGGCTCTTCGCCGGCTCGCCGGGCAACGGCAGCGGTCCGCACATGGTCATCGAGCTGTGGAACTGGAAGACCGGCGCGAAGCTCGAGCACCTGCCGATGAAGGGTGACGCGCCGCTCGCGGTCGAGACGGTGGCCGCCCGCGTCGACGTCGGCGTCACCGGCCTGACGGTGATGAAGCCGCACGTCGAGTCGGGGCGCCTGCGCCTGCTCGCGGTGTCCTCGGACCGGCGCTTTCCGGCCGTGCCCGACTCGCCGACGCTTGCCGAGGCGGGCTTCCCGGCGGTCGACGGCTATGCGTGGTTCGGGCTGGTCGGCCCGGCGGGGCTGCCCGCGGAAGTCGTCGCCAAGGTCAATCGCGACGCGAACGTCGTGCTCGCGCAGGCCGAGGTGCGTGTACCGCTCGAGGCGGGCGGCACCTTCGTGTCCGGCGGCACGCCCGAGCAGTTCGGCGCGTTCATCGCCGCCGAGGTCGACAAATGGTCGCAGGTCGCGCGTGCGACCGGCATGAAGCCGGACTGAGCCCCTCGCTCTGCCAATCACGAGCCCCGAATGACCGACCCGTCCCTGGATGCGCTGTTCTCCCCCCGCTCGATCGCTGTCGTAGGGGCCTCGGCGACGCCGACCAAGATCGGCGGCGTGCCGATCGACCTGCTGCTGCGCTGCGGCTACGCCGGGCGCATCGTGCCGATCAACCCGAAGGCCGCCGAGATCCAGGGGCTGCCGGCCTATCCGAGCCTGCGCGCGGTCGGCGAGCCGGTGGACCTCGCGGTGTTCGCGATCCCCGAGGCGCTGGTGCCCGGCGCGATCGACGACGCCATCGCCGCCGGCACGAAGGCGGTGGTCCTGTTCTCCGCGGGCTATGCCGAGGTCGGTCCCGAGGGCGAGGCCGCGCAGACGCGGCTGGCCGCGCAGGCGCGAGCCGGCGGGCTTCGGCTGATCGGCCCGAACTGCCTGGGCGTGATGAACGTGCGCGAGCATGTCTACGCGACCTTCAGCCCGGCGCCCGGCATCGGGCGAGCGCGTCCGGGCTCGATCGGCCTGGTGAGCCAGAGCGGCGCGTTCGGCGCCTATGCGTACTCGCTCGCGCGCGAGCGCGGCATCGGGCTGTCGGTGTGGGCGTCGACCGGCAACGAGGTCGACGTGCAGGTCGCCGACGTGATCGAGTGGATGGCGCATGACCCGAACACGCGGGTCATCATGGCCTACATCGAGGGCTGCCGCGACGGCGACCGGCTGCGGCGCGCGCTCGCCTCGGCGCATGCGGCGAAGAAGCCGGTGGTGGTGGTCAAGGTCGGGCGCACCGCGCTGGGCGCGCAGGCCGCGCGCTCGCACACCGCTTCGCTCGCCGGCGACGACGCGGTCTACGACGCGCTGTTCCGCCAGTACGGCGTCTACCGCGCGCGCGACATCCAGGAGTTCTTCGACGTCGCGCACGGCGCGGCGGTCGCGGGCCTGCCGCGCAACGACCGGATCGCGCTGTTCACGCTGTCGGGCGGGGTGGGTGCGTTCATGGCCGACGAGGCCGCGAGCGTCGGACTCGATGTCGCCGAGACCTCGGCCGAGGCGCAGCGCCAGATCCTCGAGTGGGTGCCGTTCGCCGCGCCCCGCAACCCCATCGACATCACCGGGCAGGTGAGCAACGACCGCTCGCTGATCGACCGGGCGACGCGCGTGGTGCTCGAAGGCGGGGACTACGGCGCCTGGCTCGGGTTCATGGCCGCGGCGGGGGCGGGCGACGGCTTCTGGCCGGTGCTCGAGCAGCTCTCGATCGGACTGCGTCGCGACCACCCGGACACCTTCCTCGCGATCAGCACGCTGCTCAACGACGCGCGGCGCGACCGCCTCGCCGAGCTCGGGGTGCTGACCTTCGCCGAGCCCTCGGCCGGCGTGCGCACCATCGGCGCGCTCGCGCGGATCGGTGCGGGCTTCGGGCGGCCGGTACCACCGGCCGCCGATACGGCAGCGCCCTCGGTGGCGCTCGCCCCGGGTGCGCTGGACGAGCCGGCCTCGCTCGCGCTGCTCGCCGCGCACGGCATCGCCGCGGTCGACGCCCGCGTGGCGCGCGACGCCGACGCGGCGGCGGCCATCGCCGCAGACGCCCCCGCGGGTGCGCGCTTCGCGGTGAAGGTGGTGTCGCCGGACATCCTGCACAAGACCGACGTCGGCGGCGTGCGGCTCGGCGTGACCGCGGGCGATGCGGCGGCGGCCTTCGACGCGGTCACCGGCGCGGCGCGGCGCGCGCTGCCCGCGGCGCGGATCGACGGCGCGCTGCTCGCGCCGATGGTCGCCGGCGGCGTCGAGTGCATCCTGGGCGCGCGCGACGACCCGGTCTTCGGGCCGGTGGTGATGTTCGGGCTGGGCGGCGCCTTCGTCGAGGTGCTGCACGACGTGTCGATCCGCGTCGCGCCGCTCACCCGCGAGGACGCGATGGCGATGGTCCGCGAGGTGCGCGCCTTTCCGCTGCTCGACGGCGCGCGCGGCCGCCCGAAGTGCGACCTGGACGCGCTCGCCGACGCGCTGCTCGCGCTGTCGCGCCTGGCGATGGCCGCGCGCGGCACGCTCGACAGCATCGACGTGAACCCCTTCGTCGCGTTCGCGACGGGCGCCGGGCCGGGCGGTGTCTCGGCGCTCGCGCTCGATGCGGTGGTGATCGGGCGCCAAGCGGACTAAGGTCGTCTGATGGTCACGAACGATACGGTCACCGACGACGACCCGACGCAGGCCTGGGCCGACGCGCTCGCGCTGCAGGCCTGCCTGTGGCTCTACCCGCTCTACGAGATGGCGCGGATGCGCGCGGCCACCGCGACGCGGCGCGACGGGCAGGGCCGCTTCGTCGACGCCGACCCCGGCTCGACGAAGCGCTGGGTCAACACCTTCATCCACGCACGCCGGCTGCTCGGTGCGGGCGGCAGCAAGGTGGTGACGCCCAACAGCGACACCCTCTACAGCAACGCCTGGCTCGACCTGTCTCGCGGCCCGGTGGTGATCGAGGTGCCGGACACCGCCGACCGGTACTACGTGCTGGGCTTCCTCGACTTCTGGACCAACCCCTTCGCCCACGTCGGCCGCCGGCTGAACGGCACGGCCGCGGGCGCCTTCCTGGTCACCGGTCCGCGCTGGTCGGGGGCGGTGCCCGAGGGCATGACACGGGTGGCGGCGCCGACCGACCACGTCTGGATCATCGGCCGGATCATGGTCGAGGGACCGGAGGACGTGCCGGCCGTCAACGCGCTGCAGGACGGGTTCCGGATGGCGCCGCTCGCGGCTTGGGCGCGCGGCGAGCATCACGCCCCCGAGGTCGTCGAGACCGGGCTGGACCCCAAGGCGCCGCGCGACGCCGCGCGCTTCGCCGAGGTCGTGAGCCGCGCGCTACGCGAGAACCCGCCGCCGGCCGACGAGCGCGCGCTGCTCGCCGACGCCGCGAGACTGGGGCTGGACGGCGGACTGGCGGGCGCCGAGGTGGCGCGGCTGCCCGAGGCGATCGCCCGGCGAGCGATCGGGCGCGCGCTCGCGACCGCCGACGCGCTGCTCGACCTCGGCGACTCGGGCGAGGCGGTCGCCGCCCGCGGCGGCTGGAGCGTGCCGCTGGTGCTGGGCGAGTCCTTCGGCCAGGACCGGCACCGGCGCGCGGTCGTCGCGCGCCGCTACATCGGTGCGCTGGCGAGTGCCGAGGCCTTCTATCCGATGGCTCACGCCGACTCGGCAGGGCGGCCGCTGTCCGGCGAGCACCGGTATACCATCCGCTTTCCTCCCGGCGGCGAGCCGCCCGTCGACTGCTTCTGGTCGCTCACGATGTACGACAGCCGCGACTGCATGCTGGTGCCCAATGTGATCGAGCGTCATCGGATCGGCGACCGCTCGCGAGGCCTCGTGCGCGATGCCGACGGCGCGCTGACGCTGCGGCTGCAGCACGCCTCGCCCGGCCCGTCGCTCGAGCCGAACTGGCTGCCCGCGCCCGAGGGGCGCTTCTACCTGTGCCTGCGCGCCTACCAGCCGCGGCCCGAACTGCTCGACGGCCGCTGGCGGGCACCGGACATCGTGCGTGCCGGCTGAACCGGCGATCGGCGCGCCCGGGCGGCTGCCGGCCCGGCGCGTCGACGCGCAGGGCCGGGCGCGCGTCGACGGCCGCGCGATCGTCGCGCTCGCGCTGCCGCTGTTCGTCAACTCGAGCCTGCAGGCGGTCCTCAACCTCACCGACACCTGGTTCATCGGCCGCATCTCGGCGCAGGCGGTCGCGGCAGTGGGCGGCGTCTACTGGATCGTGCTCGGCTCGCTGCTGCTGCTCGGCGGCGTCGGCATGGTCGTGCAGGCCTTCGCGGCGCAGGCCTACGGCGGCGGCCGCAGGCGGCGGGCCGCGCTCGCCGCCTGGTCGGGCCTGTGGGCGTCGGTGGCGCTGGCGCCGGTGTTCGCCGCCATCGCCTGGGCCGGCCCCTGGGTCGTGCCCTGGCTCGGCCTGCCGCCCGAACTGCGAGAGATGTCGGTCGAGTACTGGGGCCCGCGGATGCTGGGCGGGGGCGCGGCGATCGCGCTGTGGTCGGTGCTGTCGTTCTTCAACGGCGTGGGACACGTGCGGCGCGCGCTCGCGATCAATGCGGTCGTGGCCGTGCTCAACGCTGGCCTCAACGAGTGGCTGATGTTCGGCCTCGGCCTCGGCGTGGCCGGCTCGGCATGGGCGACGACGCTGTCCATCTGTGCCGGTCTCGCGATCGCGATGGCGGTGTTCCTCGGCGAGACCTACCGGCGTCGCTACGCGTCGTCGCGGATGTGGCGCCCGCGGCTGCGCTCGATCGTCGCGACGGTGAGCGTGGGCCTGCCTGTCGGCCTGTCGATCGCCTTCGACATCCTCGGCCTCGCCGCCTTCCAGGCGATGCTCACGCGCCTGGGCACGGTGCCCGGCGCGGCCAGCCAGATCGTGATGATGCTGACCTCGATCGCCTACATGCCGGCGGTGGGCCTGGGCATGGCCGGCACGACGCTGGTCGGGCAGTCGATCGGCGCGGGCGACCGCGACTGGGCACGGCGGGTCGGCGACCGCACGATCGTGCTGTCGGTCGGCTACATGTTCGTCATCGGCTTCGTGCTGGCCATCGCCGGGCCGTGGCTGCTGCCGCAGTTCGTCTCCGCCGCCGACCCGCAGGCCGGCGCGGTGATCGCGCTGGGCACGACGCTGATCTGGATCGGCGCCGCCTACCAGTTCTTCGACGGTCTCAACATCGGCTGCGGCTTCTGCCTGCGCGGCGCCGGCGACACGCGCTTCCCGGCGCTCGCCCTGCTCGTGCTCGCCTGGGGGCTCTTCGTGCCGCTGGTCCACCTGCTGGCGTTCGCGCCGGGCGAGGGCTGGGTCGCGTGGGCGCCGGGCGCGGGCTGGGGCGCCGTCGGCGGCTGGATCGCGGCGGTGGTCTACATCGGCCTGCTCGGCATCACGCTCGCGTGGCGCTGGCGCTCGGGGCGCTGGCGGCAGTTTTCTCTGGGGTGCGGCGCCGGCCTCAGTCTTCGCCGGAGGCCACCCACAGCCACACCCCCACCGCCAGCGGCGCGGCCGCCATCACCACGTAAGTCGCGCCGTGGCTGCCGGTCACGCCGACCAGCGACGCGAAGCCGACCGGCCCGGCCATCGCGCCGCAGAACGTCAGGAACTGGGTAGCGCCGGTGACCTCGCCGAGCTCCTCGGCGCGCACGCGGTGCGCGAGCTCGGCGAAGTACACGCCGTTCCAGGCCATCGAGGTGGCTGCGCAGGCGAGGGCGGCCGCCATCAGCGTCCAGCGCGGGGCGTCCGTCGGCAGGAGGCCGAGCAGCGTGGCCGAGCCGGCCATCGTCAGACCCAGCACCGCGAGCAGTCGCAGCGGCTGCACCCAGCGGTCGGCGACCTGGCCCCACAGCACCCGGCAGCCGACGCTCAGCACCTGCGAGATCGACAGCACGCCGGCCGCGGCGGCCAGCGTCAGGCCGTGCTCGAGCTTGAGCGTGGACACCAGGAAGGTGACGAAGCACAGCTGCGTCATCGAGAAGGCGAGCGAGGCCACGCCCAGGCGGCGCAGCGCGGGCTCGCGCCAGACGCGCCCGAGCGGCGCCAGCGCGGCTCCGAGTGGGGATCGAAGGGCGGCGCCGGTCGAAGCGGCGGCGACGCGCGTGCCCGGCACACGCCGCTCGAGCACGCCGGCCGGCCCGAGCGCGGCCGCCAGCGCGACACAGGCGAGCGCGAGCACCCAGAGCGCCCAGGTCCAGGGCATCACCGCGATCAGGGCCGGCACCGTCAGGCCGGCCAGCCCGACGCCGATCGGCACCCCGGTCTGCTTGATCGAGAAGTACAAGCCGCGGCGCGCCGGCGGCGCATGGGTGGCGAGGACCATCGAGGCGGCCGGGTTGGGCACGCCGTAGCCGGTGCCGATCGCGATCGCGGCCAGGGCCAGCATCACGAGCCACGCGGCGCTCGTGGCGCCGAGCGCGGCGAGCGACAGGCCGGTCGCGCCGGCGAGCAGTGCCGCGCGGCTCAGGCGGAA
>JBIIPQ010000516.1:0-3046 GCA_044342535.1 Burkholderiaceae bacterium
CGCCGACTTGCCCATCGCGCCGATGAACAGGCAGATGCAGGTGACCGTCAGCAGCGACCACTCGGCCGCGCCCATCAGGTTCAGGGTCTTGTCGGCCAGCGCCGGCGCGGCCTTGAAGACCTCGACGTAGTCGAGGCTGCCGAAGTACGCGAGCACCAGGCCGATGCCGAGCACGAAGCCGAAGTCGCCGACCCGGTTGACCAGGAAGGCCTTCAGGTTCGCGTAGATCGCGGTGGGCTTGGTGTACCAGAAGCCGATCAACAGGTACGACACCAGTCCCACCGCTTCCCAGCCGAAGAACAGCTGCAGGAAGTTGTTGGACATCACCAGCATCAGCATCGAGAAGGTGAACAGGCTGATGTAGGCGAAGAAGCGCTGATAGCCGTCGTCGTCCTTCATGTAGCCGATGGTGTAGACGTGCACCATCAGCGACACCGAGGTCACGACGCACATCATCGTGGCCGTCAGGCTGTCGATCAGGAAGCCGACCTCGAACCTGATGCCGTCGACGACCGCCCAGGTGTAGAGCGGGCCGTTGAAGGTGTTGCCCGCGAGCACGTCTCGCAGCACCGTGATCGAGGCCAGCAGCGACACCAGCACGCCGAGGATCGTCACGACATGGCTGAGCGTGCGGCCGAGCATCCGGCCGAACAGGCCGGCGAGCAGCGCACCGACCAGCGGGGCGAACGGAACGAGCAGGTACGAGGTCTTCATCTTGTTTTTCTCCCCTGCGACCGTCAGCCCTTGAGGGCGTCCAGGTCCTCGACATTGATGGTGTCGAGGTTTCGGAACAGCACCACCAGGATCGCGAGGCCGATCGCCGACTCAGCGGCGGCCACGGTCAGGATGAAGAACACGAAGATCTGCCCGGCCGCGTCGCCGAGGAAATGCGAGAAGGCGATGAAGTTCAGGTTGACCGCGAGCAGCATCAGCTCGATCGCCATCAGGATGATGATGACGTTGCGCCGGTTCAGGAAGATGCCGACGACGCTGATCGCGAACAGGATCGCGCCGAGCACCAGGTAGTGCGCGAGGGTGATGGTCATTTCTGCGGCTCGGTGGCGGTCGGCGAGGCCGCGGTGGGTGCGGCCCCCGGCTCGGCGGCGGTCGCGGGGCGACCCGGCATCTTCACCAGACGCACGCGATCGGTGCTGCGAACGCGCACCTGCTCGGAGACGTTCTGGGACTTCACGCCCGGACGCCGGCGCAGCGTGAGCGCGATCGCGGCGACGATCGCCACCAGCAGGATGACCGCCGCGATCTCGAACGCGTAGACGTATTCGGTGTAGATCAGCCGGCCGAGCGCCTTGGTGTTGCTGTAGTCGGCCGGCAGGCGCGGCGCGTACGAGGCCTTCACCGTGCCGAACTGATGCCAGAGCACCGCGGCCAGCTCGAGCACCACCGCGACCCCGACGAAGGCCGCCACCGGCAGGTTCTTCCAGAAGCCCTGGCGCATCGAGTCGACGTTGACGTCCAGCATCATCACGACGAACAGGAACAGCACCATCACCGCGCCGATGTAGACGAGGACCAGCGTGATCGCGAGGAACTCGGCCTTCAGCAGCAGCCAGATCGCCGCCGCGGAGAAGAAGGTCAGCACGAGGAAGAGCGCCGAGTGGACCGGGTTGCGCGCGGTGACGACCCGCAGCGCCGAGAACACGGTCACCGCGGAGAAGATGTAGAAGAACAGGGCTGTCGGATCCACGGGGGGCTCTCGATGGGGGGCGCGGGGTCAGCGGTAGCGGGCGTCGGCCTCGCGGGCGGCCGCGATGTCCTTCTCGTACCGGTCGCCGACGGCCAGCAGCATCTCCTTGGTGAAGTAGAGATCGCCGCGCTTCTCGCCGTGGTACTCGAGCACCTGCGTCTCGACGATCGAGTCGACCGGGCACGACTCCTCGCAGAAGCCGCAGAAGATGCACTTGGTCAGGTCGATGTCGTAGCGCTTGGTGCGCCGCGTGCCGTCGTCGGGTCGGATGTCCGACTCGATGGTGATGGCCAGTGCGGGGCACACCGCCTCGCAGAGCTTGCAGGCGATGCACCGCTCCTCGCCGTTCGGGTAGCGGCGCAGCGCGTGCAGCCCCCGGAACCGCGGCGAGTACGGTGTCTTCTCCTCGGGGAACTGCACCGTGATCTTGCGGGCGAACACCTGCGAGCCCGTCAGGCGCAGGCCCTTGAGCAGCTCGACGAGCATGAAGCTCTTGACGAAATCCTTGATGGCTTCCATGGCGGTCCGTGTCTCGGGCCTCAGCCCCAGATGTTGAACGGCGTCTGCATCCAGATGCCGACCACCACCAGCCACACCAGCGTGACCGGGATGAAGATCTTCCAGCCCAACCGCATGATCTGGTCGTAGCGGAAGCGGGGGAACGACGCTCGGATCCAGATGAAGAGCGTCACCAGCATGAACGTCTTGAGGAACAGCCAGAACCAGTCCCAGAACCATTGGGGACCGATGTCCAGGCCGAGCGAGAAGAAGGGTGCCCAGCCGCCGAGGAACATGATCGCGCCCAAGGCGGAGATCAGGATCATGTTGGCGTACTCGGCCAGGAAGAAGATCGCGAAGCCCATGCCCGAGTACTCGATCATGTGGCCCGCGACGATCTCGGACTCGCCTTCGACGACGTCGAACGGATGGCGGTTGGTCTCGGCGATGCCCGAGATGAAGTACACGACGAAGACCGGCAGCAGCGGCAGCCAGTTCCAGCTCAGCACGTTCAGCCCGATGTCGGCGAAGCGTCCCTCGTTCTGGCCGAGCACGATGTCGGTCATGTTGAGGCTGCCGGACACCATCAGCACCACCACCAGCGCGAAGCCGATCGCGAGCTCGTACGACACCATCTGCGCCGACGCACGCATCGCGCCGAGGAAGGCGTACTTCGAGTTCGAGGCCCAGCCGGCGAGGATCACGCCGTAGACCTCGAGCGAGGTGATCGCCAGCAGCAGCAGCAGGCCCGCGTTGACGTTGGCCAGTGCGCGGTCGGGGCCGAAGGGAATCACCGCCCAGGCGGCGAGCGCCGGCATGATCGTCATGATCGGGCCGAGGATG
>JBIIPQ010000146.1:0-9822 GCA_044342535.1 Burkholderiaceae bacterium
CGAGCTCGACGCGCTTGCCGGCGAACCGATGGACGTGCTGGTCAACGGCTGCCTGATCGCCCAGGGCGAGGTGGTGGTGGTGAACGACAAGTTCGGCATCCGCCTCACCGACATCGTCACGCCGTCCGAGCGCGTGCGCCGGCTCAACCGGGCCTGACCGCGATGCAGGACGCACCCTCGGTCTGGCCGGCGCTGCTCGCGTTCGTCGCCGTCGCCGCACTGATCCCGGTCGCGCTGTGGGTGCTCAAGCGCCTGCAGGGCGGCAACCGGGGCGGCGCGCGGCCGGTGAGCCTCGCCGGCGGCCTCACCCTCGGCCCGCGCGAGCGCGTGGTCATCGTCGAGGCCGACGGCCGCCGCTGGATGCTCGGCGTGACCGGGCAGTCGATCTCCCTGCTGGCAGAGCTCGAGCGCACGGCACCCGCCCGGGACGAGGCCGAAACGGCGGCGCCCGGGCAGGTCCCGGCGGCCTTCCCGCCGAATCCCTTCGCCCAGATCCTCGACCGGCTCAAGCGCAATGACTGACCGAATCTCCCGCCCGCGACGCACGGCCCTCGGCGTGGCGCTCGTGCTGCTCGCCGCGGCCGCGCCGGTCGCCGCGCAGACCACGCTGTCGCTCGAGACCCGCCCGAGCGGCGCCGGCGGCACCACGTACTCGTTGCCGGTGCAGACGATGCTCGCCTTCGCGGCGCTGTCGTTCCTGCCGGCCGTGCTGCTGCTGATGACGAGCTTCACCCGGATCGTCATCGTGCTGTCGTTGCTGCGCCAGGCGCTGGGCCTGCAGACCACGCCGCCGAACCAGGTGATCGTCGGACTGTCGCTGTTCCTGACGCTGTTCGTCATGGGCCCGACGCTCGACCGGATCTACGCCGAGGCCTACCGTCCCTACACCGAGGCGAAGCTCGGCTTCGAGGCGGCGATCGAACGCGGCAGCGATCCGCTGCGCAGCTTCATGCTCAAGCAGACCCGCGAGACCGACCTCGGGCTGTTCGCCCGGATCGCGAAGGTCGACACCGCCGTCACGCCCGAGACGATGCCGATGCGCGTGCTGATCCCCGCCTTCGTCACCAGCGAGCTCAAGACGGCCTTCCAGATCGGGTTCCTGGTGTTCATCCCGTTCCTGATCGTCGACCTGATCGTCGCGTCGGTGCTGATGTCGATGGGCATGATGATGCTCTCCCCGGTGCTGGTCGCCCTGCCCTTCAAGCTGATGCTGTTCGTGCTCGCGGACGGCTGGACCTTGCTGGTCGGCTCGCTGGTCGCGAGCTTCGGCTGAGGAGGCCGTCACCATGAGTCCCGAAACCGTCGTCACCGTCGGGCGCCAGGCCCTCGAGCTGATGCTGATCGTGTCGGCGCCGCTGCTGCTGGTGGCGCTCGGCGTGGGCCTCGTCGTCAGCTTCTTCCAGGCGATCACGCAGCTCAACGAGCAGACGCTGTCGTTCCTGCCCAAGCTGGTCGGCGTCGCCGTCACGATGATCGTGATCGGCCCGTGGATGATCAGCACGCTGGTCGACTACCTGCAGCGCTCGATCATCAGCATCCCGTCGATGATCGCCGGCGGCTGACCCCGCCGATGGTCGCCTTCTCCGACGCGCAGCTGCAGGCCTGGATGGCGGCGTTCCTGCTGCCGTTCTTCAGGATCCTGGCGCTCTTCTCCGCAGCGCCGGTGCTCTCGATCCGCTCGGTGCCGACCCGTATCCGGGTGGGCCTGTCGGTCGTGCTCGCGGCGTCGATCGCACCGTCCGTGACGGTGCCGATGCGGGTCGACCTGGTGTCGATGACGGGTCTGGGCTTCGTCGCCCAGGAGGTGGCGGTGGGTCTGGCCATCGGCTTCGCCGCGCGCCTGATGTTCGCGGCCTTCGACCTGGCGGGCGAGGTGATCGGCCTGCAGATGGGCCTGTCGTTCGCCGGCTTCTTCGATCCGCAGGGCGGCACGGGCACCGCGGTAGGCAGCTTCATGAACACGATGGCGACGCTGGTGTTCCTGGCGCTGAACGGCCCGCTGCTGCTGATCGCCGCCACCTTGCGCAGCTTCACGACCCTGCCGGTGGGCGAGGTGGCCTTCGGCTTCGCGTCGCGCTTCGACCCGGTGACGCTCGGCGCCGAGGTCTTCGCGCTGGGCCTGCTGATCGCCCTGCCGTTCCTGGCGCTGATCCTGTTCGTCAACCTGATCCTCGGCGTGATGTCGCGGGTGGCCCCGCAGCTCTCGCTCTTCTCGGTGGGCTTCCCGATCACGATCGGGGCGGGGCTGGTGCTGCTGGTGGTGGGGCTGCCTTGGATCGAACGGCCGCTGGCGGAGGGGATGGGGAAGCTGTTTTTGATGTTCGGGGCTTGAGGGATTCTGTTCTGCGTTCTGAGTTCTGAGGTTGGCGCGCGGCGCCGCTGCCCTTCAGGCCGTCGCTTCCTCCGAGGCCCGCACCCCGCACACGACGACACGGCTGGGCGCCCCCGGAAAGCGAAGAAGCCCGCCGGCATCGCACCGGCGGGCTTCTCGGACGAACGCCGCGAAACTCAGACCCGGGACAGCACCGGCCCGGCCGCACGCAACTGCTCGAGCAGCTGGCCCGCGATCTTCTGCAGCGGCAGGACCTCGTGGACCGCGCCCACGGCCGCCGCCTCGCGCGGCATGCCGTAGACCACCGAGGTCGCCTCGTCCTGGCCGATGTTGTAGGCGCCGGCGTCGCGCATCTCCTTCATCGCGTCCGCCCCGTCGCGGCCCATGCCGGTGAGCATCACGCCGATGGCATTGGCGCCCGCATGACGCGCCACCGTCCGGAACATCACGTCCACCGAGGGCTTGTGGCGGTTCACCGGCGGGCCGTCGTCCAGCTCGATCACGTAGTTCGCGCCGCTGCGGGCGAGCAGCATGTGGCGGCCGCCCGGCGCGATGTAGACGTGCCCGGGCAGCACGCGCTCGCCGTGCTCGGCCTCCTTCACGTGCATGCGGCACAGCGAGTTCAGCCGGTCGGCGAAGCTCTTCGTGAATCCGGGCGGCATGTGCTGCGTGCACAGCACCGCGGGACAGTCCGCCGGCAGCTGCGTCAGCACCTCGCGCAGCGCTTCAGTGCCCCCCGTCGACGAGCCGATCGCGATCAGCTTCTCGGTGCTCGCCCGCGAATAGGAGATCGGAACGGCCTTGACCAGCGGCGGGGCGCCCGGCGCAGTCGCGCCCGTGCCCGCCGCGCGCGGCGTCGCCGAAGGCGGCGCCGGACGCGCCACCGCACGCCGCGAGACACGCGCGCGCGCCGCGATGCGCAGCTTGTCGGCGATCTCAGCCGCCATCTCCTGCAGCCCGCTGGCGATGCCGATACGCGGCTTCGCGACGAAGTCCACCGCACCCAGCTCGAGCGCACGCAGCGTCGTCTCGGCGCCGCGCTCCGTGAGCGTGGACACCATCACCACCGGCATGGGCCGCAGGCGCATCAGCTTCTCCAGGAAATCCAGGCCGTCCATGCGCGGCATCTCGACGTCGAGCGTGATCACGTCAGGGTCGAGGTTACGGATCATCTCGCGAGCCTGGTAGGGATCGTTGGCCGCGCCGATGCACTCCATGTCGGGCTGCGAATTGATCAGGCTGCTCAACATGCTGCGGATCAGCGCCGAATCGTCGACGACCACCACGCGGATCTTGCTCATCTCGTTCTCCCTGACCGCCTAGAACAGCTCGATGCTGCCGCTGGCCACGGCCGCCGGCTGCTTGCTGAGCCGGCCGCGGAAGGCCGACTCCTCGGTCGCGATCGCGTCGACCTGCGTCGTGGCGAGCTTCTTGCACAACGCGCGGGCACTGCCCGGAAAGAGGCACACCTTGCGCGGGTGGATGTCCAGCACGTCGCGCGACACGATCTGGATCCGCTCGGCCGCGAGGTACTGCTCGATGAACTTCACGTTCTGCTCGCCGACGTTCATCGTCGAGAAGTTGCGCATCACCTGGCCGCCGCCGAAGACTTTCGCCTCGAGCCGCTCGCGCCGCGCGCCGCGCTTCATCATCTCGTTGATGAGCAGCTCCATCGCATAGGTGCCGTAGCGCCCCGCGGTGCCGCCGTCGGGGAGCATGAAGTGGTTCATGCCGCCCAGCCTCGCGGTCCGGTCCACCAGGCAGGCCGCCACGCACGAGCCCAGCACCGTCATCAGCAGCAGGTCGTCGTCGTCGTGGACGTAGAACTCGCCCGGCAGCAGCTTGACGGCGTCGGTCTTGAACGCCGCGTCATAGTAGAAGGTGTGCGCCTCGTACTCGCGCGCCGGACGCTCGCGCAGCGCCCGGATCCTGTCCGAGCTCTTCGGGAACAGTCCAGGCGCGCTCTGGCGCAGGGAGGATGCGGTCGTCGGGTTCATCGGATGCATTCGGGCTCCCGCGCGTGCCGCTCGGCGAGGCGCTCGTACACGGTCTTGCCGCGCAGCGAGAACAGGTCGCTCTGGGCCGAGAAGTTCTCGGAGTGTCCGACGAACAGCAGGCCGCCGGGGCGCATCGACGCATGCAGGCGCGTCAGGACGGCGCGCTGCGTCGGGGGGTCGAAGTAGATCATCACGTTGCGGCAGAACACGACATCGAACGGCTGCTGGAAGCGCAGCGGGTCGTGCACCAGGTTCACCTGGCCGAACTCGACCAGCCGGGACAGTTCGGGGCGCACGCGCATCAGACCGGCTTTGGCCGCGGTGCCCTTCAGGAACCAGCGCTTCAGACGCGTCGCATCCAGCCCCCTCTCGCCCTCCATCGTGTAGACGCCGGCCTTGGCGGTGCGCAGCACGTCGGTGTCGATGTCGGAGCCGTAGATCGTCGCCTGCGCGCCGGTGCCCAGCGTCTCCAGGACCGTCATCGCGATCGACCAGGGCTCCTCCCCGGTGGACGCCGCCGCGCACCAGATCCGCACCGGACCCGGGTGCTGCTTCAGGAACTCGGCCAGCAGCGGGAAGTGATAGGCCTCGCGGAAGAACGAGGTCAGGTTCGTGGTGAGCGCGTTGACGAAGGGCTGCCACAGCGGCGAGCCGGTGCGCTCGACCGCGTCGAGCAGCGCGCCGTAGCTCGGGATGCCGTGCTCGCGCAGCAGGCGCGCGAGCCGGCCCTGCACCATGCTCTGCTTGCTCGGCTGCAGGTGGATGCCGGCGCGCTCCTTGATGAGGCGACGCACACGCTCGAAGTCGCCGGGCGAGATCGCGACTTCGTTGCCGAGCGGGGACGGGGCGCTCATCGCGACGACGCCTTCAACGCATCGCGGCGCAGGCGGGCGCCGGGCGGGGTGCTGCGATCGGGACGGGACGGCGGGTCATCTGCGGGGCGGGCTCGGTTGGGCGGTTCGGAAGAAAGCGGGTCGCCGCGGCAGGCCCGGTCGGAGGCTCGGCATGATCCGACGCGGGCTGCCGCGCCGCGCTCAGAACTCTTCCCAGTCGTCGTCGGGGACCTTCGCGGCCTTGGGGGCGGGCGCACGCGGGGCGGGTTCGGCCAAGGCGGGCGCAGGCGCGGGACGCGCCGCGGGTGCGTCCGCCTTGGCGACGCTCGGCGCCGGCGCTGCGGCGGGCGTCGGGGCGGCTGCGGTCGCCGCGGGCGCCGCCGACGATGCCAGCAGGTTCGTCGGCACGACCCGGTCCGGCGCCAGCTTCGCGGAGGCCGACTTCGTGGCCGACTTCGTGGTCGGCTTCGTAGTCGGCTTCGTGGCGGTCGCGGGCCGGACGGCGGGCGCCGGCTTCGAGACCGCTGCGGACCTGGCAGCCGGTGCGGGTCGGGCACCGAAGTCGGTGGCCGGCTTCGGCGCGGATGTCGCGGCCGGGCCGGATGCGTGACCGGACTGGAAGCCGTGCGCCGTCTCGGACGACGAGGCGCCCGCGGCGGAGCCGGCCGACCACGAGGGCTCGTGATCTGGGCCGCTCTTCGCCGCGACAGCGTGTTTCGACGGCGCGGACTGCGAGACACCGTCCCGAGCGTCGTCCAGACGGAAGGCGTCGACCGCCTCGGCGAGTCGGCGTGCCTGCTCCTTGAGGCTCTCGGCCGCGGCCGCGCTCTGCTCGACCAGCGCCGCGTTCTGCTGCGTCATGCGGTCGAGCTGGTTGACCGCGGTATTGACTTGGCCGATGCCGGCGCTCTGCTCGCCAGTAGCCGAGGAGATCTCGCCGATGATGTCGGTCACTCGCCGCACCGAGGTCACGATCTCCGACATCGTCGTGCCGGCGTCCTTGACCAGGCGGCTGCCCGAGTCGACGCGCTGCACGCTGTCGGTGATCAGGCCCTTGATCTGGCGGGCGGCATCGGCGCTGCGTTGCGCGAGGCTGCGCACCTCGGCGGCGACGACCGCGAAGCCGCGGCCCTGCTCGCCGGCCCGGGCGGCTTCCACCGCCGCGTTCAGCGCCAGGATGTTGGTCTGGAAGGCGATCCCGTCGATCACCGAGATGATGTCGGCGATCTTGCGCGAGCTGTCGCTGATCTCGCCCATGGTCGCGACGACCTGCTCGACCACCTCGCCGCCGCGGCGCGCGACCTCGGAGGCACCGAGCGCGAGCTGGTTGGCCTGGCGGGCGCTGTCGGCGTTGGTCGCCACCGTGCCGGTCAGCTCCTCCATGCTGCTCGAGGTCTGCTGCAGGTTCGAGGCCTGCTGCTCGGTGCGGCGGCTCAGGTCGTTGTTGCCCACCGCGATCTCGGTCGAGGCGGTGGCGATCTGCTCGGTCGAGTCCTTGATCGAGCCGAGCGTGCGGCTCAGGTGCTCGGACATCCGGCGCAGCGCCGAGATCAGCTGGCCGATCTCGTCGTTCGGCGGCTCCGGCAGGCGCACCCGCAGGTCGCCCGAGGCGATCGAGTCGGCGGCCTCGCGCGCCGCGTTCAGCGGCACCAGCAGCCTGCGGTTGAAGACGAGCGAGAAGCCGAAGGCCGCGATGAGCGAGACCACCGTCGCGACCCACAGGATCACCAGGTTGCGGCCGTCGCGCGTCTTGGCGGCGGCGACCGATGCGGTCGCGAGGGACCGCTCCACCTCGAGCAGCTCCGCGGCCCCCTGGGAGGCCGCCTTGTAGTGTGCGTCGGCGGTCTGCATCGCCGCGAGCCCGGTGTTCGAATCGACCGACGCCATGTCGATCGCGTCGTCCACCGACTTCAGGTAGCGCGTCGTGGCCGCAGCCAGCGCATCGAGCCGCTCGCCGCCGGTGGCATCGAGGTCGGCGCGCATGCCGCGCAGCTTCTCGCCGAGCACGGTGCCGCGCTGGGCGAGCGCGTCGCGCCGGCCCTTGACCACCGGGGCCTGCAGCGTGTCGATCCAGAGAATCGTCCGGTAGGCCTCGGCATGCATCGACGACAGCTCGCCCTCGATGCGGTACGCGTTCGCGTAGCTCTCGAAGCGCACGTCCGCCAGGTTCTCGAGCTCGCGGTTCGAGCGCAGCTGCATCAGCGAGACGAGCACGCACAGCGCGATGAGGGAGGCGCCACCGATCGCGGGCAACAGCAGCAGCTTGATGCGGAGCTTCATGGGATGGCCGACGGTGTGGGGGGAGGAGGCGGTCCGCTGCGCGGATCAGTTCTTGTAGACGCCGCCGGAGACGACGGTCTCGTCCAGGCGCTCGCAGTACATCTTCTTCGGCTCGACCTTCTTGCTCGACGGGTCGACGAACTCGCCCTTGGCGAAGACGCTCGCCACCGTGCAGGTGACCACGACGGCGATGCAGGTCTTGATCCAGGGCGTGCGCGTCATGTCGAAGCTCCTCGTCGGGCGGCGTCGGGCACGGCGCGCGGACACGGGGTCCGCGCGGGCGCGTCGACCGGTGGGCTCTGTCCGCTTCAGGCGGGCTGCTCGGCCAGGGCCATGTCGGCGGCGCTCATCAGCCGCTCGATCTCGATCAGGATCAGCATCCGGTCGTTCAGCGTGCCGAGCCCCGTGATGAAGTCGCCCTCGACCGAAGCGCCCACCTCCGGCGCCGGCCGGATCTGTTCGGGCGCGAGCTCCATCACGTCGGAGACCGAGTCGACGACGATGCCGACGACGCGCGATCCGAGGTTCAGGATGATCACCACCGTGAAGTCGTTGTACTCGGCCGAGCCGAGGTTGAACTTCAGCCTCAGGTCGACGATCGGAACGATCACGCCCCGAAGGTTCACCACGCCCTTGATGAACGAAGGCGTGTTGGCGATCCGGGTCGGCTGCTCGTAGCCGCGGATCTCCTGGACCTTCAGGATGTCGATCCCGTATTCCTCCTCGCCGAGCCTGAAGGTCAGGTACTCGCGCGGCCTCGCGGCCGTTCCGGCGTCGTGTGCCCGATCATGTGCAGCCATGGTTCTCTCCCGTCCGAAGGATGTTCAGTGACGCGCGCGGCGGACCAGCCACGACACGTCGAGGATCAATGCCACCTGGCCGTCGCCGAGGATGGTCGCGCCGGAGACGCCCGGCACCTTGCGATAGTTGGCCTCGAGGTTCTTGACGACCACCTGGTGCTGACCGATCAGCTCGTCGACGATCAGGGCGATGCGCCCGCCCTCGGCCTCGATGACGATCATGATTCCGTCCGAGACCGGCTCCTTTCGGGGCACGGCGAACAGCTCGTCGAGCGCCATCAACGGCAGGTACTCGTTGCGCACTTCGACCACGCGGCCGGTGCCGCCCACCGACTTGATGTCGCCCGCGGACAGGTGGATCGACTCCACGACCGAGGCGAGCGGCACGATGTAGGTCTCCTCGGCGACGCCGACGGACATGCCGTCCATGATCGCCAGCGTCAGGGGCAGTCGCACCGACACCCGCATCCCCCGGCCCTCGATCGAATCGATCTCGACCGAGCCGCCCAGCGAGGCGATGTTGCGCTTGACCACGTCCATGCCGACGCCGCGGCCCGATACGTCCGTGACCTGCGCGGCGGTCGAGAACCCCGGCTCGAAGATCAGGCCGTAGACCTCCTGATCCGTCATCTGTTCGCTGACCGGCAGGCCTCGCTCGATGGCCTTCTGCAGCAGCTTGTCGCGGTTCAGGCCCCGCCCGTCGTCGCGGACCTCGATCACGATCGAGCCGCCCTGGTGGGCCGCCGACAGCGTCACCGTGCCCTGCGCCGGCTTGCCCGCGGCCACGCGGACCTCGGGCATCTCGATGCCGTGGTCGGCCGCGTTGCGCACCAGGTGGGTCAGCGGGTCGGTGATCTTCTCGATCAGGCCCTTGTCGAGCTCGGTGTCCTCGCCGATCGTCTGCAGCTCGACCTGCTTGCCGAGCTTTCCGGCGAGGTCGCGCAGCATCCGCGGGAAGCGGTTGAAGACGACCGCCATCGGGATCATCCGGATGGCCATCACCGATTCCTGGAGCATCCGAGTGTTGCGTTCCAGATCGGTCAGGCCGGTCGACATCGACTGGTACAGGACCGGATCGAGCGCCTGGCCGGTCTGCGCGAGCATGGCCTGCGTGATCACCAGTTCGCCGACCAGATTGATCAGCTGGTCGACCTTCTCGATCGGCACGCGGATCGAGGTGCTCTCGAGCGCGGTCGCGGCCGGTGCGGGCCGATCGGCTGCCCTGGCCGCCGGCTTCGGGGCCGGTGCGGCGGGGGCCTCGGCCGCGACCGACGCCGCGGCGGGCGAGTCGGCCTCGTCGGGCAGGTCGACGAAGAATCCGTAGTCGGCGCCTTCGGTCGCGGCGGGCCGGGCCGCGACCTGCGCGGCAGGGGCCGCGGTGGCAGCGGCAGGGGCCGCGGCCGCGGCTGCGCCCATCCGGACCTGCGAGCGATCGACGTGGAAGGAGAACAGGTCGAGCAGGTCGCCGTCCGAGGTCGCGGTGACGATCCGGTAGCGGCGCATCCCCTCGGCGTCGGCGTTGCCGCCGTCGGTGGCCTCGATGCGGCCGAGGCCGGGGATCTCGGTGAACAGCTCGACCA
>JBIIPQ010000147.1:0-9811 GCA_044342535.1 Burkholderiaceae bacterium
GCGACCCAGACGGTGCAGGTCGAACTGCTCGAGCTTCGGATCGAGCAGGTCGGCCTCGACGCCGCGCTTGACGAAGCGCGGGAAGTAGTCGGCGTAGCGCTCGACCATCGCCTCCTGCAGCACCTCTTCGCCCAGCACCTCGCGGCGCACCGTGTGCAGCAGCAGCCGGGCGGCGACCTGGCTGTAGGCCGGATCGGTCTCGATCAGGGCGCGCGCCGAGAGGATCGCCGACTTGTGGACTTCCTCGATGGGGATGCCGTCGTACAGGTTCTTGACGGTCTCGACCAGCACGTCCTGCGGGCTCACGGTGTCGCCCAGGCCCGAGCAGGCCGATTCGATCAGGGTGCGCAGCATGCCCTCGTCGAGCGGGCGCACGACGCCGGCGTCGAGCACGCCGATCCGCGGGCCGGCGGGCTCGCCGGCGGCGACGGCCTGCGCCTGGCGAGCGGCGCGCTCCTGCGAGCGCTTCTCGCGGTACAGCACGTAGGCACGGGCCACCTCGTGCTCGCCCGAGCGCATCAGGGCGAGCTCGACCTGGTCCTGGATGTCCTCGATGTGGAACGTGCCGCCGGCCGGCTTGTTGCGCATCAGCGCGCCGATGACCACCTGGGTCATCTGCTCGACCAGCTCGCGCACGCGCGCCGACGCGGCACCGTGGCCCCCGTTGACGGCGAGGAAGGCCTTGGTCATCGCGACGGCGATCTTGCCCGGCTCGAAGCCGACGACCGAGCCGTTGCGGCGGATGACCTTGAAGTCGACGAAACGGGCCGCATCGGGCCGGTGATCGCCGAGGTCCTGCGTCGACGTCGCGAACGCCGACGGGGACAGGATGGACGGACGTTGCGCGGTTTCTGCAACCCTCTGCATGTCGGGGACTCCACTGGTTCGGATCGGGGACCCATCCGGTGGCGCCAGCATGAAGGGGGCCTGGCCGGGGCCCTGAAGGGACCTGGCCGGTCTTCGCGCGTGCGTCGATCGGATGACGGTGTTCTTGCGGCGAGTCCCGTGCCCGGCCGGAAGGCGGCGTGAGGCCGCGTGGCACTAGATCTGGGGGTCGACCGCTTGTGAGCGACTAATTCTAGTGCCTGGGCGGTCTGCTCGCAAGTCCGCGATGAGGGTTCCGCGAGGGGCGATTCACGCGCCCGAACAAGCATTTAGCACCACATCCTGATGCACCGTATCGCGTACTTCCCGAAGAGCCGCATGGCGTCTCGATCGGCATCCGCGAACCCAGCCCGGATGCGGGACAGCGGGGCATCTGACCTCGCGACCCGCATGTCGTCACGGTTTCATGGAAAATTCTTCGACGTGCTGCGGCATTCCGGCGGAAACGGTCTCGAGAGTCCGCAACCATCGAGCATCGACTCGAAGCGCGACCAGTCGAAGCTCGGCCCCGGATCGGTCTTGCGCCCCGGCGCGATGTCACTGTGGCCGGCGAGGTGTCTCAGCGGGAAGCGTGCGGCGAGCGATCGCGTCAGCGCGGCGAGCACCCGGTACTGCGCTTCGGTGTACCGACGCTCGCCGGTGCCCTCGAGCTCGATGCCGATCGAGAAGTCGTTGCAGCGCTCGCGGCCGAGGAAGGACGACGGCCCGGCATGCCAGGCCCGTGCCTCGCACGGAACGAACTGCAGCAGTTCGCCGCGCCGACGCACCAGGAAATGGGCCGAGACCCTCAGCGACTCGAGGCCGGCGAGTCGCGGGTCGGCCGAGCCGTCGAGGGTGTTGGTGAAGAGCCGCTCGACGGCATCGCCCGACAGCACGCCGGGCGGCAGACTGATGTGATGGATGACGAGCAGTTCGGGAGATGCCCCGGGCGGGCGGGCGTCCTGGTTCGGCGACGGCACCCGTCGTGCCGGGCGGTACCAGCCTTCGCTGTCGAACGGCCCGCTCATCGGGCCATCAGCCGATGCCGAGCCGCTGCATGCGATAGCGCAGCGCCCGGAAGCTGATGCCGAGCAGGCGGGCGGCCGCGGTGCGGTTGTGGCGGGTGCAATCGAGCGCGCGCAGGATCGCATCGCGCTCGACCGCGTCGAGGTAGTCGGGCAGCGACTCGGGGATGCCGTCGTCCGACAGCGCCGATGCACCCTGCGTGATCCGCCCCGCCGTGGCCGGCCCGTCGGACGCGGCGCCCAGGGCCGGCTCGGCGCCCGACCCTGAGGCACGCCCGGCGGTCCCGACCGGAGCGGCGCCGTCGTCCGCCTCCAGCGCGTCGTCCGCATCGGCGCGCTCGTTCTCCGAGGCCTCGTGGCCGGCGGGCCGCAGTCCGAGGTCCTCGACATTGACGACCTCGCCATTGGAGAACGCGAGCGCGCGCTCGAGGATGTTCTCGAGCTCGCGGACGTTGCCCGGGAAGCCGTAGCTCTGCAGGTAGCGCAGCGTCACGGACGACAGCCGCGGCGCCACCTGCAGCCCCGCGCGCATGGCGAGGCGGGCGAGCACAGAGTCGGCGAGCACGCCGACATCCTCGAGCCGCTCGCGCAGCGGCGGCATCCGCAGCTCGATCACGTTCAGGCGGTAATACAGGTCCTGGCGAAAGCGGCCTGCCGCGACGCAACGGGCGAGGTCCTGGTGGGTGGCGCTGACGATCCGCACGTCGACCGGCTCCTCGGCGGTGTGCCCGACGCGACGCACGCAGCGCTCCTGGATCGCCCGCAGCAGCTTGACCTGCATCGACAGCGGCAGGTCGGCGACCTCGTCGAGGAACAGCGTGCCGCCGTCGGCGGCCTGGAAGAACCCAGTGCGGTCCTGGTCGGCGCCGGTGAACGCGCCGCGCTTGTGCCCGAAGAACTCGGACTCCATCAGGTTCTCGGGGATGGCGCCGCAGTTCACCGCCACGAACGGCTGGTTCGCCCGGCTGCCGAGGCGGTGGATCAGCCGCGCGGCCAGCTCCTTGCCCGAGCCGGATTCGCCGGTGATCGCCACCGGCGCCATGCTGCGGGCGAGCCGCGCGATGCTCGCGCGCACGGTCTCGATGGCCGGCGACGCGCCGAGCAGCAGCCCTCCGGCGCCGGGCGCCGCCCTGGCGCCGGCGCCCGAGGCCGGCACGATGCGGGCCGCCGGCGTCGCGTCGAACGACGGCGGGCGCAGCGGCGCGGCCCGCGGTGCCTCGACCGCGGGCGCCGGCGGCGGATCGGCCGCGGCTCCGTCGGCCGCGGCTCCGTCGGCCGCGGCTCCGTCGGCCGCGGCTCCGTCGGCCGCGGCTCCGTCGGCCGCGGCGGACAGGCGCAGCGCCGAGCGCACCAGCGCCCGCAGCGCGTCGAGCCCGACCGGCTTCGACAGGTAGTCGAAGGCGCCGGCCTTGAGGGCGGCGACCGCGCTCTCGGCGCTGCCGAACGCGGTGATCACCGCGACCGGCGTGTCGGGGTGCTCGGCGCCGATCAGGGTGACCAGCGACAAGCCGTCGCCGTCGGGCAGGCGCATGTCGGTCAGGCACAGCGCGTAGCTGCCCGAGGCCAGCAGGCGCCGTGCCGACGCGAGGTCGGCCGCGCAGTCGACGTCCAGCCCCATGCCGACGAGCGTCAGCTCGAGCAGCTCGCGCAGGTCGGCCTCGTCGTCGACCACCAGGGCGCGCGGTGCGCGCATGCCGCGGGCGAGGCTGCGGTTCTGTTCGGGAGGCGAGGCGTTCATCGGGGGGCGCCGGGCGCAGGAGCGGGCTCGACGACGAAGGCACTGCGAAGCGGCGGATTATCGCTCTCGGGCCGGTAGCGGATCGTCGCGCCGTTGGCGGCGCACAACTCGCGGGCCAGGTGCAGGCCCAGGCCGGTGCCGCGCGTCTCGGTGGTGAAGAACGGTTCGAACAGGTGGACCCGCGAGGCCGCGGACACGCCGGGCCCGTCGTCGGAGACGACCAGCGACCAGCGCCCGCCAGCGTCCGGCGCCCAATCGATGCGGACCGCGCCGCGCGCGTCGCTGGCATGCCGCAGCGCGTTGCCCAGCAGGTTGAGCAGCACCTGCCTGAGGTTGCCCGCGTCGAACCAGATCGGCATGTCGCCGTGGACGCAGCACTCGATGCGCCGCGCGTCGGCGCCGGACTGCGCGACCAGCTCGGCGATCGCCTGCACCAGGAAGGCCTCTGCCGGCAGCGCCTCCGGCGTCGCGCTGCCCCGCCTGGAGATCGACAGCACGTCCTCGATGATGCGGTCGATGCGCCGGCAGTTGTCCTCGACGATCTTCGCGAGCCGCTCGAGGCGCGGTTCGCCCAGCTGCTCGGCGAGCAGCCCGTTCGCATGCCGGATCGCCGACAGCGGGTTGCGGATCTCGTGGGCGATCGACGCGGACAGCCGGCCCATCGAGGCGAGCTTGAGCTGCTGCGCGCGGGCCTCGAGCCGCCCGAGGTCCTCGAGCACCACCACCTCGTCGACCCCGTCCGACGGCACGCCGAGGCGGCGGGCGCGCAGGCGCCGCTCCGCACCCTCGGCGCCGGGCACGACGAACTCGGCGGAGTCGGCCGGCGGCTCGACGCCCGTGCCCGCCGGCCCGATCCCGAGCGCCGCCCGCAGCGGCAGCAGTCCCGGCAGCCCCGCGGCCGCGCCGCCGCCGCCGGCCAGCATGTCGCGCGCGGAGCGGTTGATCGCCCGGGGCTCGCCGCGCGCGCCGAGGACGACCACGCCGTCGGGCAGATCGGCGATGACCGCCTGGGTGACCGCCAGCTGGTTGCGCAGGTCCTCGCCGCGGCGCCAGGCCAGCCGCTCCTGGGAGGCGAGCCGCCGGGCGAGGCGGCCGACCACCGCGGACGCCCCCAGCAGCGTCGCGCCGGTCAGCCCCACCTGGACGAAGGCCGAGTCGCCGGCCTGGTCCATCAGCCCGCGCCAGCCGGTCTCGGCGAGCAGCAGCAGCGTCGAGGCCGCCGCGAACGTCAGGCCGGCCCGTGGGCTCACCAGGATCGCGGCCCCTGCGCAGGGCAGCAGCAGCAGCACGCCGAGACCGGTGCGCTGGCCGCCGGAGGCGTGCATCAGCAGCACCAGGGCGCAGACGTCGACCGCGATCTGGATCGTCGCGAGCGTGGGCAGCGGCAGGCGGCCGGACCGGGTCGACAGCAGGAAGAAGGCCGCGGCGAGCACGAGGTAGAGTCCGGCGACCGGCACGAAGAGTTCGGCGTCGAAGCGCTCGTCGAGGATGCCCGAGCCGCGCATGACCGGCAGGTAGGCGATCAGCAGCGCGGCGACCACCAGGCGCGAGAGCGCGAAGTACTGGAAGGAGCGCCGGTAGGCCGGCAGACCCGCGGCCTCCCGGCCGCGAGTGCTCTCGGCCGGTGGCGACGCCGCCATGTCAGCGACCGTCGCGGCGGGCACCGTCGCCGGACACCGGCGTGCCCGGGGCGTCGCGGTGCGCATCGCTGCAGTAGACCTTGCCGCCCGCGAAGCGGGCCTCCGAGCCCGGCAGGTGCACGCCGCAGACGGCGCACTGCATCATCAGCTCGGGCGCGCCCGGGCGCCGCGCCTCGCGTCCGGTGTCGGCCGGATCGCCGCCGCCGGCCGTCTCCGAGGCCTGCGCCTCGCGGGCCGCCTCGCGCGCACGCTCGGCGCGGACCCGGCTGATCGTCCAGAGCCGCCACGCGCCCCAGACGATCAGGCCGATCACGACCCAGGTCATCACCTTGCCCATCGTCCCCCCGGCGGCGCGCTCAATAGCGCCCCAGCAGCACTTCGAGCACGAAGCGCGTGCCGACGTAGGCGAGCAGCAGCACCCCGAACCCGCCGAGCGTGAAGCGCGTGGCGATCCGGCCGCGCCAGCCGCGCACCGCCCGGCCGGCGAGCAGCACGCCGAAGACGGCGAGCGAGATCACCGAGAAGACGGTCTTGTGCTCGAGCCGGAACGGCCGCCCGAAGACCTCCTCGGAGAACATCATGCCGCTGATGGTCGTGGCCAGCAGCAGCACGAATCCGAGGCCGATGAAGCGGAACAGCAGCCGCTCGAGCACCATCAGCGGCGGCATGCGCGCGACCCAGCGCGACATCGGGCCGCGATCGGCGTCGAGCATCGGGCGCTGCAGGTCGCGCTGGACCCAGAGCATCAGCAGCGCGTGCAGCGCGGCCAGCAGCAGCACGCCGTAGGCGAGGGTGCCGGCGAGCAGGTGCGGCAGGAAGAGCGGCGCCTGCTGCGCCGACTCGAACAGGCGACCCGGCCAGGCGAGCGGCATCAGCAGCGTGACGATGGCCAGCGGCAGCACGAGCAGGCGCAGCGCCTCGAGCGAGGTGCGCCGGCCCTCGAACCAGAGCAGCACGAGCCCCACCCAAAGGGTGGCCGACAGCACCTTCGCGAAACCGAAGTGAAAGCCGCCACGGTCCCAGGGCCAAGCGAGCGAGGCCCCGTGAAGCACGATGGCGACGGGCAGCAGCCAGCGGGCCGCCGGCTCCGCGGGACTGTGGGCCGGCGCGCCCGGACCGGCCGGGGCGGACACGGCGCCCGAGGCCACGCGCCACGCGCCGAGCCAGATCGCGCCGTAGAGCGCCGCGGGCAGCGCGAACAGAATCAGTACAATCGTCACGATCGCAGTGTAGCGCAGGCCCCATGTTCGACAATCTGTCCCAAAGGCTCGCCCGCGTCGTCAAGACGATGCGCGGCGAAGCCCGCCTCACCGAGGCGAACACGCAGGAGATGCTGCGCGAGATCCGCATCGCCCTGCTCGAGGCCGACGTGGCGCTGCCGGTCGTACGCGACTTCATCGCGAAGGTGCGCGAGAAGGCGCTCGGCCAGGACGTGGTCGGCAGCCTCTCGCCCGGCCAGGCGCTGGTCGGCGTGGTCCACCAGGAGCTGACTGCACTGATGGGCGGGGCGACCGCGGAGCTGAGCTTCGCGACCCAGCCACCGGCGATCATCCTGATGGCCGGCCTGCAGGGCGCCGGCAAGACCACCACCGTCGGCAAGCTGGCCAAACGGCTTCGCGAGCAGAAGAAGAAGGTGCTGACCGTCTCCTGCGACGTCTACCGGCCGGCCGCGATCGACCAGCTCCAGACCGTCACCCAGCAGGCCGGCGCCGACTTCTTCCCGTCCACGCCCGACCAGTCCCCGGTCGACATCGCGCGCGCCGCCGTGCTGTGGGCGAAGAACCACTACCACGACGTGCTGCTGGTGGACACCGCGGGCCGCCTCGGCATCGACGAGGCGATGATGAAGGAGATCGCGGCGCTGCATGCCGCGCTCGACCCGATCGAGACGCTGTTCGTCGTCGACGCGATGCAGGGCCAGGACGCGGTCAACACCGCGCGCGCCTTCAAGGAGGCGCTGCCGCTCACCGGTGTCGTGCTCACCAAGCTCGACGGCGACTCGCGCGGCGGCGCGGCGCTGTCGGTCAAGGCGGTCACCGGCTGCCCGATCAAGTTCGTCGGTGTCGGCGAGAAGCTCGCCGGGCTCGACGCCTTCCATCCGGACCGGATGGCCAACCGCATCCTCGGCATGGGCGATATCGTCGCGCTGGTCGAGCAGGCACAGGCCAACGTCGACCAGCAGGCAGCGAAGGACCTCGCCGACAAGCTCAAGTCGGGCAACCGTTTCGACCTCAACGACTTCCTCGCGCAGATCTCGCAGATGAAGAAGATGGGCGGGCTGTCGTCGCTGATGGACAAGCTGCCGGCCCAGATGCAGGCCGCCGCGGGTCAGGCCGACATGGACCGCGCCGAGCGCGACATCCGGCGGATGCAAGGGATCATCCACTCGATGACGCCCGGCGAGCGCCACAAGCCCGAGCTGATCAAGGCGAGCCGCAAGCGCCGGATCGCGATCGGCTCCGGCGTGCAGGTGCAGGACGTCAACCGGATGCTGGCGCAGTTCGACCAGATGCAGTCGATGATGAAGAAGATGCAGAAGGGCGGCCTCGCGAAGATGATGCGCGGCATGAAAGGCATGATGCCGCGCTGAAGCCGTGGGCAAACCTACTGCGCGTCCCGAGCCGACGCCTGTGGTGAGGCCGGGGTTTCGCGGCGCATGCGCCGCGCCGGCCGAACGACCGGCGCATGCTTGCGCCGGGCTGGTCGCGACGAGAACGTGAATCCGGCGAGAGCCGGCTGACTGGACGAGCACGATCACGATGTCTACCTCCCTCCCGCCCGGCATCGGCCGCGTGCTCACAGAGCCGGCCGACACCGCCGGCTTCCTGACCGACTGGCGTCGGCGCTGGGTCGGGCGTGCGCTCGCGGTCGTGCAACCCGGCTCGACCGACGAGGTGGCGACGCTGGTGCGCTGGTGCGCCGCGCACGGCGTGCCGATCGTCCCGCAGGGCGGCAACACCGGCCTGACCGGCGGTTCGGTGCCCGACACCTCGGGCCGTGCGGTGGTGCTGTCCCTGTCGCGGATGAACCGCGTGCGCGCGATCGACACGGTCAACGACACGATGACCGTCGAGGCCGGCGCGGTGCTGGCGTCGGTGCAGGCGGCGGCGCGTGAGGCCGACCGGCTCTTCCCCCTGTCGCTCGCGGCCGAGGGCAGCTGCACGATCGGCGGCAACCTCGCCACCAACGCGGGCGGCACCGGGGTGCTGCGCTATGGCAACGCCCGCGAGCTCTGCCTGGGCCTGGAGGTGGTGACCGCCGCCGGCGAGGTCTGGAACGGCCTGCGCGGTCTGCGCAAGGACAACACCGGCTACGACCTGCGCGATCTGTTCATCGGCGCCGAGGGCACGCTCGGCGTGATCACCGCGGCCACCGTGAAGCTCTATCCGCTGCCGGCCGCGCAGGTCACCGCGATCGCGGCGGTCGCCTCGCCCCATGCCGCGCTCGCGCTGCTGCAGCTCGCCCGCGGGCTGCTCGGGCCGTCGCTGACCGCCTTCGAGATGATGTCGGACGTCTGCCTGTCCCTGGTCGCCCGGCACTTCCCCGACTGCCCGAAGCCCTTCGCCGACGCGCCGCCCTACTGCGTGCTGCTCGAGACCTCCGACGCCGAGAGCGAGGCGCACGCCGCCGAGCGCTTCGACGCGCTGATGACGCGCGCGATCGAGGACGGCATCGTCTCGGACGCGGTGGTGGCGCAGTCGATCGCGCAGTCGCGCCGCTTCTGGGCGCTGCGCGAGAACATCTCCGAGGCGCAGGCCGCCGAGGGCAAGAACGTCAAGCACGACATCTCGGTGCCGATCTCGGCGATCGGCGACTTCGTCGAGCACACCGACGCGCTGATCGCCCGGCAGTTTCCCGGCGTGCGCATGGTGGTGTTCGGCCACCTCGGCGACGGCAACCTGCACTACAACGTCTCCCCGCCCCTGGGCGCGGAGGGCGACTCGCTGCTCGCGCAGCAGGACGCGATCAACGCGCTGGTGCACGACGCGGTGGCCGCTGCCGACGGCTCGATCTCGGCGGAGCACGGCATCGGCGTGCTCCGGCGCGACGAGCTGACGCGCTACAAGTCGCCGGTCGAGCTCGCGCTGATGCGCAGCCTCAAGCGGGCGCTCGACCCGAAGGGACTGATGAACCCCGGGAAGATGCTCGCCTGATCGCGAGGCAGCGGGATCGACCCACCGGCCCACCGGCGTCGGTACCCGTGCAACGGGTGGCTGTCACGAAACTGTCATCGAGGCCTAGACCGCATGCGAACCCTGCGGTGACGCCTCCTCCGCCATGTGCCGCCTCCTCGCCTAGCTCGGGACGCCGACCTTCCTGTCGGAGCACGTCGAGCGTCCGCCGCGCTCGCTGATCGCGGCCTGTGCCGACAGATCCGCGCCGGACTGTTCTTCGCGCACGTGCGCGCCGCCACCGGCACCGATGCCTCGCGTGCCAACTGCCATCCGTTCGCCGACGACCGCCACCTGTTCATGCGCAACGGACAGATCGGCGGCTACGGCCGCATCCGGCGGCGCGTCGAGGCGCTGATCGACGACCGCAGC
>JBIIPQ010000019.1:0-27856 GCA_044342535.1 Burkholderiaceae bacterium
GACCGTGGGCTACAAGGGCGCGGGCCGCTCGACCCGTCCGCCGGTCGTGGGCGACGACGTCTACATCGGCACCGGCGCGGTGGTGGTCGGCGACATCCGGGTCGGCGACGGCGTGGTGATCGGTGCGAACACCACGGTGGTCAAGGACGTGCCGCCTCGGCACCGGGTCGTCAGCGCCGCGGTGCGCATGTCGCCGCTGGAGCCGATCGGGCCGCCGGCCGCACCCGCGCGCCCGGACCCGCCCGTCGGCCCGTGATCTTCTTCGCCGGCATCGCCGATGCGCTGGCGCCGAACGCGGCGCATGCCGCGCTGGGCACGGCGATCGCCTGTGCGCTGGCCTGGCGGCGCGGTGCGCCGACCTGGCTGCGGCGCACGCGCCTGCTGCTGACGCTGGTCACCGCCTGGCTTTGGCTGGTCGCCTCACCGCAGTTCGTCAACCGCGCGCTCGCGGCCACCGAGCACCCCCGCGACGATCCCGCGAACTGCATGGTCGGGGCCGGCGCACCGCCCCTGTTCGTCGTGCTCGGCTCGGGCGAGCTGTGGAATCCGGACGGCACGCCGCGCGCCCGACTCGACTTCGAGGGTGTCAAGCGCGTGCGGCACGCGGCGGCGCTGTGGCGTCAGCACGGCGGCACGCTGCTGATGGCGGGCGGACCGGGCACCGGCGACGCCGACTCGCTGGCCGGCACGATGGCCGCGCTCGCCGCGGAGCTCGGCGTGCCGCGCGACGCGCTGCGCCGGGCCGGCGGCTCGCAGGACACCCGCGGAGACATCGCCGCGGCGGCCGGTGCGGTGCGCACGCACGCGGGGCCGGCCGTGCTGGTGACCGGCGCGCTGCACCTGCCTCGCGCTCTTGCGGTCGCGGCGCGGCAGGGGCTGACGCTCGTGCCTTGCGCATCCGACTGGCTGCAGATCCCGGGGCTCGCGGTCAGCCCCGCCACCGTGCTGCCGCATTCGGCGAGCACCGCCCGCAGCTACCTGCTGCTTCGCGAATGGCTGGCGACGCGTGCCTACCGGCTGCGCGGCTGGACCTGAGTCAGTCCGGCGCGACGCCGCCGAGGACCACGGGCTGTCCGAGCAGCGTCCGGTAGAGCGAGTCGTACTGCGCGGCCATCGCCGGGATCGAATGCGCGCGCTCGATGCGCGCCCGGGCCCGCGCCCCCGCCGCCAGGCGCCACGCCGGGTCGGCGCAGCCGGCGAGCGCACGCGCCAGCGCGGCTGGATCGCGCGCCGGTACCAGGAACCCCTCGGCCCCTTCTGCGACGAACTGTGGATTGCCGCCGACCCGGGTGGCCACCACCGGCAGGCCGCAGGCCTGCGCCTCGAGGATGGCGTTCGACATGCCCTCCGAATCCGAGCTCAGCACGAAGACGTCCGCTGCCGCGAGCAGCGCGGCGACGTCATCGCGCACGCTGAGGAAGCGCACCGACTCCCCCAGCCCGAGCGCGGCGGCCTGCGCCTGGAGCGGCGCGGCCAGCGGACCGTCGCCGGCCAGCAGCAGGCGGGCGCGAGGCAGCGCCGCACGCAGCGCCGCAAAGGCTGCGATCAGGTCCTCGTGACGCTTGATCGGGCTCAGGCTCGCGACACACAGCACGACGAGCTCGTCGGGCGCGAGGCCCTCGCGGGCCCGGGCCGCCTCGCGCGCCGCCGCGCCCGGCACCCGGAAGCGCGTGGTGTCGACGCCGTTCGGGATCTCGACCAGGCGCTTGGGCAGCGCGCCCTCATCGGCCACCAGGCCATCCAGGATCGCGCGCGAGGGCGCAACGATGCGGTCGAAGCGGCCGTTGAGCCTGCGGAACACGCTGCGCAGCCGGTCGGTCTTCTGGAATCCCATGTCGCGGCGGCTGGAAATCCGCACCGTGCCGCCGAGCGCGCGCGGCAGCAGCGCGTTCATCAGGTCCGCCTTCTCGTGCTGTGACTGGATCACGTCGTAGCCGGACGATGCGACGCGTGCGCACAGCCGCGCGAACGCAACCGTGCCGCGCCTGCCGTAGATCGCGTCGACCGGCCAGTGCACGAGCCGCACATGAGGCACGCCGAGCGAGGCCACCACACACCGCTCGGGCGCCGGTTCGGGCTGAAGCTGCACCACGTCGATCGACCAGCACTCGGGCGGCAGCTCGCAGACGAGGTTGCGCGTGAAGCGCTCGCTGCCGCCGGGTGCAAGCACGGCGGTGTCGGTGAGCAGCAGCAGGCGCAGCGGACCGCTCACGGCAGCGTCGCCCGGTCGGGCGAGATCAGACGGCCGTCACGATCGCGCGCGGCGCGCGCCGGACGGCCATCGCGGCCGACCGGCAGCGTCGCGGCGGACGCCACCGCGGGCGCCTCCGCCTCCAGCCGCCGCATCCGCTCGATGGCGCCCAGCAGCAGGAAGAAGGTCGAGCCGAGCGCGAGCTGCGAGAACCGGTCGCCGAAGGCATTGGTCACCATGACCGCGATGATGCACCCCATCCCGCCGTAGCCCAGGCCGGCGGCGAAGGGCGAGCGCGCGTCGCGCTGCAGCCGCCAGGCGGAAAACAGGAACGAGAACAGCATGCCGAAGAGCAGCAGCAGGCCGACCACGCCCTGCTCGGCGGCGACCTTCAGGTAGTAGTTGTGCGGGTCGGTCAGCGTCTCGCCGGCACGGGCGGTCATGAAGCCGTTCAGGCCGATGCCGAACACCGGCGACTGCAGGAACAGCGTTCGGGCATGCTCCCAGACCTCGACCCGGCCCGCGGCGGATGCCTCGAGCTCGCCGTCCTCACCCTCGGTCATCGTGATCCGCTCGACCACCGATTCGGGCAGCACCACCTGCCAGACGACCATCAGCACCGCGACCAGGCCGAGCATCCAGCGGTGCCTGACCGCACCGAACACGCACAGCGCCGCGAGCACGCCGACGTACGCACCACGCGAGTAGGAAAACAGCAACGGATACAGGCTGCCCGCGAACGCGGCCAGGTAGAACCAGCGGCGCACCGGATGCCGATCGACCAGCCCGAGCCCGAGCGCGAAGACGCCGATGTGTGCCACGAAGGCACCGAAGTGGTTCGCGTTCATGCCGACGATCCAGAACGGGCCGTTCGCGCGACTGCCGTACGAGAACGCAGAGCCGGCCACGAAGCTGGTCAGCTCGCGCTGCACCATGAAGAGCAGCACGCCCACCGAGAGGTTCACCAGCCATCGCACGTGCGCCTCGGTCCGGATCGCGTTGAAGGCGGCAACGTAGACCAGCAGCAACAGCACGTAGTTCTTCCAGTCGGCGAGGTACGGATTCGCACGGGTCAGCGGCGAGTCCAGCCCGAAGCGAAGCGCCGTGTTCCAGAGCGCCGCATAGGTGTAGAGCGCGGTCGCAAGGATCCAGCCCAGATGCGGTGTCCGCTGGAAGCCGCCCTTGTTGATCATCACGCCGAGCATCGCCGAGGCAATGAGCAGGTCCTGTGTGTCCTTGCCGAACACGAAGCTGTGGGTGGGATACCAGAGCGTTGGCAGCGGCGCGAGCACCGCGAACAGCAGCACCGGCAACTCGGCGCGCCACAGGATACCGAGCAGCACGGTCGACAGCATCGTCAGCCAGATCGCCAGCGGCAGGATGAAGACCTTGAGCGCGCCGATCACCGCGCGGGCTCCGCGGGCGCTGCGGGCGACCCGGTGTAGCCCGCGAGGAAGGCCTGGAGCGCCCGCGCGCGCGCGGAGAGCGCCGCCCGGTCGCGAGCCACGTCGTCGCTGGCCGACACCGCGAGCCAGGCGAGGGCAGCGTGATCGCCGCGGCCAGCCAGCGTGCCGCGCAGCGTCGCGAGCTTGGCGCCCAGCGGCGTGGCGGCGGCCTCGCCGTCGGCCACGAACCACCACCAGCTCCGGACCCGGCCGGCACCGGTCCGAAGCAGCGTCTCGCGCACGTCGAGGCGCGACGCGCCGTCGGTGGCCGGTAGCCGGACACCGGTCTCGGCGAGCACGACGATGCCGGCCCGCTCGGGCACCAGGCGATTGCCATGCGAGACCATCTCGGCGCCACCCGCCTGGGCGGCCCAATAGGCGAGCGCGAACTCGACGCCGTCGTCGAAGCGCCCGCGCACCGCGTCGCGGCTGCCGGTGTACGCCGGGACGGCGCCCGCGCCGACTGCCTCGAAGGGGCCGAGCGCGCCAGCCGCCGCGCTCGCGAAGCCGTCGCGCGGCACGCCATCGAGGACGCCCCCGGACAGATGGCGCGCCGCGCCCGCCGCGAGCGTCATGGCAAGCGCCCCCGCCAGCACGGCACCGAGCGGAGCGGTTGCCGGGGCGCGGGTCGCGAGGAGCCCAACCGTGACCGCCGGCTGCGGCGAGGTATCGGCGAAGCGGCGTGCGAGGACGAACGCCGCCAGCATCACTGCACCGAACAGGCCCCAGCCGAGCAGCAGGTGTTCGTCGCCGGTGCCCCATCGCATCTGCGTGAGGTGCCCCATGTAGACCGTGACAAACGCGCGCAGCCAGTTCGCCGCCAGTGCCAAGCCGAGCATCCCGGCCGCGAACCCGACCCGCCGCAGGGGGGTGCGCAGGAAGAGATGGCCGAACAGCGTCGCCAGCACCAGCGCGACGATCAGGTAGTGCAGTCCGCTGCAGGCCTCGACGACCGACCAGCGCCCGGTGGGGAGCTCGAGCAGCGTGCCCTGCTGATCGACCGGCACGCCCGCCAGGCGCAGCGCCGCCGCCGTCGCATCCGCGGTCCAGGCGGTCAGGGTCGGCACCAGCCCGTCGCCCGCCGGCACCATGAACAGCAGGAAGCCCAGCGGGAAGGCGAGTGCGCGGGCGACCACCGTGCCGTGGCGCCACAGCACGATCGCCGGCAGCATTGCCACCGCCGCCAGGTCGCAGGCGAGCTCGATGCCGGCGAGTCGTCCGAGCAGCCAGCCGGCGCAGGCGAGGACAAAGGCCACGGCGCCGCGCGCGTCGGCGCGGTCGGGCAGCATCGCCAGCTCACCGCGCAGGCGCCAGGCGAGCACGGCGGCGATCGGCCCGATCGCCACGCCGTGCGCGTACGCGGGCGACAGCATCCACTGCCTTGCCATCGAGCTCCAGGCGTCGGCGAACACGAGCATCGCGGCAGCCAGCGCCAGCACGGTGCCGCCCAGCTTCAGCCAGGGGGCCGGTGCCGGGGTCCGAGTGAGGGTCGCGTGGAAGGCCATGTGGGAGCTCAGTCCGGGGCATTGCCCGCGGTGACGCGCCGTGGCGTCGAGCCTGCACCGTACGCGCTCGACCGGGCACGTGCGCCCCGCCGTGACCGAGCGGCCGTGCGACGGCGATCGGCGGCCCCGAGAGGTCGGGCCACCGCCACGGTCAGGGCGCCGGCCGGGGCGCGCGCAGCACGGCGACGCCGTCGGTCTGGCAGACCCGCTCGAAGCCAGCGGGCACGCCACCGGCCGAGAGCGCCTCGTGGAAGGGGCTGCCGACGAAGGCGGTCGCGCGCCGCGGCAGCATCGTGCGCAGCACGATCGCCTCGCGCGCGCCGAACGACGCCATCAGCGCCGCGACCGCCGCCGGCGTCCACTCGCGCCGGGTGTAGAGACGCGAGGTGGTGCCGATCACCCGAGCCCCCGTCTCGAGCTGCAGCAGGTGCTCCTCGGTCGACAGGATAGGCAGGCCCGCGGCGCGCTGGCGCTCGATGCGCTGGCGCACCGTCTCCTCGCCGCAGCGCCCATCGAGCGCCCGGCGCAGCTCGGTGCGGGCCTCGGCCAGCGGCGTCATGCTGCCGTGCACGCGCACTGCGAGCCCCGAGGCGAGCAGCGCCACCACGGCGAGCGCCACGCCCTGTGCCCGCGGCGACAGGCCGGCGCGGGTGCCGTCCGTCAGCGCCGCGACGAAGGCGACCACCGCGACCATGCAGAGCGGCAGCAGCGGCAGCAGGTAGCGCCACGAGGCGAACCAGACGGCGACCGTCGCCACGTTCCAGCCGAGGAAGGCGGCCTGGGCCGCGGCCCCGACGACGCAGGCGAGCACCACGCGGGCTGCGGCCAGCCGGCGCTCGGCGTCCGGAGCGCCGTCGCCTCGGCCGCGGCCCGCATCCTGGCCTCGGCCGTCGCCCGCGAGCACGGTGCGCAGGGCCCAGACCGTTGCGGCGAGCAGCACGGCGACGCCCGCCGCCAGCACCGCGCTGCTCGCCCAGGGTATCGACGGCAACGCCGCCGCCATCCGCATCGCATCGAGCATCGCCGCGAGCGCCTCGCCCCAGCCGGGCGGAGACGGATTCTCGAACTGACCGCCGGACAGCCGCCCCGACAGCAGCCGGTTGCGCACGAGCATCGCGACGGTGGCGAGCGCGGCCGGCAGCGCGAACACGGCGGCGAACCGAAACCGCCGCCACAGGCCACCGCCGTGGAACAGCAGCGCCACCACCGCGGCCAGTGCCGCGACATGGACCGCGCCGATGTAGCGCAGCAGCACCGCCGCCGCCGCGGCGAGGCCGGCCGCCAGCAGCCAGGGCAGCGGCCGGTGCGCACCGCTCGCACGGACCACGCCGAGGGTCGCCAGCAGCCCCGCGGCGACATAGGCGGGCTCGGTGCTGCCGCTGCGCACCAGCTCCCAGATCCGGGGATGCGCGAGCCAGCCGAGCGCGACCGCGACCGCGATGGCCGGCGGGCAGCCCGCCGAGCGCAGCAGCCGGCGCATCGCCTCGACCGACACCAGCAGCGCGAGCAGCGCTACCGCCATCGGCGCGAGCGCAGCGGGCACGCCCACCGCGAGCGCGGCCTGCAGCGCGAACGCGCCGCCGGGCGGGAAGATGGTCTGGGGCACGGGCAGCGCCGGCGCCGCGGCATGCTGGAGCTCGTAGTACGGGATCGGCGAGGCGTAGCCGGTCCCGGCCGCGAGGCTCTGCGCCGCAGCCAGCGCCTGGATCGCATCATGGTCGGGCGCACTGTCGGCAAGCACCGACGCGAGCAGTGCTGTGACGAGCACGAGCACGGCGACATAGACGACGCGGGCCACGGACGCCAGCCCCTGCGGCCCGTCGTCACTCCGATCGAGCGTCTTGCCCATCCCTGCCATCACGCCACGCACCCTCCAAGCCGCCCGGTCGGCATCGACACGACGCGCCGGCACCACCGCGGCGCCAGCCGGGAGCACGCCCCGGGCCCGCGCACTGTAGCGGAGCCGTCGGGACGCCGCGCCGCGCCGCCGACGAACCGACCCGGAGAGCGAACCGGTGGGACCTCCGGACGACCCCTCATCCCTGCGCGTCCGAGGAAATCGTGACTGATTCGACGCGATCGGGGGGACGCGGCTGATATCTTCAATCAAGGCGCGCTGTTCTCGGCCCTAAGCGCGGACCTTAGTCGAGCCCGTACCCGGCTCCGGGGCCATCACTCCAGGAGCGCCCCGCAGGGCAGTCGCGACGCGCATGATCCGCCTCATCGAGCGAGAGCTGAAACGCGCGGTCAAGGCCGTGCTATCGCCCGCGATCGAGGCCGCAGGCGTCAACGATCGTGCCCGGTCGGGCCCGCTGGCGGACACCGGCCGCTGGACGATCCTCACCTACCACCGGATCACCGAGCATGACGATGCGGACCCCTACCGGTCCGGCATGTCGGTGAGAGCCGACCGGTTCCGCGCCCAGCTCGAATACATCGCGTCGGGCTTCGACGTGTGCCCGGTTCACGAGGCCGCCGCCCTGTTCTACGGCGGGCGGGCGGGTCCGAAACCGCTGCTGTCGATCTCCTTCGACGACGGTCACCTCGACAACCTGGAACTGGCGGCGCCGATCCTCTCGACGTTCGGGCTGCCGGCCAGCTTCTGCATCACCGTCGGCGGCCTCGATGCCCCCGTACCGTTCTGGTGGGACCGCGTGACCCATGCGGTACGCACCGGCACGCGTCGCGAGCCGGTCGGCGCGACCGCGTCGGGCTGCCCGGCCCCGACCACCACTGGTCGACCGCGCCGCTCGCGCGCGGCGACCTGATGCGAGCCCTGGTCGCGGCGATCTGGCAACTGCCCGAGGCCGAGGTCGAGCCGACCGTCGCGCGCATCCGAGCGGCGCTCGGCGGCGACGATGCGCCCGGGCCGACGCTGCCACCGCGGATGGACCGCCGCGGCGTGCGCGCCCTCCATGCGCTCGGCTTCGAGATCGGCGCGCACGCGGTCAATCACGGAACCTGTGCCTGCGCGATGGCGACGCCCTGCGCTCGGAGTTCGCCGACTCGCGGGGCGATCTCGAGGCCATGCTCGGGGTGCCGGGGCCCGGCTTCGCCTACCCCGGCGGCCGGCTCGATACGCCGGTCGTCGAATGTGCACGCGCGCTCGGCTTCGCGTATTCGCTGACCACCGAAACCGGTCAGAACGACCGCGATTCCGACCCGATGCGGCTGCGCAGGATCGGGGCGCCCGATGCCCCGATGGCCGACTTCAAGCGCGCCTTCGCGCGTGCACTCGCACGCGACGCCGCTCCGCCGGCCGGCGGCGCCGCCTGAGCGGACGCACAGGCGCACGGCCGCACGCCGCACGGCCGAAGCACGGCACCCGACCGCAGTGCCCGCCTCGATGGCCCTCGCCTGGCCGGGGTCTGTTGCATCCGGTACGCCCGCGACCGTCGTTCATCCCAGTCGGCTGACCGGCCGACGGCTGTCCTGCGGCCGGCCGCTCGAACAGGGGTCGGCCGACGTACGCTGGCTCGGGGTGGCGCTCCTGTCGGCCCTAGACTCAGCCAAACTTCTCATGCTTATGTCATGAACGCCCCGGTTCCGACCTCGATCGCCCATCCGGATCCCGCCACCGTCGACCGACGGCCGCTGGTCACGCTCGTGCTGCCCTGCTTCAACGAAGCCGGGGTGCTGCGAGCACATTACGCCGAGATCGCGGCGTACCTGGAGACGCTCGTCGGGACCTGGCGCTTCGAGGTGCTGCTGATCGACGACGGCAGCGTGGATGCGACCGGCGCGACCGCCCACGCCATCGGTCCCTCGGGCATCCCGCTGCGGGTGATCCACCACCCAGGCAACTTCGGGCTCGGCCAGGCGTTCAAGACGGCGTTCGCGGCCTCGCGCGGCGACTACGTCGTGACGCTGGACATCGACCTGAGCTACGCGCCCGAACACATCGGCAGGCTGCTGGAGGCGATCCGCACACAGCGCGCCAAGCTGGTCCTGGCCTCGGCCTACATGGCGGGCGGCGCGGTCTCGAACGTCCCGTGGCTGCGCCGGACCCTGAGCATCTGGGGCAACCGCTTCCTGCGCGTGTTCGCGCGCGGCGGCCTGTCGACGCTGACGTGCATGGTCCGCGCCTACGACGGTCCGTTCGTGCGCGCGCTGGTGCTGCGCTCGACCGGCATGGAGATCATGCCGGAGATCATCTACAAGACGATGGTCATGCGCGGGCGCATCGTCGAGGTGCCCGCGGAGCTCGACTGGAGCCGCCAGCTGCAGGCCGGTCCGCGGCGCGTCTCCGGCATGCGGATCTGGCGGCACGTGCTGTCGACGATCGTCTCGGGCTTCATGCTGCGGCCCTTCGCGATGATGATGGCGCCGGGCCTCGCGCTGCTCGTGCTGACGGCAGGCCTCGCCGGCCGCCTCGCCTGGCGGGTGGCCGGGCTGCGCGCCGGCGGGGCGGCGTCCTGGCAGGAGGCGCTCGCCGCGGTGCTCGCGGCGCATCCGCACGCGCCGCTCGCCTGCGCAACCAGCGCGGTGCTCACGGTCCTGCTGCTCGGCCTGGGGCTGGTGGCGCTGCAGACCAAGCGCTACTTCGAAGACCTCTATCACCTCGGGGTGACGCTGCGCGCGGCGTCGCTGGGCGAGATCCGGCGGGAGCCCCGATGAGCGCACCGATGATCACCGAACGGCCCGCGACGGCCGACAGCCATGGGGTGCCGGCGGGCGCCGCGACCGGCGGACCCGGTTCGGTCGCGATCGCCGGCGGCGGCCTGCTCGGCATGGTGCTGGCGCTCAGGCTAGCGCAGAGCGGCCATGCGGTGACGCTGCTCGAGGCCGCGCCCCGCGGCGGCGGACTGGCCGGCGCGCAGTCGATCGGCGGCCTGGACTGGGACCGCTTCTACCATGTGGTGCTGCTGTCGGACGGCCGCACCCGGGCGCTGCTCGACGAGCTCGGGCTCGCCGACCGGCTGCACTGGGGCACGACGCGCACCGGCTTCTTCACCGACGGCGCGCTGCACTCGATGTCGGACACGCTCGAGTTCCTGCGCTTCCCGCCGCTGTCGCTGCTCGACAAGCTGCGCCTGGGCGGCACGATCTTCGCCGCCTCGCGCATCCGCGACCACCGCCCGCTCGAACAGGTCAGCGCAGTGGACTGGCTGCGCCGCTGGTCGGGCCCGCGGGTCCTCGAGAAGATCTGGATGCCGCTGCTGCGCAGCAAGCTGGGCGACAACGCGCCGCTGGCGAGCGCGGCCTTCATCTGGGCGATCATCGCGCGCATGTACGCCGCGCGCCGCGCGGGCCTCAAGCGCGAGCTCTTCGGCTGGATCGACGGCGGGTACGGGATCGTGATCGAGGCGCTGCAGCGCCGGCTCGACGCGGCGGGCGTGCGCACGCTGCACGACGCACGGGTCGCCTCGATCGAGGGGCAGGCCTCGGGCGCGGTCGCAACGCTCGCCAACGGGCGACGCATCGCCGCCGATCGGCTGGTGTCGACGCTGCCGGTGCCGGTGTTCGCCGCAACCTGCAAAGGACTGCCCTCCGCGCAGCGCGCGCGCCTCGACACGGTCGTCACCCAGGGCATCGTCTGCGTGTCGCTGCTGATCGAGCGGCCATTGTCGACGTACTACGTGACCAACGTGACCGACCGCTGGGTGCCGTTCACCGGGGTCATCGAGATGACCGCGCTGGTGCCGCCGGCCCGCTTCGGCGGGCGTTCGCTGGTCTACCTGCCGATCTACCTGACGCAGGACGCCCCGCAGTGGGGCCACGACGACGGCGCGATCCTCGAGGCGTGCCTGGCCGCGCTCGAGCGGATGCATCCGCACTTCGACCGCACGCAGGTCGTGGACGCGAAGGTGGCGCGCGCCCGCCACGTGCTCGCCGTCTCCACGATCGACTACACCGCGCGGGCGATGCCGACCGTGGAGACCGGCGTGCCGAACGTCTTCCAGCTCACCTCGGCACAGATCGCGCAGGGCACGCTCAACGTCGACGAGACGCTGGGCGTCGTCGAGCAGCGGCTCGCGGCGCTGCGACGCGCGATGCAGGCCGGCACGGTCTCGAATGCCGCGGAGCACCGCCGATGAGCGTGCCGCATCGCATAGCGAGCGTCTCGCTCGACCTCGACAACCTCTGGTCGTACCTGAAGATCCATGGCGACGAGGGCTGGACGCAGCGACCGTCCTACCTCGGCACCTTCGTCCCGTACGTGCTGGCGCTGCTCGAGCGGCTCGACTTGAGGATTACCTTCTTCGTCGTCGGCGCCGACGCCGCGTCACCGGAGAACCGCGAAGCGCTGCGGGCGATCGTCGCCGCCGGCCACGAGATCGGCAACCATTCGTACGAACACGAGCCCTGGCTGCACACCTACACGGCGCAGCAGCTCGATGACGAGATCCGCCGCACCGACGATGCGATCCACGAGGCCTGCGGCGTGCGGCCGGTGGGCTTTCGCGGTCCCGGCTTCAGCTGGTGCCCGGCGCTGCTCGAGGTGCTCGCCGCACGCGGCCACCGCTTCGACGCATCGACCCTGCCCACCTTCCTCGGCCCGATCGCACGCGCCTACTACTTCCGCACGGCCAAGCTGAGCGCCGAGGAGCGCGAGTTGCGCGCCGGGCTGTTCGGCGCGTTCTCCGACGGTCTGCGTCCGAACGGCCCGTACCGCTGGTCGCTGCCCGGCGGCGGGCGGCTGCTCGAGATCCCGGTCACCACGATCCCGGGCGTGCGCACTCCGTTCCACTTCAGCTACCTCGCCTGGCTGGCGACCTGGTCGGAGCCGCTGATGGCGCTGTACCTGAACATCGCGATCGCGGGCTGCCGGGTGACCGGCACGCAACCCAGTTTCCTGCTGCATCCGCTCGACGTGATCGGCGGCGACCAGCTGCCCGAGCTCGCGTTCTTCCCGGGCATGGACGTGCCGAGCGCACGCAAGGTGGCGCTGCTCGAGCGGGTGGTGGGCCGGCTGCGCCGGCACTGGACCCTGGTGCCGATGGGCGAGCACGCGCGCCGGCTCGAGGCCGACCCCCGACTGCCCGTGCGGCAACCCGCCTGAGGCCGCGGTCATGTGCGGACTCGTCGCCATCCTGCAGCGCACCGGCACGCCGGATCCTCGCGTGCTCGACGCGATGGCCGATGCCATTGCGCACCGCGGGCCGGACGGCGCCGGCCGCCACCTGCACGAGGGCGTGGGCCTCGCGCACCGCCGGCTCGCGATCATCGATCCCGAGGGCGGCGCGCAGCCGATGCACGCCGACGGTGTGACGCTGGTCTTCAACGGCGCGATCGTCAACCACGTGGAGCTGCGCGAGACGCTGGTCGCGCTCGGCCACGCCTTCACCAGCCGCTCCGACACCGAGGTGCTGCTGCGCGCCTACCTGCACTGGGGCGAGGCGGCGCTCGAGCGGCTCGTCGGCATGTTCGCCTTCGTGCTGCACGACGCGCGCCGTCGCGGCTGCCTCGTCGCCCGCGACCACTTCGGCATCAAGCCCCTGTACTGGCGGCGCGAGGCCGGCCGCATCCTGTTCGCCTCCGAGATCAAGGCGCTGCTCGCGGTGCCGGGCGCGCCCCGCGCGATCGATCCGCAGGCCCTGGACGACTACCTGGCGCTGCAGGTGGTGCTCGGCGAGCGCACGCTGTTCGACGGCGTGCACAAGCTCGAGCCCGCGCACCTGCAGTGGATCGAGCTGCGCACCCTCGAGGCGCGGACCCGCCGCTACTGGCGGCGGCGCTTCGACGAGACCGCGCCCGCCGACCCCGAGGCCCTGCGCGCGCTCGTCGACGAGAGCGTCGCCCGGCAGCTGCGCAGCGACGCGCCGCTCGGCCTGTACCTGAGCGGCGGCCTCGATTCGAGCCTGGTGGCAGCGGCCGCGGCGCGCACGCACGCAGGCCCCCTGCATGCCTTCACCGGCGCGTTCCGCGAGGGCCCCGAGTTCGACGAGACCGTGTTTGCGCGCGCGGTGGCGAGCCACGTCGGCGCGCGTCTCGAGACCGTCTGGCCGACCGAGGACGACTGGATCGAGCAGCTGCCGCGGCTGGCCCGCACGATGGACGAGCCCGCGGCCGGGCCCGGCGTCTTCCCGCAATACATGGTCTCGCGCCTGGCACGCGGCAGCGTCAAGGTCTGCCTGGGCGGCCAGGGCGGCGACGAGCTGTTCGGCGGCTACGCGCGGCACCTGGTGGGCGCGCTGGAGTCGGCGCTCGACGACGCGCTAGCCGGTCGCAGCGACCCGCTGCGCCCGACGCTCGCGCAGCTCGAGCCCGGCCTGGCCACGCTCGGGCCGTACCGGCCGCTGCTGCGATCGGCCTGGCGCCACGGCCTGGAGGGACCCGCCTGGCAGCGCTACTTCAGACTGATCGATCGCTCGGGCACCGACACCGACTGGCTCGCCGCCGAGCACCGCGACGCCGCCCGGCGCGCCCGGGTCGCCGCGCGCGTCGAGGCCCTCTTCGATTCGCCGCAGGGGGCCGGCCCGGTGCAGCGCATGCTCGAGTTCGACCTGAACGCCACCCTGCCCGCGCTGCTGCAGGTCGAGGACCGGGTGTCGATGGCGGTCGGCCTGGAGTCGCGGGTGCCGCTGCTCGACCCGGCGCTCGCCGAGGCCGCGGCACGCCTGCCCGACGCCGCCCTGCTCGCCGGCGGCCGCCTCAAGGCGGTGCTGCGCGACGTCGCCGCGCCCTGGCTGCCGGCCGCGGTGGTCGGGCGTACCGACAAGATGGGGTTTCCCGTGCCGATGCAGCAGTGGTCGCGGGGCCGCGGCCGCGACTTCGTGGCGGACGTGCTGGGGTCGCGGGCGTGCCGCGAGCGCGGCCTCTTCGACGTGACCGCCCTGGCCCGCCTGATCGACGGCGAGCAGCCCTTCGGGCGCGCGCTCTGGGGCGCGCTGCAGCTCGAGCTCTGGCACCTGACGATGATCGATCCACCCACCGGAGGACACGCCCTTGCAGCCTGACTGGTCCGCCCACCCGAGCGCCGTCGTGGACGAGCCTTGCCGCATCGGCCGAGGCACCCGCATCTGGCACTTCGCCCACGTGATGGCCGACAGCACCATCGGCGCGAACTGCGTGCTCGGACAGAACGTCGTCGTCGCCACGCGGGTGCGGATCGGCAACGGCGTGAAGATCCAGAACAACGTCTCGGTCTACACCGGCGTGGAACTGGACGACGAGGTCTTCTGCGGTCCGTCGGTGGTGTTCACCAACGTGATCAACCCGCGCAGCCACATCGAGCGCAAGCACGAGTTCCGCCGCACCGCGGTCGGCCGCGGCGCGACGCTCGGCGCCAATTCGACGATCGTCTGCGGCATCACGCTCGGGCGCTGGTGCTTCGTCGGCGCCGGTGCGGTCGTCACCCGCGACGTACCCGACTTCGCGCTGGTGCACGGCAATCCGGCGCGACTGCGCGGCTGGGTGTGCCGCTGCGGCGTGTCGCTGCCGCTCGCCGCCAAGGGCCCGGCGGACGAACGCACCACCTGCCGCGCCTGCGGCGAAGGCTACCTCCGAACCGCCGACGGCCTGTCCCCGGAGCATCACGCATGACCCCCACCCTCGTCCGACCCGAGATCCCCCTGCTCGACCTCAAGGCGCAGTGGCGCGCGCTGCGCGACGAGATCCTGCCCGTCATCGAGGCGGTCTGCGAGTCGCAGCACTTCATCCTCGGACCGAACGTCGCCGAGCTCGAGCGCGAGATCGCGACCTACTCCCAGGCCGCGCACGGCATCGGTACCTCCTCGGGCACCGATGCGCTGCTGCTGGCGCTGATGGCGCTCGGCGTGGGGCCGGGCGACTCGGTGCTGACCTCGCCGTACAGCTTCTTCGCGACCGCCGGCACGATCGCACGGCTCGGCGCCCGGCCGATCTTCTGCGACATCGACGCCGACACCTGCAACCTGTCGCCGGCCGCGGTGCGCCTGACGATCGAGCGCGACTGCGAGCGGCGCGACGGCGGCCTCTGGCATCGCCCGAGCGGCACGCGGGTGCGTGCGCTGCTCCCCGTCCACCTGTACGGACAGTGCGCCGACATGGACGCGCTGCTGCCGCTCGCGGCGGCGCACGGCCTGCCGGTGATCGAGGACGCCGCGCAGGCGATCGGTGCCGAGATCGGCGGCGGACGGCGGGCGGGCTCGCTCGGCACCATCGGCTGCTTCTCGTTCTTCCCGAGCAAGAACCTCGGCGCCTTCGGCGACGCGGGCCTGTGCACCGCGGCCGACGCCGAGCTGGCCGAGCGCATGCGGGTGCTGCGCGTGCACGGCGGCAAGCCCAAGTACCACCATGCGCTGATCGGCGCGAACCTGCGGCTCGACGAGCTCCAGGCCGCGGTGCTGCGGGTCAAGCTCGCCCACCTCGATCGCTGGACCGAGGCGCGGTGCACCAATGCCGCCCGCTACGACGCCGCCTTCCGCGCGGCGGGCCTGGCCGGCGCGATCGGCCTGCCGCGCGTGCGCGCCGGCTACCGCCACGTATTCAACCAGTACGTGATCCGCAGCCCGCGGCGCGACGCGCTGCGCGCCCACCTCGCCGCCGAGCGCATCGGTACCGAGGTCTACTACCCGGTGCCGCTGCACCTGCAGGCCTGCTTCGCCTCCCTCGGGCACGTGCCCGGCGACTGTCCGCAGGCCGAGACCGCCGCGGCCTGCACGCTCGCGCTGCCGGTGCATCCCGATCTGCAGCCCGAGCAGCTCGACGCCGTCGTCGCCGCGGTCGTCGCCTTCCACGAATGAGCGCTCGCGTCGTCCACGTCGTCGGTGCCCGGCCCCAGTTCCCGAAGCTGGGAGTGGTGCTGCGCGCGCAGGCGGCCGCAGGCGACGCCGAGCCGCTGGTGGTGCACACCGGCCAGCACTACGACGCGGCGCTCTCGGACGCCTTCTTCGAGGAACTGGGGCTCCCGGCCCCGGTCGCCGCGCTCGCGGTCGGCTCCGGTCCGCACGGGCAGCAGACCGGTCGGATGCTCGAGGCGATCGAGCGCTCGCTGATGACGCTGCGCCCCGATGCGGTCGCGGTCTACGGCGACACCAACTCGACGCTCGCCGGCGCGCTCGCGGCGACCAAGCTCGGCATCCCGTGCGCGCATGTCGAGGCCGGCCTGCGCAGCTTCGATCGCCGGATGCCCGAGGAACTGAACCGGGTCGCCGTCGACCACCTGTGCGACCTGCTGTTCGCCCCGACCCCGAACGCGCGCGAGCGCCTCGAGCTCGAGGGCCTGGGCGCGCGCACCGTGCTGAGCGGCGACGTGAGCGCCGAGGCGGTGCTGCATGCCGAGCGGCTCGCCGAGGCGCGCTCGCGCATCCTCGAGACGCTGGGCCTGGCGCCCGGTCGCTATGCGCTCGCCACGCTGCACCGCGCCGAGAGCACCGGCGAGGCGGCGCTGCCGGGCCTGCTGTGCGCCCTCGAGGGCGCCGCCCGGCGCCTGGGCACCCTGGTGCTGCCGATGCATCCGCGCACCGCCGCCGCGATCGACGCGCTCCTGCCCGGCTGGCCCGCGGCGGCTGCCGGCGCCGGCGTGCGCATCGTCGAGCCGCTCGGGCCGCTGGACTTCCTGCGCCTGGCCGGCCACGCGTCGATGGTGCTGACCGACTCGGGCGGCCTGCAGAAGGAAGCCTTCCTGCTCGGCGTGCCCTGCGTGACGCTGCGCGCGAGCACCGAGTGGATCGAGACGATCGACTGCGGCGCCAACATCCTCGCCACCGACGCAGCGTCGGTGGTCGACGCGATCTCGCGTCACCTCGCCGCCCCCGGCGAGCGCGCCTCGCGGCGCGCCCGGGCACTCGAACGCTACGGGGACGGCCGCGCCGGTGCGCGGATCGTCCATGGCCTCGGAGCCCTCAGCATGGAAGGACGGACATGACGGCACGCGACACGGTCGGACTCGCCCTCGTCGGGATCGGCGGCTGGGGCCGCAACCTCGCCCGCAACCTCGACGGGCTGCGCGACGCGCGGCTGCGCTGGATCTGTGACGCCGACGAGCGCAGGCTCGCCGAGGCCGCCAAGCAGTATCCGGAGGCGCGCACCACGCGCCGCCTGGAAGACGTTCTGGACGATCCGGCGGTCGATGCGGTGGTGGTCGCCACCCCCGCGCCCACGCACCACACGATCGGCATGATGGTGCTTCGCGCGGGCCGTGACCTGTACCTCGAGAAGCCGATGGTGCTGGACCTGGCCCATGGCGTGGAGCTGCTGCGCCTGGCCGAGGCCAGCCGGCGCGTGCTGATGGTCGGCCACCTGCTCGAGTACCACCCGGTGGTCCGGCGCCTGCGGGACATGATCCAGGCGGGCGAGCTCGGCACCATCCACTACATCGCCACGCAGCGGCTCAATCTCGGGACCATCCGCGAGGACGAGAACGTGCTGTGGAGCTTCGCGCCGCACGACGTCTCCTCGATCCTGTACATGCTCGGGCAGGAGCCGACCGACGTCTCGGCACGCGGCCAGGCCTGCGTGAACCGCGGCGTCGAGGACGTCGCCTTCATGACGATGCGCTTCGGCGACCGGTCGATGGCGCACGTCCACGTGAGCTGGCTCGACCCGCACAAGACCCGCAAGATGACCATCGTCGGCAGCCGGCGGATGGCGGTGTTCGACGACCTCGAGTCGACCGAGAAGCTGCGCATCTACGACAAGGGGGCCGACGTCCGCACCGACTACGACGGCTTCGCCGAGTACACCGGTCTGCGCTTCGGCGACATCCTGGTGCCGCACATCCCGTTCACCGAGCCGCTGCGCGTCGAGATGCAGCACTTCGTCGATTGCGTGCGCACCCGGGCCACGCCGGTGAGCGACGGTCACGACGGGCTGCGGGTGCTGCGCGTGCTCGAAGCCGCCGAGCGCTCGCTGCGCAGCGGCGGCCAGCCGGTGACCCCGGTCCCGCTGCCCGAGGCCGCGCCCGAGACCCTCTCGGCCTGACGCCCCGGCCCGCCCCCAGACAGGAGCCTCCACATGCCGCTTCGATTCACCTCCGAGCACGACGCCGACTGGTCGGTGCGCAAGATCGCCGTCGTCGGCCCCGGCATCGTCGGCATGCCGATGGCCGCGCTGCTCGCCCATGCGCGCATCCGCGAGGGGCACGACGCCCCGGCCCGCGTCGTCGTCGTGCAGCGCGACTCGCCCACCTCCGGCTGGAAGGTCGACGCGATCAACCGCGGCGAGTCGGTGATCGGCGGCGTCGAGCCCGCCCTCGACGCGATCGTGCGCGGCTCGGTCGCCGAGGGCGTGCTGTCGGCCACCCACGACTGGAACGACGTCGCCGACGCCGACCTGGTGCTGGTGTCGGTGCAGACCGACCGCGACGGCGACGGCCCCGACTACGGCCCGCTGATGGAGGCGCTCGGGCACCTGGCCCGCGCGCTGGCGAACAAGCCGGCGGGCAACGTGCCGGTGGTGGTGTTCGAGTCCACCCTGGCACCGTCGACCATGGCCACCGTGATCCGCGAGCACTTCGCCCGCCACGGCCTGATCGAGGGACGCGACATCCTGCTCGGCAACAGCCCGAACCGCGTGATGCCCGGGCGACTGGTGGAGCGGGTCGCCCGCTCCGACAAGCTGATCGCCGGCCTGCACCCGCTGACGCCGGTGCTGGTGTCGCGCATCTACGCGCGCATCGTCACCGAGGGTGTGCTGCACCGGACCAACAGCCTGTCGGCCGAGGTGGTCAAGACGCTGGAGAACGCCTACCGCGACGTGCGGATCGCGTTCGCCGCAGAGGTGGTCCGCTGGTGCGATGAGAACGACGTCGACTTCTACGCGGTGCGCGACGCGGTGAACGCGCGGGTCGCGCAGGCCGACGACGCTTCCTCGTCGGCCACCGCCGTGCCCAGCGGGGGCGTGCTGGTGCCCACGATCGGCGTCGGCGGCCACTGCCTGCCCAAGGACGGCGTGCTGCTGTGGTGGCGCGCCCGCGAGGCCGGCATGGATGTCTCTCGAAGCCTGATCCTGCTGGCCCGCACGATCAACGACGAGTCGCCCGCCGCCTCGGTCGCGCATGCGGAGCGGCGCTTCGGGCGGGTCGACGGCCGTCGGGTCGCCCTGCTGGGGGCGGCCTACCGCTTCGACTCCGAGGACACCCGCAATGCACCGACGCTGGCGCTCGGCCGGGCGCTGCGCGCGCGCGGCTGCACGGTCACGATCCACGATCCGTACGTCAAGCCCGACGACCAGAACCTGGCGCGCACCGGGCTCGCCGACTGCTTCTCGAACGATCTCGGCGCGACGCTGGCCGAGGCCGAGTGGGTGGTGATGTGCACCGGCCACGGCGTCTACCAGCGCGGACTCGACGGCATCCTCGCGGCCGCGCCGCGTGCCCGCGTGCTGCTCGATGGGGCGAACCTCTATCCGGCCTCGGCCTTCGCGGGGCGCCGCATCGGACACGTGGGCATCGGTCGGGGCGTCGGGGCGCCGGAGCCCGCGTTCGTCGACTTCGTCGAGCACTCGTTCCGCGCGATGGAGCACGGCGTCGGCAACGAGCTCGCCGCGCTGCTCACCTTCCTGAACGGACGCTTCGCTCCGGACGGCTTCAACGCGGTCTCGCCCGACGAGGTCCGCCGCCTGGCCGACACCTGCCCGACCGGCTGCGCGATCGCGCCGCCTTCGGCGACGCTGGACGTGCCAGTGTTTGCGGGCTTCACGCTCCGGCTGACCCGCACCGCCGCCGGGCTCGGGTGAGCCGCACGCGCACGCTCGTCTTGCTCGCGCTGGGGGGGCTCGCCAGCGCCGCCTACCTGGCGGTGGTGGCGCGCGGCCTATCGCTCGAGGCCCTCGCACGGGCCTTCGCATCGGTCGACCCCCTGCCCTGCGCCCTCTACGTGGCGGGCTTCGCGATCGTGATGCGGGCGCGCGCCGAGCGGCTGGCGGCTTCGCTCGCGCCGCTGCGGCCCACCCGCGCGGCGGAGGTCATGCCCTCGCAGATGGCCGGCTACCTCGCCAACTTCGTGCTGCCGATGCAGGCCGGCGAACTCGCCCGGATCGCGGTCGCCGTGCGCGGGCTGGGCGTGCCGGCCGGCGCGATGGTCTCGGCGATGGCGGTCGAGCGGGTCGTCGACCTGCTGTTCGCGCTCACCGCGCTCGCGCTGGCCGCGGCCCTGCTGCCGGCGCCGTCCGCACCGGTGCTCTGGCAGGTCGGCCTGACGATCGGCGCCGCGGTGGCGATGGCCCTCGGGGGCCTCGCCTGGGCGACGCTACGGCCGGCCGCGGTGCGCCGCACCGTCGCGGCGGTCGCCGCACGCCTGCCCGCCGGCCTGGGCGGCGTGCTGCGCAGCCAGGCCGATGCCTGCTGCGACGGCCTGGCCGTGCTGCGCGACCCGGCCTTCCTCATGCGCTATCTCGGCTGGTCGGTGCTGCAGTGGCTGGGCTGGGTGGCCAGCGTGGCCGCCACGCTCATTGCGGCCGGCATCGAGGTCGAGGCGGCGACCACCGTCCTGTGCAGCGTGCTGGCCACGCTCGCGCTGGCGCTGCCCGCGGCCCCGGGCTACGTGGGCACCTTCCAGCTCGCCTATCACTGGGCCCTGGCACCGGCAGGCGTCGACCCGGCCGCCGGATTCGTCGCTGCCACCTTGCTCCAGGTCCTGACGATCGGCTGCGCGCTGGTCACCGCGGCGGGCGTGGCGCTCGTGCCCCGGATCAGCCGAGCGCGGCCCGCGTAGCGCCCAGGCGTGATGGGCCTCGGGCCCCTCTTCCGCCAGCGCCGCGAGGTCCCCGCCGATGCGCTCGGCGAAGGCCTCGATCGGATCGCGCGCCGGCAGCCGGTCGAGGTGCGTGGCGAGCAGGGCGAGCACGAGGTGGTGCCGCAGCCCGCCTGATGCGGAAACGCGCCGCCCCATGCGCTCGACGGCCAGCGCGGCCGCTCGCGCACCGCGGCCAGTGCCGCGTCGAGCGAACGGAACCGCAGCACCAGCTCGCATCCGGGCAATACCCAAGCCCGCGAACGAGCCCTGGAAAAACGCTGAAACGGGTGCATCGGAGCCCAGGGCGCACACGCGAGCACTCGATCACAAGACGGCGGCGCGGCGGCCAGACCGGCCGTGACGAGGCGCTGCGCTCCCAAGGGAAGACCGATCGTGCCATCGATGCCGAACGCTCGAGCGCGTGCCCTCAACGGCCAGCGACGCCACAACCGACTTCGCCGACTGACCATCTTTCCGCCCCTGCGCCCCGCTTGTCTGAACCGTGAACCATGCACATCCGCTGGACACGGCTTCTGCCTAGACTTGCCAGCGTGAGTCTCTGCTCTGGAACAGCTCCTGTCGCGACGCGCCTCCGAGCAGCGCTGCCCTTCACAGCAGTCACTCCGCGCAAGACGCGGCACGCTGCCCTGAATGAAGAAAGTCATGGCTTCTAGCGGTCTGTTTTCGACGCGATCGTCGTCGGAGATCGCGCCACGCCGCACCTGGCCGCTCAGACCCGCGACCGCCGGGCTGAGCCGCCGAACGTGCGGATCGGTGATCACTGACGAGACGATTCGTGTCGATCGGCGAAACCCGTCAGCACCGACGACTTTCATCGGCCCCTGGCTACGATCCGACAGGGCCATGGAGCCAGCACCGCGCACGAAGCCACTCGTCGGCGGCCGCCCCCTCTGCGCTTCGCGCTCAGTTCCTGCCGGTGGACACACTGCGCCAGTCGCGATCGTCGGTAGAGCCGACCGACATGTCTGAACAGACCTGGACCATACGTCCGACCCAGACCTTCATCGTATTGCTGACGGTCTACACGTGCGTCAACCTGGTCGCCCGATGGCTCAACTGGCCGCTCTTCCATGGACACGGCGCCTACGGTTGGCCCACTCCCGATGGCTTGACCCTGGCCTGGATGGCGATCGCCTGCCTGGCGCCCGTGTGGGTCCTGGTATTGGCTGCAGTGGTCGTGATCGATCCGGCCCGCGACCGGGGACGCGTACCGGTCACCCTCATCGCCTTGTCGCTCGCCGGCCTGGTGTTCGTCGAAGCGGACATGGGTTGGTTCGCCCTGTCCCGTAGGCATCTCTCAGCCACCGAGCTGAGCGTGTTCCTCAACGGCAACTGGGCACAGCACATCGGGCTCACGACGACGGACGTGTTCCGGTTTCTGCTCAAGGCAGCGGTTCACTCGGTCGCGATCGGCGTGATGGCGCTACTGGCCACGCGCCTGCCTGCGCCGGGCGTCAACAGACGATTCGCAGCAGTGCCCGTTGTGGTGCTCGTGTCAGGAGTCTGCGCATTCACGGCGGCGACCGGGCATGTCATCGCCAACGGTGACCGACAGCTTCGGGCACTGCTGACCCAGCATCCATTCCGTCTGAACGGAACCGAGTCCGTCTACCTGGCAACGATCGGACGGCAGGGAATAGCGCGCGAACTCAACACGTTCTATGGATCGATCGACGCTACCACCGCAGCGGACGACCCGAACCCGATCCAAGCCGCGATGCCGAACACGATCGGCGTCACGAAACCAGACATCGTGTTCATCGCGATCGAGGGCCTCAGCAACACGCTGTCCGAGAAGATGCCGACACTCACGGCATTGAAGCCTCGGGCTCTGCAGATGTTGGACCACCATTCGACTGGGAACGCCACGCACTATGGGCTGCTGGGACTGACCCACGGTCTGCCCATGTTGTTCTACGGCCCACCGCATTCGAAGCAGTCGAGTCATGTGGCCATGCTCGCGCGCTCCGGGTACCGCACGAAGCGGTTCGGGATCGACATCAAGGAATTCGGCAAGCTCGAGCAGTACACGAAGAACTTCACCGAGCCGCTCTACATCCCGGAGAACGACGCCCAATCGATCCCGGCATTGCACCGGTTCATGAGCGACGGACCAGCGCCCAAGTTCGCGATGGTCTACTACGCCGCCACGCACTGGCCGTACGCCCACGCTGCGCAGTTCAGCCGCCACCAACCGGAAGTGGCCGACGACTTCGACTACACCCGCCCCGATCTTCCGAGGTTCCGCACGGAAATCACGAACCGGTACTTGAACACCCTGGACGAGGCGGATGACTGGTTGTCCAAGGTGCTGGCCGGCATCGACCTCGATCGTACCGTCGTCGTGATCACCGGGGATCACGGCGAAGAGCTGCTCGAACATGGCCGCCTGAGCCACGCGAGCGGACTGTTTGCCGGACAGGTCCGTACGCCGTTGCTGATCCACCTGCCCGGCGGCCCGTCAGGCACGATCCGCCACTTGACCTCGCACGCGCAGATTTTTCCTGCCCTGCTGTCAGCATTGGGCCTCGTGCCGGCGGGTCCGACGTCCGATGACGCTGCCGGGGAGTCCGTGGCACTCGTCGCTCACAACGGCTACACGAACCGGCCTCGCGAATGGGCGCTCGTGGATCGGCAGCACAAGGTCCTCTTCAGGCTCGGCGCGAACGACCTCGTCGACATCAGCGCGATACTCGATCGACAGGACACAGCGATCGACGACTGGTCCTCGATCGACAGAGCCTTGCTGGCGAGATCGCTCGCGCGGCTCAAGCAGCGCATCGCGACGAACGCATCCGGCTACGAGACGGACTGGACAGTCGGCGCCCCGACACATCGCACGGCGCAGAAGGAATGAAAGTCCGAGCAATGAGGCGCCCCCTGACCGATCGACGGCTCCAGGTCCTGCTGCTTGCGCCGTGGTTCTACCCCGACTCGAATGGCGGCGCACCCCGCGTGTTCGACACGCTGGCGCGCAACGCCTCCCGGATCCAGATCACCGTGCTGGCCGATCATCCACACGGCGTCGGTGCCGAGTCGGACGAATCGACCGATTTTCCGTATCGCGTGGTGCGCGCCGACTTTCCGAATCCCATGAGCGAATCCAGCCAGCCGTTCGCACGGAAGGTCGTGATCGCCGCCGCACTCATGTGGCGCCAGCACCGCGCCGTGGCGTCGACCATCCGGCAACTCCAGCCGGACGTGATCATCGCCGGCAACGTCTACGTGTGCTGATGGATGCGGCGCTGGTTCCAGCGTCGCACGGTCTGGGCGAACTACGTGCATGGCGAAGAGCTGACGATGGCGCTCAGCTACGGGCCCTTGTCATCCTGGCTCTGGCGCAAACAACGCGATGCCCTCCAGAAGGCCAACCTCAACATCTGCGTCAGCGGCAACACCGCCCGGGTCACGCGAGACCTCTACGGTGTCGATGAAGAACGTATCGCGATCGTCCCGAACCCGGTCGATCTGTCGCGCTTCAATCCGCCGGCGGACCGCGACGCGGCGCGGGCGGATCTGGGATGGGACGGCAAGTTCATCCTGCTCACGATTGCGCGACTGGTGCCGCGCAAAGGCATCGATCGGACGCTGCGTGCCTTGCACGTGTGCAAGAACCTGCCGTCGAACTGGCTGTACTGCATCGGCGGTCTGGGGCAAGAGATGGCGTCCTTGCAGGGCCTCGTCGCCGAGCTGGGACTGCAGGAACGGGTGCGCTTCCTGGGATCGGTCCCGGAAGTCACGCTGGCGGACCACTACGGCGCCGCCGATCTGTTCGTCCAGACGAACGTGGACGTGAACGGGGACACGGAGGGCTTCGGCATCGTCTTCCTGGAGGCCTCCGCCTGCGGCACTGCGGTTCTCGGCGGCATCAGCGGCGGCACGGCCGATGCGATCGAGGACGGCGTATCGGGCTACCGGGTGGATGGCGACGACATCGAACAGGTCAGAGATCGGCTGGAGCTGCTCTGCACCAACGATGGACTGCGCGCGACGCTCGCCGCGGGCGGCCTCGCGCGGGCACGGCGCGAATTCAGCCCGGCGGTCTGCACGAATCAGCTCGAGGATCGGCTGCTTGCGCTCATGTGAATGAGCGGCACGACCGGCGCCGAGGGGCCGCGCCGCGCGCGACGGAGCGTCCGCGGAGGGATCAGTCGCCGAGCGCCGCCACCACCTCGGGCGGGGCCTGCACCAGTTCGATCAGCACGCCCTCGCCGGCGATCGGGAACTCGTCGTTCGCCTTCGGGTGCAGGAAGCAGATGTCATGGCCTGCCGCCCCCTTGCGGATGCCGCCCGGCGCGAAGCGCACGCCCCGCCCGGTCAGCCACTCGACCGCGCGCGGCAGGTCGTCGATCCACAGCCCGACGTGGTTGAGCGGCGTGGTGTGCACCGCCGGCTTCTTGTCCGGATCGAGCGGCTGCATCAGGTCGACCTCGACCGCGTGCGCGCCCGAGCCCATCGCGCAGATGTCCTCGTCGACGTTCTCGCGCTCGCTGACGAAATTGCCGGTCACCCGCAGCCCGAGCGTGTCGACCCACAGCGTGCGCAGCCGGTCCTTGCTCGGGCCGCCGATGGCGATCTGCTGGATGCCCAGCACCTTGAAGGGTCTCGTGTCGGTCATGCCGTGCCTCACTCGAACTCGAGGATGATCTGGTCGACCGCCAGGCTGTCGCCCTTGCCGGCCGACACCTTCTTCACGACCGCATCGCGCTGGGCGATCAGCACGTTCTCCATCTTCATCGCCTCGATGACCGCGAGCCGCTCGCCCGCGCGCACCTGCTGGCCGACCGCGACCGCCACGTCCACCAGCAGCCCCGGCATCGGCGACAGCAGGAAGCGCGAGAGGTCCGGCGGCTGCTTGGCCGGCATCAGGCCGTAGAGCGCCGCCGCGCGCGGCGACAGCATCCTCGCCACCACCTGCGCGCCGCCGTGCGAGACCACGTAGTCGAGCCCGCGGCGCTCGATCTGCGCATGGAAGGGCCGGCCGTCGACCGTGCCCGAGACGCCGATGTCGCGGATCGGCCCGTCGAAGCGGATCGCGTAGCGCTTCGTGGCGCCGACGGTCACCGCGAGCATCTCGCCGTCGACGTTCACCGTCACCGCGGTGTCGTCGCGCCCGCCCTCGGCGTTCTTCACCACCGCGACCATCTCCTCGGAGACCACCACCGAGCGGCCGTGCAGCTGGCCCTCGATGCCCGCCGCCCGCTCGAGCAGCCGGCGGTGCGCGGCCCCCGCGAGCGCCATCAGGAACGCCGGATCGTCGTGACGCGCGCCTGCGGCCTGGTAGCCCTGCGGATAGTGCTCGGCGACGAAGCCGGTGTTGAACTCGACGGTGGCGAAGCGCGGATGCCCGATCAGTGCCGACTGGAAGCCGACGTTGGTCGAGATCCCGCGGATCACGAACGCATCGAGCGCCCCGCGCATCGCCGCGATCGCTTCGGCGCGGTCGCGGCCCTTGACGATCAGCTTGGCGATCATCGAGTCGTACTGCATCGGGATCTCGCCGCCCTCGTAGACCCCCGTGTCGACCCGCACGCCCGCCGCCGGCACCGGCAGCGAGGCCTCCATCGTGGTCGCCGGCGGCTGGAACCTGACCAGGCGGCCGGTCGACGGCAGGAAGCCGCGCGACGGGTCCTCGGCGTTGATCCGGCACTCGATCGCCCAGCCGTCGAGCTCGAGGTCGGCCTGGCCGAAGCCGAGCGGCTCGCCCGCGGCCACGCGGATCATCTGCTCGACCAGGTCCAGGCCGGTGATGCACTCGGTCACCGGATGCTCGACCTGCAGCCGGGTGTTCATCTCGAGGAAGTAGAAGCCCTTGTCCTTGCCGACCACGAACTCGACCGTGCCCGCGGACTGGTAGTCCACCGCGCGGGCGAGCTGCACCGCCTGCTCGCCCATGCGGCGCGCCGTCTCGCGGTCGAGGAACGCGCTCGGCGCCTCCTCGATCAGCTTCTGGTGGCGGCGCTGGATCGAGCACTCGCGCTCCCACAGGTACAGGCAGTGGCCGTGGCCGTCGCCGAGCACCTGGATCTCGATGTGGCGCGGCTCCTCGATGAACTTCTCGATGAAGACCCGATCGTCGCCGAAGCTGTTGCGCGCCTCGTTGCGGCAGGAGGTGAAGCCCTCGTGCGCTTCGCGGTCGCTGTAGGCGACCCGCAGCCCCTTGCCGCCTCCGCCGGCCGAGGCCTTGATCATCACCGGGTAGCCGATGTCCTTCGCGATCGACACCGCCTGCTCCGGCGTCTCGATCGCCTCGTTCCAGCCCGGGATGACGTTGACCTTGGCGGCCTGCGCGAGCTTCTTCGAGGCGATCTTGTCGCCCATCGCCGCGATCGAGGCGTGCTTCGGGCCGATGAAGACGATGCCCTCCTCCTCCACGCGCCGCGCGAACTCGCTGTTCTCGCTGAGGAATCCGTAGCCTGGGTGCACCGCCTCGGCCCCGGTCGACTTGCAGGCCGCGATGATCTTGTCCATCGACAGGTACGACTCGCGTGCCGGCGGCGGTCCGATGTGCACCGCCTCGTCGGCGAGCCCGACGTGGCGGGCGTCGCGGTCGGCGTCCGAATACACCGCGACGGTGGCGATGCCCATGCGGCGGGCCGTCTTGATGACGCGGCAGGCGATCTCGCCGCGGTTGGCGATCAGGATCTTCTTGAACATGTGTCGTTGCTCCCGTTCCTTGGGTCGAGGGCCGCTCAGAGCGGGATGTTCCCGTGCTTGCGCCACGGGTTCTCGACCTTCTTGTCGCGCAGCATCACCAGCGAGCGGCAGATGCGCTTGCGGGTCTCGTGCGGCTGGATCACGTCGTCGATGTAGCCGCGCGAACCGGCCACGAACGGGTTCGCGAAGTTCGCCCGGTACTCGGCCTCGCGCGCGGCGAGCTTGGCCGGGTCGTCCTTGTCCTGGCGGAAGATGATCTCCACCGCGCCCTTGGCGCCCATCACCGCGATCTCGGCGTTCGGCCAGGCGAGGTTCACGTCGCCGCGCAGGTGTTTGGAAGACATCACGTCGTAGGCGCCGCCGTAGGCCTTGCGGGTGATGACCGTGATCTTGGGCACCGTGCATTCGGCGTACGCATAGAGGAGCTTGGCGCCGTGC
>JBIIPQ010000020.1:0-27813 GCA_044342535.1 Burkholderiaceae bacterium
ACTGGCCAGATGGACCTGCCACGCCCGACCGGCCGCCGGGCGCCCTCGATCGAGGCGCTCGAGCCCCGACTGCTGTTCTCCGGCGACGCCGCCGGCGCGGCCGTCGCGGAGGCGATCGCATGGGCGGCACCGGCTTCGGCCGCGGCCTCGGCCGTCGCCTGGACGGCGCCGGCCGCGGCCGACACGCCGATGCAGGCCGGCGCGCCGCGCGAGCTGGCCGTGGTCGACGCCCGTGTGCCGGACGTCGGCCGACTGCTGCAGTCTCTCGACGCGCAGCGCGCCGCGGGCCGTCCGATCGACGTGCTGGTGCTCGGCGCCGGCGAGGATGCGCTGCAGGTGCTCGACGCCGAGCTGGCCGCATCCGACGTTCCCTACCGCGCCGTCCACTTCTTCGGCCACGGCACCGCCGGCTCGATGCAGCTCGGTGCCACCTCGCTCGACCTGGACACGGTCCGCGCGAACGCGGGCTCGATCGCCGGCTGGTCCGACGGGCTGACCGCCGACGCCGACCTGCTGCTGTGGGGCTGCGATACCGGTGCCGGCGCTGCGGGCGCCGTGCTGCTCGACGCGCTCGCCGACCTGACCGGCGCCGACGTCGCCGCCAGCGACGACGCGACCGGGGGCCTGTCCTACGGCGCGGACTGGACGCTGGAGGTCGTGCGCGGTCCCATCGAGGCGCAGGCACCGATCGAGGCCGCGCTGCAGGCGTCCTTCGCAGGCGTGCTGGCAGCCGAGGCGTCGACGGGCACCGATGCCGTCGTGGTGCCGGCCGACAGCGGCGGGCGGCAGCTCGCCGGCAATGCCAGCGGCAGCGTCGCGGTCTGGGTCGACGCGACCTCGGGCCTCGTCGTCGCGCAACGCTACGATGCCGTCGGCGCGCAGACCGGCACGTCGATCACGGTCTCCGCCGCTGCCGGCCGCGCCGCTTCGGTCGCGATGGATGCCGACGGCGGCGAGTTCATCGTCGTCTGGCAGCACGGCACCGGCGCGACCGGACAGATCCTGGCGCAGCGCTTCAGCGCCACGGGCGTGGCGTCGGGATCGCCGCTGTCGATCACCGCCGACGCGACCGACAACCCGATGCAGCCGGCGATCGCGATGAACGCCGCCGGCGACGCGGTCGTCGTCTGGGCGCAAGAGATGGGCAACGGCGGCGGCCGGTCCGTCGACCTCGTCTATCGCCGCATCTCGTCCGCCGGCGTGCTGGGCGACGTCACCGAGCTGAGCACGCCGAGCGGGGATGGCGGCACCCAGTCGCTGCCGTCGGTCGCGATGCAGAGCGACGGTGGGTTCGCGGTCGCGTTCCTCGACGCGAACGCCGCCGATTCGATCCAGGTCGTGGTGGTGGCGGACGCGACCGACCCCAACAACGGCATCAACGCGGTGCAGGTGTCCCAGACCGGCCAGACCGCCAGCGCCGCACCGTCGATCGCGGTGCTGGCCGATGGCAACTACATCGTCGTGTGGAGCGCCAGCACGGTTGCACCGACCGACGCGACCGTGCAGGGCGCGGTGATCGACGTGGCCACGGTCGCCACCGGTGTTCGCGGCACCGTCTTCCAGGTGAGCCAGACCGGTGTCACGGCCGGGCGCGCCAGCGTCGCCGTCGCCCCGGGCGGCACCACCGGCACGCCGGTCGTGGTCTGGGAACAGGACGACGTCGATGGCCTCGGTCTGCGAGGACGCTTCGTCAGCACCGCGGGAAGCGCGCTCGGCGCCGAGTTCGCCATCAACCAGGCTACAGCCGGTGCACAGCGGCACGCCTCGGCCGCCTTCGTGAACGGCGCGCTCCAGGTCCAGTGGACCGGACCGTCGACCGACATGGTGCCGGTCGAGCAGACCTGGGTACGGACGATCGCCGGCGCACTCGCCGTGATCTGGCCTTCCGACGCGACCACCTCGGAGTCCGACGGCCCGACCGGCGGCAAGACGCTGCAGGTGGCGCTGACGATACCGCCCGACGGTGAGATCACGGTGCGAGTCACCGTGATCGGCAACGCCGTCGGCGCGAACGAGGCGACGGTCTACGACGGCGTGCTGGTCTTCGACGCAAGCAACTGGTACCTGCCGCAGACGGTCACGATCCGCGGCAACGACGAGTCCCGCCGGGTGGACGACGGGGATCAGTCCTACACCGTGCGCGTCGCTGTCGACGCCGATGCATCGATCGCGACCTGGGACGGCGTCGCCGCGCGGGAGCGGGCGTTCGTGAACACCGACAACGACACCTACAGCGAGTTCGTCGTGACCACGCTCGCGGACGTCGACGACGTCACGCGTGCGCCCGGTGCGCCGCTCACGCCGTACGCGCTGTGGCTGCACGAGCAGGCCGGCAACGCGGTGTCGCTGCGCGAGGCCCTGCTCGCGTCGAACGCCGATGTCGGGTCCGACGACCACATCCAGATCGAACCCGCTGTGCGTGGCCCGTATCTGGCCGGCAGTTCGTCAGCCAGCGCCGCCAGCGTCGCGGTCTGGGTCGATGTCGCCACGGACGATGTCGTCGCGCAGCGCTACGACGCCACGGGCATGGCCATCGGCCCGCAGATCGCGGTCTCCGGCGCCGACGGCCGCAATCCGTCGGTCGCGATGGTCCCCGACGGCGGCGGCTTCATCGTCGTCTGGCAGACCGGTACCGGCACCTCCGGGCAACTCCTCGCGCAGCGTTATCTCGCCGACGGCACCGCATCGGGTGGACCGCTGCAGATCACCTCCGGCGTGATCGCGCTGCCGAGTGCGCCGACGGTCGCGATGAATGCGCACGGCGAGGCCGTCGTGGTGTGGGCCCAGGACGTCGTCGACGGCGCCAACCAGTCGGTCGACCTCGTCTATCGCCGGATCTCGTCGAGCGGCGTGCTCGATGGGGCCACGAACAACCTGCTGCAGTCGGACAAGCGCGCCGGAATCCAGATGCTGCCCGCCGTCGCGATGCGCGAGGGCGGCGGCTTCGGCGTGACGTACATGGATACGGCCGGGGACGGCTCGGTCTGGGTCGTGGCGGTCCCCGACTCGGGCGCCGCCGCCGACGGGCAGGTGCCGCAGCGGATCTCCGCGGCCGGTGCCACCGTCGCCGCGCCACCGTCGATCGCCGTCCTGTCCGACGGCCGCTACGTCGTGGCCTGGAGCGGCGCGCCCACCGGCGCCGCCGCGCTCGTGCAGGCCGTGGTGGTGGGGGGTGATGGCGTGCCCGGGACCGCCTTCCAGGTCAGCGACGCCGCGTTCACCGCCGCCGCGGGGCGCCCGTCGGTCACGGTCGCCCACGGAGGCGGCGGCGTCGACACGATCGTGGTGGCCTGGCAGCAGGACAACGGCAGCGGTGCCGACGTGCGCGCGCGCGCGTTCACGGTCGGCGGCGTCGCGCACTACGACTCGGTCGCCGTCAGTTCGGACGCGTCGGGCGTGCCGCGGCAGGTGTCCGCCGCGATCGCCGGCGGGATGCTGCGGATGGGGTGGACCGGCCTGTCGAGCGACCCGATACCGGTCGAGCAGACCTTCTTCCGGACGATGAGCGTCCCCACGCAGGACATCGTCGTGGTGTGGCCGACCAGTGCGGTCACCTCGGAGGCCGACGGCGAGACCGGCAGCGTGACGCTGCAGGTGTCGCTCGCCGTGCCCCCGGTCGGGATGGTGACCGTCGTCGTCACCGTGTCGGACGCCGGCGAGGCTGCAGTGTTCGGCGGCACGCTCACGTTCGATGCGAACAACTGGAACGTGCCGCAGACGGTGACGATCCGGGGCCTGGACGAGGCGCGCCCACTGGTCGACGGCGACCGGACCTATTCGGTGTCGGCGGCGATCGTGCCGGCCGACTCGGTCGCGTCGTGGCATGGCGTCGCGGCTCAGACCGCGACCTTCACCAACACCGACACCGACACGTACAGCGAGTTCGTCGTCGACACCATCGCCGACGTCGACGACGTTCTGACGATCGAGGGCGGTGCCCGGATGCCGGGCAGCGCGCTCACGCCGCGCGACCTCTGGCTGCACCAGCAGGCCGGCGGCACCGTGTCGCTGCGCGAGGCGCTGCTCGCCGCGAACTACGCCGACGAGGCGGGGACCGCGCGCGACACCATCACCTTCGCGCTCGGCGCGGGCACCCAGCGCATCACGCTCGTTGCCGCGCTGCCCGCTATCGTGCACGCGGTCGACATCGACGGCGGCGCGCCCGCGACGCCCGGCGGGCCCTTGACGGTGGAACTGACCCGGACGAACAGCGTCGGCGGCAACGGCCTGGTGCTCGACCCCGGCAGCGACGGTTCGCGCATCGCCCATCTGTCGATCGGTGGCTTCGGTGCGAACGCCGTGCTGGTGCGTTCGAGCGGCAACACGATCGAAGGCAACCATCTGGGCGTCGACGCGAGCGGGACCGCGGCGTTCGGTAACGGCGAGCGGGGCCTGTCGCTGCACGACGACGAAGTTGCGGTCGCGGTGGCCGACAACATCCTTCGCGACAACGTGATCGGCTCGAACGAGGAGGGCGGCATCCGCATCCTCGGCGGCGAGGCCTCCGGCAACGTGGTGCAGGGCAACTTCATCGGGACGGACCGCAGCCTGACGCGGAACCTCGGCAACGGGTTCTCCCCGGGCGTGGATCCGTTCGGCTACGGGATCCTGCTCACCAACGGCGCGCACGACAACCTGATCGGCGGGACCGTCCCGATCCAGCAGAACGTGCTGCGCCACAACGGCGACCTCGGCATCGTGGTGGGCACCAGCTCCTCGAGCAACAACGCGCTGATCGGCAACGTGATCGATGCGGATGCGACGCCGATCGAGCGCCGTACCGACGGTCGGAGCGTTCCGACGCCGATCCTGAGCGAGGCCGGTCCTGGATCGAGCGCCGGCTCGACGACCGTCAGGGTGTCGCTCGACGGCCCGCCGGGCGCGACCTACCGGCTCGACTTCTACGTCGACCGCTCGGCGTTCGCGCCGGGCTCCACGCAACCGGTCGACGCGCTGACCTGGATCAGCGGCGTCAGCACGCGGGACGTGCAGCTCGGCGGCGACGGCACGTGGTCGGGAACGGTCACGCTGTCCACCACAGCGGACTACACGATGGCGGTGGTCGCCACCGCGACCTGGCTCGATACCAGTACCGATACGCCGACGCTGCGGGAGACCTCCGCGCTCTCGAACGCGAGTCGTGTGAACCAGGTTCCGGTCTTCGAGTTGTCCGACAACCTGGACGTCAACGAAAACACCGACGCCGACGTGATCAGCGGCTCGTACGCGGTGAGCGTCCTGCGAGCGACCGACCCCGACGTGCCGAACGGCCCGTTGATCTGGAGAATCGTCGGCGGCGCCGACAGCTCGGACTTCACGATCAACGCCGTCACCGGTGTGCTGAGCTTCAACTTCCCGCCCGACTTCGAGAACCCGCAGGATGCCAACGCGTCCGATCCGAACAACAACAACTCGTACGAAGTGTTCGTCCAGGCCGAGGACGTCTTGGGAGGGCAGTCCGAGCGCCGCTACGTCGTCCGGGTCAACAACCTGAACGAGCGGCCGACGGTGGTGCTGCCGGCTGCGGCCGTGCCCGCCACCGAAGACACCGACCTCGTGATGCAGAACGCCACCGGGATCTCGGTCCGCGATCCGGACCGCGTCTCGTCCATGCAGCGGGTGGTCGTCGAGCTGTCGGTCGATCGCGGCACGCTCGCGCTCGGCGGCGACCTGGAGGACGTGAGCTTTCGCGACGGCACGACCCGCTCCGGCTCCCGGATCGTGATCAGCGGCGACCTCCAGGACATCCAGGACGCACTCGAGCGGATCGGCTACCGACCCGTCGCCGACGACAACGGCAGGGTGACTCTGACGATCAAGGTGAGCGATCGCGACGATGCGACGCTCACCACCTCCGGCTCGGTCCAGATCGCCATCGCCGCGGTCAACGACGCCCCGGTGGTCGGTGTCGTGCCGCCGGACGCGCCGATCAACCTGCGCGCCACCGCCATGCTCGCGCTCGACGAGTCGCTGCTCCGGACGACCGACGTCGACGACGCTGCCGATCGGATCGTCTACACGATGCGTGCCGGCCCCCTCGCCGGGCAGCTGCTGCGCGATGGCGTCGAGATCCGGGTCGGAGGCTCGTTCACGCAGGCCGAGGTCAATGCCGGTCGCATGAGCTTCATGGCGCCGACCCAGGGCGGCATGCAACAGCTGAGCCTGGCGGTCACCGACGGCTCGAACGCGTCGGCGACCCACGGGCCGATCGTGCTGAAGCTGTCGGTCCATTCGCATGCCGCGGCATCGATGTCGACCTCCGCATCGTCGGTGGCTCCGGGCGGCGCCGGGGCGGGCCAGGCCTACGCCGGTGTCGCGGCCGCCGCCGACGGCGGCACGTCCGGGGCCGACGGTGGCAGCGGCGCGAGTGCCCGCGCCGGCGGATCCGGGGCGGCCGCCCCCGCTCAGTCGGCCGCGGCCCGCGCGGGCGGCGCGCCCACCGGCTCCGGCGCGGGATCGGGCACGGCCGCCGGCGCGGCGCCGACCTCCGGCGCGATCGCCACGCAGTCGGCCGGCGTCGAGCTGCAGGCGGCGCGATCCGATGCCTCGGGCAGCGCCCGCGAGGCGAGCGGCGCCGCGATGAACGGCGGCGGTTCCGCCAACGCGCTCGGTGCGGCGCCGGCGCATTCGCACGACGAGACCGAGCGCCTCCGCAGCGCTACCGGCGGCACGACCGCGGGGGCGCTCGCCGACGCCTGGCGCCGCGCCGGCGCACAGCAGCTCGCAGAACCGGCCGCCGAGATCCAGCAAGCCTGGTCCCCGGTCGTCGCGCTGCGCCAGGCCGACTTCCGCGACGAGCTCGCGCAGTCGCGCGAGGAGGCCACGTCCAAGTTCCAGGCCAGCAGCGCGCTGGTCGCCTCGTCGGTCGCCATCAGCACGTCGCTGTCGCTGGGCTATGCGATCTGGCTGCTGCGCGGCGGCGTACTGCTCACCAGCCTGCTGGCCTCGATGCCGGCCTGGCGCTCGATCGACCCGCTGCCCGTGCTGGCGCGTATCGACGCCCGCGGCCAGGACGACGACGACGAGGACGACTCGCTGCGCGGCCTGCTGCAGCGGGCCGCCGACGCGCAGGCCGAGCGCGTCGCCGAAGCCGAGGCGCTGGCCGACCGAGCCGCCGCTCCCGCGGGCCGCCTCGCCGAGGGCATTGCATGAAACGCGTGACCGCTCCCCCCGTATCCTCCCGCGCGAGCGAGGCCCGCCCCGGCGCGCGCGAGCGCCTGACCGAGGCCACCGACCGCGTGCTGCGTCGCGGGTCGGCCCGGCTGCAGGCCCTGGCCCGGCTTCCGGGCATGCGCTGGATCGCCAACGCGCGGCTGCTGGTCACCACCGGTCTCGTCTCGATGGTGGTCAGCGCGCACCTGGGCGCGACCTGGATCGGGCTGGTGCCCGACGTCGGCAAGCTGGAGGCCGAATCGCGTGCCTCGCTGGTCGAGGCCGTCGCCGCCGGCAGCATGAGCTCGCTCGCCACCGACAACGTCGACGCCGCGGGCGACCTGCTGCTGTTCACGCTCGAGCGCAATCCGTCGATGCGCTCGGCCGCGATCCGGCGCGCCGACGGCGCGCTGGTCGTCTCGGTCGGCCCGCATGCCGAGACCTGGACGCAGACGGACGAGAACGCACGTTCCACGTCGACCGAGCTGTCGGTGCCGCTGTACGCGGCCGGCAACCGCTGGGGCCGGCTCGAGGCCGCGTTCGCGCCGCCGCGCGACGGCATCGCCGGCCTGTTCCTCGAGGGGCGCAGCCGCGCGCTGGTGCTGATCGCGATCGCGTGCTTCCTCGGCTTCTACGTGTACCTCGGCCGGATGCTCAAGCAGCTCGATCCGTCGCGCGCCGTGCCCGATCGCGTGCGCAACGCGCTCGACACCCTCGCCGAGGGACTGATGCTGATCGACGCGCAGGGCGGCGTGGTGCTCGCCAACGCCGCGCTGTGCGAGCTGCTGGGCAAGGACGCCGATCAGGTGACCAGCCGGCCCGCGACCGACATCGGCTGGCTCGACGCGGCCGGCGGGCCGTTCGAGCCGTCGGCGCTGCCCTGGGCGCGCGCGCTCGCCGAAGGCCGCACGCTCAAGCTGCAGCCGGTCGGCCTCGTCGACGCCAACGGCCAGCGCCGCAGCTTCCTCGCGAACTGCGCGCCGGTCGGCGCGAGCGACGGCACGCCCGCCGCCGGCGTGCTGGTGAGCCTGGACGACATCACCGAGCTCGAGCGCAAGGAAGCGCTGCTGCGCGAGGCCACCGAGCGCGCCGAGCAGGCGAACCGCGCGAAGTCGGACTTCCTGGCCAACATGAGCCACGAGATCCGCACGCCGATGAACGCCATCCTCGGCTTCACCGAGATGCTGCGTCGCGGCCGCGTGAAGGACGCCGCGCAGGCGCGCCGCCACCTCGACACGGTGCACGCCAACGGCTCGCACCTGCTGACCCTCATCAACGACATCCTCGACCTGTCGAAGGTCGAGGCCGGGCAGATGGAGGTCGAGCGGATCGGCTTCGCGCCGCACCAGGTGCTGGCCGAGGTGGTCGAGGCGATGTCGGTGCGCGCGGCCGAGAAGGGCGTCGGGCTGCGGCGGGCGGTCGAGGGACCGGTACCCTCCGAGATCCTCGGCGACGCGTCGCGCCTGCGCCAGGTGGTCACGAACCTGGTGGGCAACGCGATCAAGTTCACCAGCGCCGGCGAGGTGGTCGTCACCGAAGCCTGGATCGCGCCCGGCGCGGGCCGGCCGGCACGGCTGCGCATCTCGGTGCGCGACTCCGGCATCGGCATCCCGGCCGACAAGCTCGGGGCGATCTTCGAGCCCTTCGTGCAGGCCGAGACCTCGACCGCACGCCGCTTCGGCGGGACCGGGCTCGGCCTGTCGATCAGCCGCAAGTTCGCCCGTGCGATGGGCGGCGACATCGAGGTCGAGAGCCGGCTCGGCGAGGGCAGCACCTTCATCGTGTCGATCGACCCGGGCCCGGACGCGCACCGCACGATGATCGAGCCGGTGCAGGCGATGGCCGATGCGCACACGCGCGCGCCCGATGCCGGGCAGGTCTGGCGCTTCCCGCCGCGCCGCCTGCTGGTGGTCGACGACTCCGCCGAGAACCGCGAGCTGGTCGCGCTGGCGCTGCAGGACTCCGGCCTCGTGGTCGAGCAGGCCGACTCCGGCATCGCCGCGCTCGCCGCGGTCGCCGCAGGCGCGCCCGACCTGATCCTGATGGACATGCAGATGCCCGGCATGGACGGCTTCACCGCGACACGCAGGCTGCGTGCCTCGGGTCTGCGGATGCCGATCTTTGCCTTCACCGCGCACGCGCTGCGCGGCTTCGAGAAGGAGATCGCGCAGGCCGGCTGCGACGGCTACCTGACCAAGCCGATCGACATCGACGCGATGCTCGAGACGCTGGCCGCGCGTCTGGGCGGCGTGCGCGCCGACGGTTCCGCCGCCGATGCGACCGACGCCGGCGCGCTGATCGTCGCGGGCCCGGCGCCCGCGAGGCCGGCGGCCTCGGCCGCAGCGTCCGCGACGCGGGCCGCGAGCGCCGCGGCCCCGGGCGGCGGCGCCGGACCGGTGGTGTCGCGGCTGACCGGCAACCCGCGCTTCGCGTCGGTCGTCTCGAGCTTCGCGCAGCGCCTGCCGGAGCGGCTCGCGGCACTGCGCGCCGCCCATGTGCGCGGCGACGCCGAGGTCTGCGCCGACATCGCCCACTGGCTCAAGGGCTCGGCCGGGTCGGTCGGCTACGACGCCTTCACCGAGCCCGCGCGCAAGGCCGAGCAGGCCGCCCGCGCCGGCGAGCTCGCGGCCGTCGGCGAGCAGCTCGACCTCATCGAGGCGCTGGGCGCGCGCGTGGTCGCCCCCGCGATCGCCACCGCGCCGGCCCGGGTCGGACCCGCATGAGCGCACGCGGCCCGCTCGATCTCGACTCGCCCGAGCGTCCGACGCAGGAGCGCCGCGTCGCGGCGCCGGCGGCGGTGTCCGCATCGACCGCGTCCGTCGCGTGGCCCGTACCCGCCGCATCCGCCGCATCCGCCGTACCGGCCGCGCCCGCCGTATCCCCCGCGCCCGCGGCGCCCTCGACGCTCGGCCACGATCCGGTGCTCTCGAACGCGTCGGTCATGATGATCGACGACGAGCCGATCCTGGTGGACCTGGTGCGCGCCTTCCTCGAGGACGCCGGCTACCGCGACTTCCGTGGCGAGACCGACCCGGTCGCCGCGATGAAGCGGCTGCGCGCCGAGCATCCCGACGTGCTGCTGCTCGACCTGATGATGCCCGGCATGTCCGGCTTCGACGTGCTGCGCCTGGTGCGCGCCGACCCGGAGCTGAAGATGATGCCGGTCATCGTGATGACTTCGGCGAGCGATGCGCGCACCAAGCTGCGCGTGCTCGAGCTCGGCGCCACCGACTTCCTGGAGAAGCCGGTCGACCCCAGCGAACTGATCCTGCGCCTGCGCAACACGCTCGCCTTCAAGGTGATGCGCGACCGCAGCACCTGGTTCGACCTGCCCACCGGCCTGCCGAACCGCAAGCTGATGCTGACCCACACCGCCAGCACGCTGCGCCGAGCTGCGCGCCGCGGCGAACTGTCCGCGCTGCTGCAGGTCGAGATCGGCCGCGTGCGCCAGCTGAGCGAGACGCTCGGGCACCGCGCCGCCGACGACGCGCTGCGCACGATCGCGCAGCGCATCCAGCGCTGCGTGCGCAGCGGCGAGACGGCCGGGCGGGCGGGCGACGACGTCACCGGCCCGATGGTCTCGCGCACCGGCCCGGACGAGTTCGCGGCGCTCCTGCCGTCGCTCGCGCGCATCGAGGACGCCGCCGGGATCGCGCGCCGCCTGCTCGCCACCGTCGGCCAGCCGATGCAGATCGAGGGGCACGACTGGTATCCGCAGGTGTCCATCGGCATCGCCGCGTCCCCCCCGGATGCGTGCGAGGCCGAGGCGCTGCTGCGCTGCGCGCGCGCCGCGGCCACGGCCGTGCGCAACCGCCCGGGCAACGGCTACGGCTTCTACAGCGCCTCGCTCAACGAGCAGTCGCTCGCGCGGCTGACGCTCGAGGCCCAGCTGCGGCGGGCCATCGAGCGCGGCGAGTTCGAGCTGCACTACCAGCCGAAGGTCACCTCGTCGGACGGTCGCATCATCGGCTGCGAGGCGCTGGTGCGCTGGCGCCATCCCGAGCGCGGCCTGGTCGCGCCGAGCGAGTTCATCCCGATCGCCGAGGAGGCGGGGCTGATCGTCGAGCTCGGCACCTGGGTGATCGGCGAGGCGTGTCGCGCCGCCCGACGCTGGTTCGACGCCGGCCATCCGGGGCGCGTCGCGGTCAACGTCTCGGCCTCGCACTTCCGCGACGGCCGTCTGCTCCGCGACGTCGACCGCGCGCTCGCGAGCGCCGGCCTGCCCGCCCGCTACCTGACCGTCGAGGTCACCGAGAGCATGCTGATGTCGGCGGCCGACGAGAGCCTCGGGGTGCTGAACCAGATCAAGGCGCTCGGCGTGTCGATCTCGCTCGACGACTTCGGCACCGGCTACTCCTCGCTCGCCTACCTCAAGCGCATGCCGGTGGACGAAATCAAGATCGACCGCTCGTTCGTCCACGGCCTGCCCGACGACGGCGACAACGCGGCGATCGTGCGGGCGATCGTCGGCCTGTCGGGGAGCCTGGGCTTCGAGGTCATCGCCGAGGGCGTCGAGAACCAGGCACAGGCCGACTACCTGGTCTCGGTCGGCTGCGGGGCCTGCCAGGGCTGGCTGTTCGGGAAGGCCGTGCCCGAGGCCGAGTTCGCCGCGCAGCTGCGCGCCGGCACCATCGTCGGCGTGGACGCTGCGGCCTAGCTGGCGAAGCGGCGGGCCGAGGCCCACCGGCGCGGGTGCTGCGGCGACGATCCCGCTGAACAGCCCCCGGAACGCTTCCGGCGGCGAGTGGACGGCGAGCGGGTCACGGTTGGTCGTGAACGCCGGGTCGATCCGGCGCCGCGCTCGAATTGACGCCCGTCGATGCGCCACCGCGCTGCGTAGAATGGCGCGACCTCGCGCGTCGCGCCCTGCGCCTCGCGCCTCGCGCCCCACCGGACGACCGGAATGACCGACGCCTCCGCGCCGAGCGCTGCCCTTCTCATCGCCGCGCTCGCCCTGCTTGCCGCAGCCTGCGGCCAGGTCGCCGCCCAGACCGTGCCCACCTCCTGCCTCGTCATCGTCGACGACGCGCAGCGGCTCGAGTGCTACGACCGTGCGGTCGGGCGGGTCGCTCCGGCCCCGGTGCCCGCGGCCGCCTCGCCCGCCTCGCCCGGGACCGCCGCCGGCACGCCGCGACCCGGCCCGGCGAGCCCCGCCGCCCCCACGCCCGAGGAGGCGGCCAAGCTCGCGCGCGACGAGCGCCGGGCCCGCGGCGGCTCGCTCGGCGAACGCTGGGAGCTCGATCCGGGCACCAAGCAGGGCCGTTTCCTGCTGCGCCCCTACAAGCCGATGTACGTGCTGCCGGTACGCTGGTCGAACGACCCGAACCAGCAGCCCGCCAGCGATGCCGTCGGCAACTCGGTGTCCGCGCCGCAGGACCTGCGCTCGGTCGAGGCCGCTTTCCAGATCAGCCTGAAGTCGAAGATCTGGGAGACCGTCGGCGGCAGCAACCTCGACGTCTGGCTCGGCTACACGCAGAAGTCGCACTGGCAGGTCTACGCGCCCCAGCTGTCGCGCCCGTTCCGCGAGACCAACTACGAGCCCGAGGTGTTCGGCATCTGGGGCATCGACGAGCCGCTGTTCCTGGGCTGGCGCGCACGTTTCCTGGGCCTGGGCTTCAACCACCAGTCCAACGGCCGCAGCGAGCCGCTGTCGCGCAGCTGGAACCGCGTGATCGCCCAGGCCGGCTTCGAGAACGGCGACTGGTCGGTGCTGGTCCGTCCCTGGTGGCGGATCTCCGAGCGGGCCGAGGTCGACGACAACCCCGGCATCGAGAACTGGATCGGTCGCGGCGAGCTGGTGGTCACGCGGCGCGCCGGTGCGCACCAGGTATCGCTGCAGATGCGCCATTCGCTCAAGGGCGGCGACGCCTCGCGCGGCAGCGTGATGCTCGACTGGGCCTTCCCGCTGTCGAGCTACCTGAAGGGGCACGTGCAGGTCTTCTCGGGCTACGGCGAGAGCCTGATCGACTACAACTACCGTCAGACCACGGTCGGACTCGGGTTCTCGCTGGCCGAATGGCAGTGAGCGCGCCGTCTGCGCCGGATCGGACCCACCCAACGAAAGGAGAGCGACGATGCGGATCGGCGACGGCCTGAAGGGCAAGCGAGTGTTGATCACCCAGAGCGAGACCTTCATGGGTCCCGTGCTCGAGCAGGCCTTCGCCGAACACGGCGCGGTGGTGATCGGCGTGCCCGGTCCGCTCGAGGCGCCCGGCGCGGCCGAGGATGCGGTGCGTCGTGCCGGTCGGGTCGACGTGCTGATTGCCAACCTCGGCGTGCCCGCACCTTCGACGCGTGCGCACGAGGTCGGCGACGACGAGTGGCGCCACGTGTTCGCGAACCTCGTCGACCCGCTGCCGCGCCTGGCGCGCGCCGTGCTGCCCGGCATGATCGAGCGGCGCTCCGGCAAGATCGTCGTGATGGGCAGCGCCACTGCGCTGCGCGGCCAGAAGCGCACGTCCACCTACGCCGCGGCGCGCGGCGCCCAGCTCTCGTGGGCGCGTGCGGTCGGCGTCGAGGTCGCGCCGTCGAACGTGCACGTGAACCTGATCGCGCAGAACTTCGTCGAGAACCCCACCTACTACGGCCCCGAGGTGCAGGCGCTGCCGGCCTTCCAGGAGCGGCTCAAGCGCGAGGTGCCGCTGGGCCGGCTGGCGCGGCCCGAGGAGGACGCGCTGTTCGCGGTGTTCCTCGCCTCGACCGAGGTGGAGTTCTTCGCCGGTGCGGCGATCCCGTTCGCGGGCGGCTGGGCGTGAGCGGCGTCATGCCCGCGTCGATCTTCGTCTCGCACGGCGCGCCCTCGCTGCCGCTCGACGACGTGCCGGCGCGCGACTTCCTGCGTGGCCTGGGCGCCCTGCTGCCGCGCCCGCGCGCGATCGTCGTCATCTCGGCGCACACCATCGCGCAGGGCGTCGCCGTCGGCTCGGCGCCGCGGATGCACGCGGTCCACGACTTCGGCGGCTTCCCCGACGCCCTGTACGCGCTGCGCTACGACCCGCCGGGCGATCCGGCGCTCGCTACGCGCGTGGCCGGCCTGCTCGCCGATGCCGGCATCGAGCCGGTGGGCGAGGTGCCGATCGACGGGCTCGACCATGGCATCTGGGTGCCGCTGCTGCTGATGTACCCGCAGGCCGACATCCCCGTCGTCGTCGTCTCGCTCGACGCGCGGATGGACGCCGGACTGCACGTGGCCGTGGGCCGTGCGCTCTCGGGGCTGCATGACGACGGTATCCTCGTCATGGGATCTGGTTCCATTACCCACAACCTGAGCGACGCATTCTCGCGCGGAACAGGCGCACCTGTAGCGCCGTACGCACGGCGTTTCGCGGACTGGGTGTCCGCGGCCGTGCGAGACGGCGGCGCGGAACTGCTGCAGGACTGGTCGATCGCGCCCGAGGCCGAGCGTGCCCATCCGACGCCCGAACACTTCGTTCCGCTGCTGGTGGCGGCGGGTGCGGGCGGCCTCGGAGCGGTACTGCACGAGAGCTTCACCGCCGGCGTGATTGCGATGCATGCCTACGGGTTTAGGCCTGTTTCGTAGCGCTTTTCGATCGATCGGCGACTCCGTCGGCATCCTCGGAGACATGCGTTCCGAGAGCGTAGCGACGCCATGGCCGACTCGACTGACTGCCTCGGGTCGGCCTTCATGCCGCCTGCGCGGGGTGACCCGTCCGGCTGATGCCCAGCCTCCGGAGATGCGCTGCGCCGGGCTCTCGACGGGGTCACGGACCTGTAGGCGGCTCGTGCCATCGACGTCGCCGTCTGTCGGTTTGATCTAAGGTCCTTAGGGTCGAAATATCTGATGGGCTAGGCTTTTGGTGCCCGTTCGGTGCAACACGCCGACGGCTGCCCACAAGCCTTCCGGTCGCCGCCGCGCGATGCCCCATCAGAGATGTCTTGCCCGATGACTGTTCGATGCGCTGTCCGGATCGAGCCCTGCGAGCGACCGCGAGGGTTCTCGCTGGTCGAGCTTCTCGTCACGCTGTCGGTGCTGTCGGTGCTGGCCGCCCTGGCAGCGCCGCAGCTCGGAGGGCCGCTCTCGGAGAACCGGATCCGGGTGGTCGCCCGGGAGTTCGCCGACAGCCTGAGCTTCTCGCGAAGCGAGGCGTCCAAGCGCGGCACGCGGGTGGTCATGTGCCCGCGCAGCACGGCGGCCAACACCTGTCAGGCCGATGCGTCGCATTGGAACCAGGGCTGGATCGTCTACGCGGACGCCGACAGATCCGGGAACTACGGCGACGCCGACGTGCTGCTGAGCGTGCGGTCTCCGGTGCCTCCCGGCATCGACGTGGGCAGCGGGCAGGCCGCCCCGATCGGCGTTCTGCCGTCGGGCGAGATGAGCTTCGCTGCCGGGGTCTCGCGCACCATCCGGATCGCCGGAGGCGATCGGCGGCGATACGTGGTGGTCAGCCGCGTGGGCCGCCCGTCCGTGCTGGAGGCCGCGCAGTGCACCGACGCCCTGCAGTGCTCGCCATGACCGGCCTGCACACCCGTCAGCGTGGCGTGGCCCTGCTCGAGGTCGGGCTGGCGCTCATGGTGATGTCGACCGCATTCCTCGCGATGGCCATGCTGCTGACCAACACGGCGCGTGGCCTGCGCTCGGGCCACGCCATGGTGAAGGCCGCGGCGCTCGCCTCCGACATCTCCGAGCAGATGCGGGCGAACCGCGCCGCGGCCGAGGCCTTGGCGCCGGGCCGGGGCTTCGTGCTGGAGGGCAGCTACGGCACCCTCTCGCAGGTCGGCGCGCTGCCGACGCCGACCTGCGGCGGGCGCTTCGTGCGGCCGCCCGACACGGAAGTGCTGCTGCCCGCCTGCACGGACGCCAAGGGCTTCGCCGACTTCTCGGTCGCCAGCTGGCTGACCCAGGCCCAGACCTCGCTGCCGGGCGGCGCCGCCAGCATCGTCGACCTCGGCCTCACCCGCCGCCGCATCGTCTTGGCGTGGATGGAGCCGCTGACCGACCGCAAGGACGGGGTGGTCGCTCCGCTCACCGACGGCAGCTGCGGCCTCGTTCCGACACTCCAGGCCAAGGCCGCGAGCGGCGTTCGCTGCCTCGTGCTGGACTTCTCGCTGTGAGCCCGATTCGCCACGGCCGGCCCCGTCGTCGGGCAGCGCGCGGCTTCGGCCTCGTCGAGCTGCTGATCGGCATGTCCCTGGGCATGGTCGTCATCGGCGTGGCGATCGGCGCATTCCTGTCGGTCAAGCGGACCGCGACCGCGCTCGGTGCCTCGACGATCGTCTCGGACCTGTCCCAATCGGCCGCCGCGTACCTGGGCCTGCAGATCCTGCAGGCTGGGTATCTCGACGTGATGGCCAGTGCCGAAGGGGCGACCTACCTGCCGATGCTGGACGGCTTCGGGGCCGCGCCCGGTGCCGGCAGCGGGGACCTGCTGCCGAGCGTCCATGCCGGCACGCATCCTGGGCTCCGGTCGATCCATGGCTGCGACGGGTCGTATGCGAGGGTGAGCAGCCTGCTGAGCTACGACTGCTCCGGCACGAACCCGCTGGCGGCGTCGCTCAGCGTCGCCTATCAGGTCCTCGCGACCCCGAAAGGCTGGCCGGCGCACAGTCTCGGCAGCGTCTTCGAGCCGAACCGCGGGTTCATCACCGACTGCGGTGCGATGAGTCCGCGGGCGGCCGACACGCCGACGGCGAATCCGGCGGGCGACGTCGTCATCAACCGCTTCTACCTCGATGCGTCGACCGGCCAGCTGATGTGCGTGGGCAACGGCAATCCGGACGCGCCGGTCAGGTTGGCCGGCAACATCGAGCAGTTCCAGGTGGAGTACGGCCTGCCCCTGCCTGCTTCGGGCGAGGCGGAGGCGGTGGCCCGCTTCGTGCCGGCCGCGGTCGTCGACGCGCTGGGCGCCACCGCCTGGAGTTCGGTGCTGTCGGTGCAGGTCTGCCTGCTCGCCCGGGGCGAGCCGGGCAGCATCGACCGCGCTTCCAGCGGCACCAACCTGTTCGTCCGTGACTGCGCGGGTCGACCGGTCTCCACGCGCGACGGCGCCCTGCGCCGCGCGCACCGTTTCGTGTTCGCGGTCCGCAATTCGGTCCGCTCGGCGGTGTCGCTGCCATGACTGCCGTACGCCATGCGGCGGCCCCGCCCGGCCGGCGCGTCCGATCGCACCCGGCCCGCGGAGCGCAGCGCGGCGTCGCGCTCCTGGTGGTCGCGTTGCTGTCCGCCCTGGTGAGGCTGATCGCGATGTCCCAGATGAGCTCGGTGGGCGGGCTGTTCCGCGTCGCCCGCGACGAGCGGGACCTGCTGCTCGCCCGGCAGGCGGCCGAGGCCGCGCTGCGTGACGCCGAGGCCGACCTGGCCTGCATGCAATGGAGCAACGGCGCGTGGGAACAGGTGCTCGCGCCTCGGACCGCCAACACGCACTGCGTGTCGGTCGCTCCGCACTGCTCTCAGATGATGCCCACCGGGGACGCTCCGGCGATCCGGCTTCTCGGCGGGAACCCGTCCAGGACGCCGGATGCGGTGGACTGGGAGCAGCCGAGCACCGCCTGCACGACGGGCGGCTGTGCCGTCGAACTCGGGTTCAAGACCGGGGCGCCCGCCTTCGGCGGCGTCGCGCGGCAGCCCCGGTATCAGGTGGACGCCTTCGACGTGTCCATGACCGGCACCGGTGAGCCGGTGCCGCTGTTCCGAATCACGGCTCGCGGATACGGCGGCACGGCCGGCACCGTGTCCGAGCTGCAGGAGGTGTTTCGGCTATGCAGGTGATCCCTCGTTTCGTCGCGCGGCTCGGAGTCGGGCTCGCACTGGCCATGGGCCCGGGCGTCTGCGCCGTCGCGCAGGAGCAGGGTCTGGTCGGCAGCCATCTCAGGCTGGACGCGCAGGTCGTCGGGCCGTCGAGCTCGCCGACGCTCCACAGCACGCACGATCTGAGCGGTGGCGACGTCGTCCAGTGGTTCCACTACTTCGCATCGCGCGTGCGTGCCCCCTGGACGGCCGACGCCGAGCAGGTGCTTCCCGCCGGATTCACCTGGCAGGGCCAGCTCAGGACGCCACCCGACACCGCGGTGAGATGGCGGGTGAGGAACACCTGGGTGACGAACGAGCCCGCCATCGGCACGGTCGTCTCCGCGCTGGCCTGGCGGATGCCGCCGATGCTCAAGATCGACTTCGCGAGCACCCCGAAATCGGTGAACTTCAAGGGCACAGGCGACGGGTTCCGGGTCATCTCGTACAAGCAGAACTTCTACGTGGTGAACCACCACGCGCTCTTCGATCCCGAGAAGCCCGACACCAGCGCACGGCCGCTCAACTGCCGCACGGCGCTCAAGGGCGAGACGTGTGCCGGGTTCCCCTCGGACGGCACGGGCCTGGCCTTCGTCGACACGCCGGGCACGCGCCTGGGCACGACGTCGACCTATCGCTCGTTCACCCCGCATCATGCGATGGAGGCGTTGAACCTGGAGACGGGCGAACTCTTCGTCGGGGTGGACACTCCGAGCGGCACGCAGGTGGTGTGCACCAAGCTCGACACGCTCAGGAGCTGCGGGGCCTTCCAGCTCGGGAAGGCCACGCCCTTCGATGCCGAGCGCCACGTGAACCTCGAGACCATCGGGTCGAAGTATTTCGTGCTGGACGCGGCGGGCACCCTGCACTGCTACGACATCGACACGAAGGGGCGCTGCGGGACGACTGCCTACAGACTCGCAGCGCCTGCCATCGGCCCCATCATGCTCGACTACACCTCGACCCAGTTGTCCGGGAAGCTGTTCTTCTCGTCGAGGGATGCGATGTACTGCCACGATCCGGAGACCGGCAGACCGTGCGCGGGTTGGGAGAACTACGGCAAGAACAACATTGCCTACGCCGGCGACACGGCCCTCAAGGGCGGCGCCGTGCCGGTCCCGGACGCGCTCGGCGTCCCGCGGGGGGTGTGCGGCACCAATGCCGCCTTCTGCTACGCGCCGGACGGAACCCGGTTCCACCTGTCCGACGCAGCGGTCGCCTTCGTGAGGAACAACAGCGGCTGGATCGGCACGACGTACAGGAGCGCCACCTACTCGTCCAACTTCAACGCGGTGCTGGGCAGCCGCATCTACATGCTGCCCAAGGATGGCGTCGGTGTGAGCTGCTTCGACTTCGCCACGGATGCGGCGTGCCCGGGGTTTCCGATCCGCCCCGCGATCCGTGACATGCCCTACAGCACCCGCTTCGATCCGATCCGCCCGGATTGCCTGCTGACGCTCGGCCACGCCGCGATCGCCTACACCATCAACGTCAACACGCTCGGCAGCTGCAGCGATCCTGGCGAGGCGACCGACCGGAAGACGCTGAAGGTCGACCCGGCCGAGCATTACAGGTGTGATGCTGCCAGCGCCCGGGTCACAGGATGGGGCAGCGTGCGCCTGTCGCCCACGGTGGCATGGGGCGGGCCGAAGGGCCTGTCCCAGGTGCGCGTCACGCTGCGGGACGGCAACGGCGCTCTCCTGCCCGCGGCGCACCGTCCGAACCGGAGCTTCGATGCCGGCCTGTACAGCCTGGACATCAGCGACGTGCCCTACCCCACGTACCCGAGGCTGACGGTGGACTTCCAGATGCTCAGCGGCGGCAGCCTGCACAGCGACACGTCGGTGGGCGTGGACGTGACCTGGACCGGCCCGCCGCGCCAGCTCTGCTTCCGGACACGGGCGCCCGACCCCGTCGAATGCGAGACCACCTCCACGCTGACCGCGACCACCGCGTTCGCGACCGCACCCGACACCCCGCTGGAGACGATCGTCGCCGACAAGGCGCTGTGGTCCGGCGTCGGGTCCGAGGGCTACGCGGCGGCGGCGGCGGCCACCTCGACCCGGGCGCTGACGAGCAGCCTGTCCAGCGCCGAGTCCCGGACCTACCTGCTGCAGGGACGCTACGATCTGAAGACGTTCTCCGGCGACGTCTGGGCCTTGGCCCTGGAGTCGTCCCAGCAGCTCGGGGTCGACGCCCTCGTCAAGGCGTCGTCCGGCCTGAGCGCGGCGAGCGCGCCGACGCGACCGATGTACCTCGCCAGGCCCGTGGGCAACTCGGGTCGGGTGTCGACGGTTCCGCTCGACGCTTCCCGGTCGAGCCAGAGCCAGCGCGATGCGTTGAACCTCGGCCTCTCCGGCGCGGCCGACGACAAGGGTGTGGCTCGCCTCGAGTATCTGCGTGGGGTCGACGGTTCGGCCGGATTCCGGCCTCGGGCGGGCGGGGTGCTCGGCCCGGTGATCAACTCCGCGCCGGCCGTGATCCCCACGCGGGCGATCGCAGGCCTGCCCGAGGCCAACCATCCGGGCTATGCCGAGTTCCGCCGCAGCGTCGGCCGGCCCCATCCGATGGTGGTCTGGGGAGGCAACGACGGCGCGGTCCATGCCGCCGAGGTGAAGTCCGGCGAGCTCGTGGGGGCCTGGTCCCTGGTCCCCGACGTGATGCTGCGCAAGGCCGCGCAGTTCAGCGATCCCACGCTTCCCGGCATCCGGCTGAACCCCTATTTCGTCGACAACGTGCCGATGGTCGGCCATGCCCGCACCGGGAGCGGCTGGAAGACCCTGGCGGTGGTCACCTTCGGCCGCGGTGCCCGGGCGATCACCGCGATCGACGTCACCCGGACCGATCTGAGCGAGGGCGCGGGCGTGCTGTTCGAGTATACGAACGAGACCCATCCCGACCTGCGCGACCTCGGCTACATCGTGAGCAGCCCGATCTCCAGCGAGGCCCTGGGCTCGCACCAGATCGTCAAGCTCGCCGACAACCGGTGGGCCGTGCTGGTGGGCAACGGGGTCGACAGCAACGACCAGAGTTCGGGCCTCGCGGCGAGCGGCCCGGGACGGCCCGTGCTCTACGCGTTCTATGTGGACGACGCTGAGCCGCGCTGGCGCCGGTTCGCGGTCGACGAGCTGCTCGGCGTCAACGGCGACGCGGCCCTCTCGACCCGCAACGGCCTGTCGACCCCGCGTCCGGTGGACGTCGACGGCGACGGGCGCGTCGACATCGCGTACGCGGGCGACATCCGGGGCAACCTGTGGCGCTTCGACCTGAAGTCGCTGGCCGCACCCGCCGTGAGCCGGCTGTACGCCGCCGGCGCCGAGCGGCCGATCCACGGCGCGCCGCTGGTCGTGCGCAACGGTCGCTCCGGCGCCTGCCCGGTCAGCCAAGGAAACCGATGCTGGCAGGTGATCGTCGGTACCGGCGCGTACCTCAGTCCGCTGCGCGGCACGAGCAATGCCGCCGTGCAGCGGATCGTGAGCATCCTCGATCTGGGCGACGGCAGTACGACCGAGGACAGCGCGCTGGTCACGCTGCCGTACGAGAGCCTGACGGGGGCCGCGGGCGTGGAGTTCCGGTTCAGCGCGGGGTCGGACCTCGACTACACGAGCGGCAAGCGCGGCTGGCGGATCGCGCTGGCGCGCCGCGAGCACACGGTCTCCGCGCCGCTGCTGCTGCCCAATGCCCAGCTCAGGCTGTCCACGGTCAGGCCGACCGGGGGGCCGAGCGCGGGCGGGCAATGCCAGCCCGCGCGCAGCTGGGTCTTCCAGGCGGACCCTGCCGCCGGGCCGCCTTCGGCCGACTCGTTCGACTTCAACAATGACGGCATGATCGACGCGCAGGACCGCATGGCGACCGGCGGCAGCGACATCAAGCGCCCGCCGCTGGCGATGGCGGTGAGCGGGGCCCAGTTCGCCACGCCCGGGCTGCTGCTCGCCAGGAAGGTTGCCGCGAACTCGGCGTACCTCGTCTTTCCGAGCCTGAACATCGACACCGGGACGAACACCGGTGGCGCGGCAGGCACCAACGTGCCCGCGGTCGGCCGCGCTCCGTCGCCGGCCGCGGGCGGTCTCGCGCGCGTCGGCGACCGCAAGACGCTCGGTCGGGTCAGCTGGAGGAAGGCGCAATGATGCTCCGTCCGATCCGCCGCGGCACCGGCGCCGGCTTCACGCTGATCGAAGTGCTGGTCGTCATGGTGATCGCCGCGATCCTCGCTGCCGTGGCCTTGCCGAGCTACTCCGACTTCGTCGCCCGGAGCCGACGCGCCGAAGCCAAGGCGACGCTGCAGCAGGCCGCGCTCTGGATGGAGCGCAACCAGGCGGCCACGTTCCGCTACGACAGCGACCCTTCCGGCAAGGCTGTCGACGATGCCCTGCTGCGTGCGCTCGGGTGGGGGCGCACGCCCGAGACCGGCGAGCCGACCTACGTGCTGGGGTTCGTCTCGGGACCCACCCCTGGCAGCTACGCGATCGCCGCGACGCCCCAGCGTTCGCAGGCGCTGGCCGATGCCGCGTGCGGCGGGGATCTGGCCGTCGACCACGTGGGGCAGCGCGGCGTCTGGCGGGCCGGTGCGGTCAGGGTCGACGCGGCCAGCGAGGCCTGCTGGCGGCGTTGAACGCGCATCGCGCTCAGCCGATCACGTTCGCTTCCATCACGCGACGGCCCTCGGCCAGCCGGGCCACCGCGAGGTCCGACAGGTCCAGCGTGCGCCAGCCGCCGTGCAGCACGCACTCGGCCACGCCGCGTCCGGCCGCCGGCGCCTGCTGCATGCCGTGGCCGGAGAAGCCGGTGGCGGCGTGCAGGTTCGCCAGGTCGGGCCACGGGCCCAGCAGCGCGTTGTGATCCCAGAGGTTCATCTCGTAGTAGCCCGCCCAGGCCCGCTCGATGCGCAGCGCCTCGAAGGCCGGCACGCGGTGTGCGAAGGCGGTCCACAGCGCTTCGTCGAACTCGCCGAGGTTCGGTTCGAGCGGCAGGTCGTCCTCGTCCGGGTCGGGCGTCGTCCCGCCGATGAATGCGCGGCCTTCCGGCCGGAACCAGAACCCGGTCGGATCGATCACCAGCGGGCAGTCGGGCAGCGGCTCGGGGCACGAGACCACGAACACCGTGCGGCGGCGCGCGTGCACCGGCAGTGCGATGCCGGCGAGCGCAGCCACCGGACGCGACCAGGCGCCAGCGGCGAGCACCGCATGACCGCAGCGGACCCGGCCGCCGTCGGCCAGGCGCAGCGCGGCGACCCGGCGCGCCTCGCCGACCCCCGCCAGATCGAACCCCGCCACCTCGCCGCGCACCAGGCGCGCGCCCTGCGCGCGGGCGCGCCGCAGCATCGCGGTGTGCAGCGCCGGTCCGTCGAACCAGCCCTCGGCCCCGGCCCCGAGCGCGCCGAGCGCGAGGTCGCCGGTCGCCAGCCACGGGAAGCGTGCCGACAGCGCCGTCGGATCGAGCAGTTCGATGGGCGCGTCGTGGGCGCGCTGCACCGCGTTCTGCGCGCGCAGCGCGTCGGCCTGCGGCGGCGTCGCGAGATACAGGTAGCCGGGTGTCTGCAGGCCGAGCTCGGGGCGGTCGCCGTCGACCTCGAGCCGATCGGGCGCCTCGCGCAGGAACGCCAGGCCGAACTGCGACATCCGGATGTTCACCGGGCTGGAGAACTGCTGGCGGATCGAGCTCGCGGAGCGCTGCGAGGACGCCTGCGCGAAGCCGGTGTCGCGCTCGACGATCGCCACCGACAGCGTCGGGTCGAGCCGGGTCAGCCAGTAGGCGACCGAGGCGCCGGCGATGCCCGCACCGACGATCGCGACGTCGACGGCGAGGTCGGCGCCGCTCATGCCCGCCCCGCCGTGTCCCGCCCCGCCGCCGCCGCTCCCGCCGCGTCCCGCTCCGCGAGCGCACGGTCGTAGACCAGCCGCGCCGAGACCGCGTCCTCGACCGCCTGCCCGAGGGCCTTGAAGACGACCGTCGTGCCGTGGGGCGGTGGCGGCACGGTGCCGGCGAGGATCTCGCCGATCTCGGCGCTCACCGTCGCACCCGAATCGATGACGTCGCCGGCCTCGTGCTCGGCCGAATGGCGGCTGTCGGCGATCAGCAGGTGTGCCATCGCCTCGTCGTCGAGCTCGCGCCAGCTCGGGCGGGGCGCGCCGACCGCGGCGACGAACGCGCCAGGCTTCAGCCACGCGCCGCGCAGCACCGGCTCGGTCGCGTTGGTGACGGTGCACACGATGTCGGCGCCGCGGACCGCGGCCTCGGCGCTCGCGCAGGCCACGCCGCCGATCTCGGCCGCGCAGCGTGCGACGTTCGCCGGATCCCGGCTCCAGACGCGGATCTCGGTGATCGGCCGCACCGCGCGCAGCGCCGCCGCATGGGTGCGTGCCAGCGCGCCGCTGCCCAGCATCGCCACCACCTTCGGTCCCGGCGGCACGATCGCGTCGACCGCGACCGCCGACACCGCCGCGGTGCGCAGCTCGGTGATCCAGGTGCCGTCCATGGTGGCCAGCGTGCGGCCGGTGGCCGGATCCATCAGCACGATGGTCGCCAGCAGCGTCGGCAGGCCGCGCGCCGGGTTGCCCGGGATGAGGGTGATCAGCTTGGTGGCGAGCGCGTCGGCGGTCAGCGCGGGCTTGAGGAAGAAGTAGCCCTGCTCGGCGGGGATGTCCATCACCGTGCGCAGCGGCTGCACCACCCGCCCGGCCGACAGGTCGGCCAGCGCGCGCCGCATCGCGGGCAGCAGGTCGTCCAGGCTGAGCAGCCGACGGACGTCGGCGTCGTCGAAGTGCAGGGCGGTCATGGCGGGGTCCTGGGTCGGCGTCGGGTGGGTGCGGCGATGCGCCGCGCAGCCTAGCGCACTTCGCGGGGGCGGGGCGCGGGCCGCTAGAATCCGCCGATGCCATCGACGATACGCATGCCCGAGGGCCTCGGCGGGCTGGACCTCGAGCTCGCCGGGGTCGCCGCGCGGCTGCTGGCGCGCCGCGCGATCTGGTGGCCGGACGAGGCGACGCTGTTCGTCGCCGACGTGCACCTGGGCAAGGCCGAGACCTTCCGCGCCCTCGGCGTGCCGGTGCCCGCGGGACCCACCGAGGCCACGCTGCGCCGGCTCGGCGCCCTGGTCGACGACTGCGGCGCGCGCCGCCTCGTGGTGCTCGGCGACCTGCTGCACGCCCGGCCCGCGCAGGCCCCGGCCACGGTGTCGGCGCTGCGCGCCTGGCGCGCCGAGCGGGCGGGGCTGCGCTGCGTGCTGGTGCGCGGCAACCATGACGACCGCGCTGGCGACCCGCCGGCCGAGCTCGGCATCGAGGTGGTGGAGGCACCCGCGCCGCTCGGGCCGTTCGCGCTGTGCCACGAGCCGATCGACGATGTGTCCGGCCCGGGCCCGGGCTCGGACCGGGCCGAGGGAGCGGGCCAGGGGGCAGGCCAGGGGGCAGGCCAGGGCTACCGGCTCGCCGGCCACCTGCATCCGGCGGTGCGGCTGCACGGGCGCGGTGGCGACTCCGCGCGGCTGGCGTGCTTCAGCGTGGGGCCCGGGCAGACGGTGCTGCCCGCGTTCGGCGACTTCACCGGCTCGGCCAGCGTCTCGCGCGCTGCGCCGCAGCGGCTGTTCGCGATCGCGGGCGACCGGGTGTTCGAGGTGCCGCGCGCTACTGGATCGCCAGGTCGACCTTTCCCTTCTGGGCCGGTTCGCCGCGGCGGCTCTTGAGCTTGATGTTCAGGCGCAGCTCGTTGGCGCTGTCGGCATTGCGGATCGCCTCCTCGTAGGCGATGTGGCCCGCGTCGTAGAGGTCGAAGAGCGCGTCGTCGAAGGTCATCATCCCGAGCTCGCGCGACCGGCCCATGATCGACTTGATCTCGTGGAACTCGCCCTCGCGGATCTTCTCGGCGAGGCTCGGCGTGTTGAGAAGGATCTCGATCGCCGCCTTGCGCCCCTTGCCGTCGGCGGTGCGCACCAGCCGCTGCGAGATGATCGACCGCATGTTCGACGACAGGTCCATCAGCAGCTGGTTGCGCCGCTCCTCGGGGAAGAAGTTGATGATCCGGTCGATCGCCTGGTTCGCGTTGTTCGCATGCAGGGTGCCCAGGCACAGGTGCCCGGTCTCGGCGAACGCGATCGCGTGCTCCATCGTCTCGGTGTCGCGGATCTCGCCGATCAGGATGACGTCGGGCGCCTGGCGCAGCGTGTTCTTGAGCGCCGCGTGCCAGCTGAGCGTGTCCACGCCCACCTCCCGGTGCGTGATCAGGCAGCCCTTGGGCACGTGCACGTACTCGACCGGATCCTCGACGGTGATGATGTGACCCTTCGACGTGCGGTTGCGGTGATCGATCATCGCCGCGAGCGTCGTCGACTTGCCCGAGCCGGTGCCGCCGACCACCAGCACCAGGCCGCGCTTGGTCATGATCACGTTCTTCAGCGACTCGGGCAGGCCGAGCTTCTCGAAATTCGGGATCTCCGACGAGATCGTCCGGATCACCATGCCGACGCACTGCTGCTGCACGAACACGTTCACCCGGAAGCGCGAGATCCCGGGCACGCTGATCGCGAAGTTGCACTCGAGCTCCTTGCGGAACTCGTCGATCTGGCGCTCGTTCATCAGCGCGTGCGCGAGCTTCTCGGTCAGGGCGGGCGCCAGCTTCTGCTCGGCCAGCGGGCGCATCTCGCCGTTCGCCTTCATCGACGGCGGGAAGTCCGCCGAGATGAACAGGTCCGAGCCGCCACCGCGCACCATCGCGCCGAGCAGCTTGTGCATGTAGTCGCGGGCCTGATCGATGCCGAACACTGCGGACATGGGCGTTCCGGTCGGGCACGCACGGTGCGGCATCCGGCGCGTCGCGCCGTCCGCCCCGAATCGAGCCGGGATTGGGTCGAGGTCGTCCGATGGTGACAGTCGGTCCCGTGCACCCGGGCCGCGCGCCGACGGTCGGGCCGCCGGCACGGTGCGGGCGGTCGGTCGGCCGTGCGGGTCGGCGCGCGGTGAGCCGCGCGGCCTCGGGCCGCCTCCCCCGGTACGCCCCTCAGTATGCCGCGCCGGGCGCCGACGGCGCCGCGCCGCGGATCCGGTCGCAGGCGGCCTGCGCCGCCCCGCGCAGCAGCGCCGCGTCGTTGCCCGGCACCAGCATCCGGAAGCCCGCGGCCTGCATGTCGATGGCCATCTCGGGCCCGGTGCAGAAGATGCCGGCCAGCAGGCCGTGCGCCTGCGTGGCGGCGAGGATGCGCGCGATCGCGCCGCGCAGCGGCTCCTCGCGCCACTTCGGCGACGGCGATACGCCGAGCGCGAGCGAGAGGTCGGCCGGGCCGATGAACAGGCCGTCGAGGCCGGGCACCGCGGCGATCTCGTCGAGGTTCTCCATCGCCTGCGGCGTCTCGATCATCGCGAACGCGAGCAGCTCGTCGTCGGCGTGCTGCGGGTAGTCCTGGCCGCCGTACAGCAGGCCGCGTGCAGGCCCGAACGAGCGGCGCCCGCGCGGCGGGTAGCGCACCGCCTCGACGACGCGGCGCGCGTCGTCGGCGGTGTCGATCATCGGCACGATCACGCCGTAGGCGCCCGAGTCGAGGATCTTGTTGATCTCGGCGAAGTGGTTGCCGGTGACGCGCGCCATCGGCATCGCAGGCGTCGACGAGATCGCCTGCAGCATGCCGACCGCCTGCTCCAGATAGACCTGCCCGTGCTGCATGTCGACCACCACGCCGTCGAAGCCCGAGTGCCCGAGCAGCTCCGCCGAGTAGCTGTTGCCGATCCCCGCCCAGCCGACCAGGGCCATCCCGCCCGACGTCATCAGCGCCTTCACCGCGTTCCTGCGCATCGCTTCTCCCCCGAGTGTCCGGTCGATGATACCGGCCCCTGCCGCACGCCCCGGCGGCGGCGGTGCCGTTCGCGGAAGCGGTGCGCGGGCGGCGGGCTCGGGGCGGCGACTAGAATCGCGGGGATCGGCACGGA
>JBIIPQ010000518.1:0-3028 GCA_044342535.1 Burkholderiaceae bacterium
CATCAGGCCACCGAGAATGGTCGGGAAATAGCCCGGGCCCATCTTCGCGGCCGTGCCGAGCGTGTACTGGCGCGACAGCACCATGAACAGCAGCCCGGTCGTGATGAACAGCACCCCTGACCAGAAGTCGCGGTGGTTGCGGATGCGCATGAAGGTCTCTCTCCCCGATCGTTCGAATGGCCCGGCCGGAGGTGGGCCTCCGCGCGGATGCGGCAGTCTACCCGAGCCATCCTTGGCCGCAACAGGGCTGTCATGCGCAGGAACCACGGTCGGGCGGGGCCGCGACCCCCTGCTGCAGCAAGCGTGCGCCCGCGCGTCAGTCCTTGAGGTTCTCGAGCAGTCGGGACAGTTCGACGGCGCTGCGCACGCCCATCTTGCTGAACACGTTGGAGCGATGCACCTCGACTGTGCGCATGCTGATCCCGAGCTCGTCGGCGATGATCTTGTTGAGCCGGCCCTCGAGAATCAGGTCCATCACGTCGTGCTCGCGTGCGGTCAGCCGCTCGAGGCGGCCGCGGATCCGACCGCTGCTGTCCTCGTGCTCGAGACGGCTGTGCGATTCGGCCAGCGCCTGCATCACGCGATCGACGAGGCGGTTGTCGTTGAACGGCTTCTCGAAGAAGTCGAAGGCGCCGTTCTTGACCGCGTCGACGGCCATCGAGATGTCGCCGTGGCCGGTCAGGAAGATGACCGGTGCCGGCATCGTCGGCTTGCGTGCCCGCAGCCGGTCGAAGGCCTCGATGCCGGACAGCTCCTTCATGCGGACGTCCATCAGCACGCAGGCCGGGCCGGTCGGCCAGTCCGCATCGATCGCCGACAGGAAGGCCTCGCCGCTCGGGAACGAGACGGCCGACAGGCCCCGCGACATCAGCAGCAGGCACAGCGCATCGGCCAGGACGCTGTCGTCCTCGACCACGTGCACGGTGCCGGTGTTCGGAGAGTCGGTCATCGGTCGGCTCCAGATGCGGTGGCGGGGACGGAGCGTACACGGGCCGCCTCGTCACGGCAGGGCAGGTCGAAGGCGAAGGTCGATCCGCCCTCGGGACGCGGCCGGTACAGCAGTTGGCCGCCGTGCTGCTCGATGACCGATCGGCACAGACTCAGCCCGAGTCCCATGCCGTCGGCCTTGGTCGTGAAGAACGCATTGAACAGCTGGGGCACCACCTCGGGCGGCACCCCGCGGCCGCGGTCGATCACCTCGACAGCGACCCGCTGGCCGCGCTCGTCGTCGGTGCGCGATCGGGCACGCAGCTCGAGCACCCGTTCGACCGAAGGCGTATCGACCATGGCGTCGAAGCCGTTGCGCGTCAGGTTCAGCAGCACCTGCTCGAGCATGATCCGGTCGGCGAACACGCGCAGCTCGGTCGGCACGTCGATGAGGATCCGTGCGCCGGTGCGCATCGCCTGGATGCTGAGCAGCGGTTCGAGACCGCGCACCAGTGTGGCGAGATCGACCTCGCCGCGGTCGATCGCACGCCGGCGCAGGAACGCCTGCACCGAGCGGATCACCTGCCCGGCACGCTCGGTCTGCGTACGGATGCCGAGCAGCGCCTGCGCGACCTGTTCGGGCCGGGGAGGCTGCGCACGGACCAGGTTCTCGCAGGCCGCCGCATAGCTGGTGATCGCCGCGAGCGGCTGGTTCAGCTCGTGCGACAGCGTCGAGGCCATCTCGCCCAGCGTGGCCAGGCGCGAGCGCGACTGCAGCACCTCCTGCTGCCGGCGGGCGAGTTCCTCGACGCGCCGCTGCTCGGTGATGTCGGCGATGAGCGTGATCGTGCCGATCGGTTGCCCGTCGGCGCCGAACAGCGGCGCCTCGACCACCAGGACATCGACCTGAGCGCCGTCCTTGGCACGCAAGGTGGTGTGGAACCCCCGGGATCGCTCGAGCGTTGCCTCGGTTCCCTCGGGCAGGCGGGCGAGCCGTTCGGTGTAGGCACGGCGGTCGCGGACGGCCACGGGCGGCGCGAACGGCAGCGGTCGCACCAGGCCCATCAGCGCCTCGCGTGAGAAGCCGAGGATGCGGACGAGGGCGTCGTTGACGTGCACCACCCGTTCATCGAGGTCGAACACGATCAGGCCATGGTGGATCGAGTCCTCCACCGATCGCCTGAACTGCACCTGCTCCCGCAGCGCCTGCTCGACCTGTGCACGCTGGCGGATGTCGCGCACGAGGAAGAACATCGCCAGGCCCAGCCCGACCGAGGTCGCCGCGACCAGGCCGGTCAGCACGTTCGGGATCAGGCGCGGCCGGGACCGGACCGCGTCGGCCCGGACCTGCAGCGTGGTGCCCGTGCGTGCCAGCGGGCTGATCGCGAAGAACTCGCCGCGGGTCTGGCCGATCGCGGCCTGGCGGGCCGCCATCGTGCCGTCGGACTCGACCAGCGAATACAGGTGGTCGCCGCCGAGGTCGCTGGGCAGGAAGTGGTCGAGGATGCGCTGCGGCGCGTAGACCGCGACGAGCATCGGGCCGTCGATCGCGCCGGTCGGCACGATCAGCTCCATCAGGTCGAACCCGGTCGGGCCGACGGTGACGAAGTACGGTCGCGAGTAGCTCAGCCGGTTGAGGCGAGAAGCGGTGTCGAACGCCGCCGAGGCCTCCGGCGACAGGGTCAGCCGGGTCGTCGCGGGCAGGGCGGGGCGAGGCGGCTGGGCGTCGGCCCCGGCGAGCAGCTCCCCGGCGCGCCCGCGCAGCTCGACCCGGAGCAGGGCCGGGTTGGCCGCCAGCAGCTCGTCCATGTCGCGGCGGAACCGGTCGGTGGAGATCGCGTAGCCCGAGCCCTCGAGCAGCAGCAGCTGCTCGGTCTCGATCAGCCGCGCGCGGATCTGCAGCGCGGCGGCGTGCGCCTGGCGCGTGAGCCGCTCCTGAGCCTGGCGCTGCTGGTCGAGGATGGACAGCCAGACCGCGGCCGCGACGGTCGCCGCCACCAGCAGCGCGATCGCCAGCAGCGCGCCGGCGGTGGACGAACGCCACAGCGATGCGCCCGGACGCACCGCCCGGCGGGCCCGCGCGCGATCGCCGTCGGAGGCG
>JBIIPQ010000517.1:0-3028 GCA_044342535.1 Burkholderiaceae bacterium
CGAGGGCGCGTCCGCCCGGGGTGTCTCAGAGTCCGCGTGCGCCCGACGCCAGGAACCCGCCGTCCACCGGCATCGCGATGCCGCTGACATACGACGCGTCCTCGGACACCAGGTACATCACCGCCGATGCGATCTCGCCGGTGGTTCCGTAGCGTTCCACGGGGATCGCCTTCGCGTATTCCTCGCGGAACCGGTCGGTGTGCAGCACGCGCGTCATCGGCGTGTCAACCGGCCCGGGGCAGACGGCATTCGCGGTCACGCCGTGCTCCGCGAGCTCGACCGCCATCTGCCGCGTGAGCGCGATCACCGCGCCCTTGGAGGTGCCGTACGCGGTGCGGCCGGTGCCCACCGCGCGCAGGCCGGCGACCGAGGCGATGTTGACGATCCGGCCCCAGCCCTCGCGCACCATCATGCGCGCCGCATGCTGCGCGCAGAGCAGCGTGCCGGTGACGTTGACGTTCATCGTCGCGACGAAGTTATCGAGCGGGAACTCCAGGAACGGGAATACCCGGGCGATGCCGGCGCAGTTGACGAGGATGTCGCAGCGTCCGTCCTCGGCCTGCACCCGCGCGAACGCCTCGGCCACCGAGGCCGCGGTGCCCACGTCCAGATGCAGCGCCGCGGCCCGCCCGCCCTGCGCGCGCAGCGCGGCGGCGTGCGCCTCGGCCGCGGGCAGGTCGATGTCCGCCACCCGCACGGTGACGCCCGAGGCCGCCAGCCTGCGGCAGATCTCGGCGCCGATGCCCTGCGCGCCGCCGGTGACCACCGCCACGCGGCGCAGTGTCCGATCGTCGTTCGATGCCATGTGTCGTGCCTCGCCTTCAGGGCTTCGGATAGTCGGTGGACGTCCCGGCCTCCCGCCAGGCCTCGACCTCGCTGCGGATCGACTCGAGCCGCGCGACCACCGCGTCGATGCCCCAGCTGCCGAGCACCACGTGGCGGGGCGCCGGGCCGCGCTCGGTGATCTCGACCATGACCTGCGCCGCGCGCACCGGGTCTCCGGCCTGGCTGCCGCTGGCGCCGGCCGTGTGCTTCATGCGCGCGCCCGCGGTGCCGGCGTAGTCGTCGATCCGGCTCGGCGTCTGCCTGAGCGAGCGCCCGGCCCAGTCGGTGCGGAAGGGACCCGGTGCGACGCAGGTGACCTGGATCCCCAGCGGCCCGACCTCCGCCGCCAGCGCGTCCGACCAGCCCTCGACCGCGTGCTTGCTCGCGGCGTAGTAGCCCGAGCCCGCGTAGCCGATGAAGCCCGCCACCGAGGTGACGTTGAGGATGTGTCCCGAGCGGCGGGCCCGCATGCCGGGCAGCACCGCGCGGGTCATGGCGAAGAGACCGAAGACGTTCGCGTCGAACTGCGCGCGGATCTGCGCCTCCTCGCCTTCCTCGGCCGCCGCCTGGTAGCCGTAGCCGGCGTTGTTGACCAGCACGTCGATGCGGCCGAAGCGCGCCTCGGCGGCCCGCACGGCCGCTGTGATCTGTGCGGCGTCGGTGACGTCGAGGTCGAGCGCGAGCGTGCGGTCCTCGGCGCCGTGCGCGAGGTCGGCGACGCGCGATGCGTCGCGGGCGGTGACCACAGCACGTCCGCCGCGCGCGAGGACGAGCTTCGCGAGCTCCCGGCCGAAGCCGGTCGAGCAGCCGGTGATGAACCAGACGGGGGAGGCGGATGAACGCATGGGGTCGACCTGAGGGTGTGCGGGTTGCGCACCACTATAGGCGACCGGTGGCGGGCGGTCGTTCCGGACGATCCAGCACGAGCATGCACAGCGAGGTGACAAGCGAGCCCGCTGCCATCACGCCCAGCGTGATCTGCCAGGCGATCAGCGAAGTGGCTCCGCCCAGCAGGTGCAGCAGCACGCCACAGGTGATGACCGCAAGGCATGCCGCCAGGTTGGCGGATGCGGCCAGCAGCGCCAGCGCTGCGCCCCGCTCGGCCGATGTCACGCGTGCCAGCAGGGCCGGCGGCAGCGACCCGGCATCGGAGAAGATGAAGCAGGCATAGACCACGCTGAGCGCGAAGACCATCCAGAACGACGCCGTCAGCAGCATGGCGAGCGCGATGCCGATCACCACGGAGAGCCCGGCGGCGAGGGCGATCACCCGATGCCGCCGTCCCGCTTCCGCCCGTGCCGCCACCCAGTTGCTCAACGGCATGGCCAGCGGTCCGGTCAAGGCCGTCGCCAGCGCGAGATTGAGCCACGCATGGCCCTCGTTCCCGGGCTGCAGCAGCGCGAAGCCCAGCAGCGCCACCCACCAGGTGCGGAAGGCCATCCCCTCCCAGGAGTTTCCCGCGACGGCGCACAGCAGCAGCCCGACACCGCGGGTCCGGTACACCTTCCCCAGCCGCGCCAGCAGCGCGCCATCGGTGCGGGCGGGGCGCGGCGAAGGCATGCCCAGCCGGACCACCCCCATGGCGAGCGCTGCGGCGACCGACGCGCCGAGAAAGGCTGCCTGCCAGCCCAGCATCCACTGCAGCGTGCCCGAGACCGCGAAGGAGGCCGAGAGGCCCAGGGTCAGCGTGGAGACATGCATGCTCGATCCGCGAGACTGGTGGGCGGGCGGCAGGGTTTCGAGCAGGAGGCGCAGCCCGGGCATGTAGATGCCGGCCATCCCGAGACCCGACAGTGCGCGGGATGCGACCAGCGCCGGATACCCCGAATCGAGGAACGGGAAGAGCAGCCCGCCCAGGATGCCGAGCGATCCCCCCAGCATGTAGAGCTGTCGCGGCGGACGGCTGTCGGTCAGGGCCGCGAAGATCGGCGAGCCGATGGCATAGGCGAGGAAGAAGGCACCGCCCGCCACCCCGGCCTCGGCTTCCGAGAAGCCGGTCCCGGCCATCAGGGCCGGCAGCACCGCAGCGTAGTTGGCGAAGCCGATGACGTTCAGCATCAGCGCCGCATTCATCAGGAGAACGGGCGAGGGCCGGCCGCTCATTCGACCCCGGAGAGATCCGCGGTTCTGCGCGTCATGAATGCGTGATCCGATGCACGCCGGCCTCGTCCGTCACCATGACATGGTCACTCACGACGACCTC
>JBIIPQ010000148.1:0-9772 GCA_044342535.1 Burkholderiaceae bacterium
TCGCAGCCCCCTCGACGAACCGGGGCGTGATGAACACCACCAGCTCGGTCTGGCGGTCGCGGAACTGACGCGAGCGGAACAGTGCACCGAGCACCGGCAGCTCGGCGGCACCGGCGACCCGGTCCATGTTGCGCGCGCCCTCCTCGGTCAGCAGTCCGGCGATCACCAGCGTCTCGTTCTCGCGCAGGTTGACGTCCGTCTCGGCACGCCGCTTCGTCAGTCCCGGCACCTGCCGGACCGCGACCTCGAAATTGATCGCGGAGATCTCCGTCGCGATGCGTGCAGCGATGAGTCCGGAGTCGCTCGCGACCGGGCTCACGTCGAACTTGATGCCGTACTCCTTGAACCCGACCGAGGAGGTCCCGAGCGCGCCCGCCACCGGAATCGGCAACTCGCCGCCCGCGACGAAGCGTGCGCTGCCTCCGGATCGGCAGGAGAGCCTCGGCTCGGCGAGGATCACTGCATCGCCGTTCTGCACCAGCAGGTTGATCATCGAGCCCAGCGACGACGCGATCGACAGGCTGGTGGCGAAGGGCGAGATGCGCGGCGCGATCTGCAGCCCCGAGCCCTGCGCGGCGCCTCCGGGCCGCAGCGCGCTGCTGCGCTGCACGTCGCCGATCACCTGGAAGCTCGGCCCCTGCATCGAGGCGCCCCACTTCACGCCGATGTTCTCGAGCATCTCGCGGCGGATCTCGATGAACTTCACGTCCATCGCGATCATCCGTTCCTGGCCGACCTTGGGCAGCAGGTTGACCACCTGCGGATAGCGTCGCGCGATCTCGGCGATCCGCGCGGACACTTCCTCGGACACCTCGGCTCCCTCGACCAGGATCTTGTCGCCGACGACGCGCGCGCTCACCCGCCGCGCATCGCCCAGCATCGCCCGAACCTCCGCGAGCAGCCGTCCGGTGTCCGCCGGCAGCACGTTGAAGACGTAGCTGCGCTCCGGCCCGCTGCGCCCCCACAGCAGCAGCGTGCTCTGCCCGGGCCCCTCGGGCAGCACGAGCACCTGCCGGTCGTCGAGCGCGGTCGCCTGCAGCACCTTGCCGTTGCCCACGGCGATGCGCCGTACGCCCGGTTCGTTGATGACATGGGCCTCGCCGACGTAGAGCGTGATCGGGTCCGGCCGCTCCGTCGCCTGGGCGACCGCGACCGAGGTGGCGATGCCAACGAGCGATGCGGCAGCGAACAGGCCGAGCGATGCGGCGGCGGCGGCACCGAGGCCAGCGAGCCGGCGCACGAGGAACGGGACGAGTCGGTGCGTCATGGCGATGGCAGGTGTCGGTCGGTGGGACCGCGAGGGGTTCATCGGTACAGCGGCACGACGGCCGGCTGGGGCGGTGCTGACCACGGTCCCTCGGGCAGGCCACGGACGGCCTCGTCGACGCGCGCCGGTGCCGGCGCCACGGGCGCGGCGGACTCGGTCTGCAAGGACGGCGCCGGAACGGCCGTGGCGCTGCCGGCGGGTGCGCCGCCCTGCGTCGAGGCCGAGGACCCGGACCCGCCCGCCCCCGACTGCGCCGGCGCCTGCCCGCGGCCGCCGACGATCACCTCGACCCCGGGCGCCTGCGCCCGCGGCGCGGGCGATGCCTGCGGGACCGGTGGCGGGGGCAGACCGAGCAGCGTGTTCACGTCCAGGCGCGTCTCGCCCACCGTGCCCAGGTCGTCGGGATTGCGCAGCACCGCGGTCAGCTTGCCGCTGCGCTGGGCGACGACGAGCTTCTGCGCCTGCGCGGGGTCGACCTCGACGGTGATCGCGGTGAACGGGCGGCCCGGCAGCGCGTCGTCGCTCCCGCCTGCGCGTGACTGCCGCCCGGTGGCGAGCACGACGATGCCCTGCATCACCGTGCGGGTGACTTCCGGCTGCGGCATCCCGCCCGCGGCGGCCGGACGCACCGACAGCAGCAGGTCGATCCGGTCGCCGGGCTGCAGCATTCCGGACAGCGAGTTCACCTCGTCGACCGAGATCGTCATCGCACGGATGCCCGGGCGAACCCGGCTGGAGATCGAGGCGGTGTCGGCACTGGCCACCGACGCGGGCAGCAAGGGCTCGCCGGCGCGCATCGGCACCAGCAGGCGGGCGCCGACCAGGACATCGAAGCGCGCCGGCACCACCGCGCCGCCGGGCGTGAACTCGCGAGGCATCGAACGCACCGCCATCGTCTCCGGTCCGACGGGCTCGCCCCGGCGCAGGTCACGCCGGGCGACCACGACCTCGAGCATCTCGTGGCGGGGCTGCAGTCTCGCCTTCTCGAGCGCGAGGCGATCGGCGATGTAGTGGCGCGCCCCGACGACGGCGAAGGCGCCGAAGGCGACCGCGCCCAGGGCCAGGAGCGCGATGCGGCGCGCCTTCAGGGCCTCCCGAGCGCGCCGGGCGATGTCCGACAGACGAGGGATCATGGCAGCGAGATGGACCAGGTGAAGCGGCGGTAGTGATCGGCGATCGCCTCGACGAGGCGCTGCACCGGGCTGTCGGCACCGAGGCTCAGCGCCAGGGCGACCAGCGCGAGCACCAGCAGGTAGTCGACGGCGGCCTGGCCGCCGAGACGGGCGCGCGCCGGGCTCATCGCGATGCGCCCCAGTGCAGGACGAGCGCGGTGCCGCGTTCGTGTATCGCGACCGTCGCCACCACCTCCTCGCCGCCGCGCCGGAAGGCCAGCGCCTCGCCGCCTGCCTGCGGGCCGCCGCGGTACCAGGCGGCTCGGCCGGCCGGGCCGGCGAGCGCGGGATCGGCGACGAACCCGGAGACGGCCGCTTCGCGGCGCAGTCGGGCCGCGGCGTCGCCGGGCGCGCCCGCGACCAGCGCCACCACCGTCGCCGCCTCGCGCCCAGGGTCCCGATGGCGGACCTGCCTGATCACGCGGGCGTCTTCAGGCAGCCAGCGCGCGAACGGCATCCCGGGCGCTGCGTCTTCGGTCGCGGCCACCGCCTCGTTGGAGGCCGCCCGGCGCCAGGTCGAGACAAGCCCCTCGGTGCCGCCCGCGGTCGGCCGCAGCTGGAGGGTTCGCACACCATCGGCGCCTCGCACCGAGAGCACCGTCCAGTCGCCGCTGCGCGATTCGACGACCACCCGCCCCTCCGCGCGCCAGCGCTCGCGCAGCGTGTCGGCGAGCGACCCCGGGGGTGCGGCCGAGCGGAACCGGTGCGTGGTCACCGCATGGCCGTCGATCGCCGCGGCGGCCATCACCAGTTCCTGTCGGACATCGGCAGGCAGGGCATCCATCGTTCGCTCCTCGCGTCAGGGTCGATCGGGCAGGGGCTCGGCGGGCACCGCGGGCGCGGCCCCCCCGCCCAGCCGGTCCGGCGGCACCAGGTCGACGTCGACCTCGTGCCAGCGCAGGCTCGAGGCCGAAGGCTCGACCTGCAGGAAATCGGCGACCGCCAGCAGCCCGCGCACACCAAGCCAGCCGGCATCGATCAAGGGGTCCGCGACGGGCAGACGGGCGCCGGCCGCCACCCGCGTCTCCACGCTGTCGGCGGCCTCGCCGTAAGGCCCCGAAGCATTCCAGGCGTCGCTCAGCACGGTCAGGCGTGCGCCGAGCGACAGCGGCATGGCCATCAGACGAGACACCCAGCCGTCGGCGGGCGCGCTGCGCGAGACGACCGTCTCGACCCGGGCTTCGACGAAGCCGCCATCGAGCTGCAGGCCGAATCGGCCCGGCCCGCCGAGCCGAGACACCAGGTCCGCCGCGCCTTGCCCCGCGGCGAAGGCGAGCGGACTGTCGAAGCGCGCAGGCCCGACCGATACCGTCACGTCCTCGAAGCGCTCGAGCAGCGACTGGCCGCCGCGGTCGACCCACATCGCGTTGCGCTCGGCCACTCCGGGTACGCCTGGCGCCGCATCGTCGCTGCGCAGCCCGAGGCGATGCGCGGCGAAGAATCGGCGCCGGGTCTCGGCGGCGAGCTCCGGATGGCCGTCCGCATCCCGGCAGGCGTCGAGCCGCACCGTGCATTCGAAGGCGAGCGCCCGCGCCCCGGCGATCGTCGCCTGCTGCAGGTCGAGCACCTTCGCGAGCCACGCCATCCCGAAGAACAGCGGCAGCAGCGCGATCAGCGCGACCAGCAGCTCGACGAGCGCCTGGCCGTGCGCGCGGGCGCGGCGCGGTTCAGCGCACATAGCCGAGTGCCACGGCCCGGTGGGCCGCGGTGGGCGGCGCGAGACGCGCCTGCCAGTACGGGTTGAAGAGGCTCGCGTACTCGATGCGCTCGGGCGCGTCGACCGGCCGGCGGAAGTAGACCTGCGCCGCGGACAGCGCCCACAGGTGCGGCGCGCCGTCGCCGGCGAAGGCATCGGGCGGCAGCATGCGGCCGGCAGCCAGTCCGCGCGCCATCGAGGTCGCGACCGCCTCGCCCGGCTGGCGGGCGAGCACCGCCAGAACCGGCGACGGGAAGCGGCGGTCGGCGAGCCGCTCGTAGTCGAGCTCGCGTACCCGCGCGATGCCCGAGTACACCGGGAAGCTCGACATCGTGGTCCCGGCGAGCGCGTTCGCCGACGGGTTGTCCGCGACGCCCCGCTCGGTGCCGGTCACCGCATCGAGCTCGGTGCCGGCCTCGGCGGCGCCCCATCCGAGCGGCAGCACCTCCGAGTCGCGGCAGCGCAGCCCGCGCGGCCGGTTCACGTGGACCGACAGCGTGTCCACGGCCTCCCAGCGCTCGAGGTCGGCCGACAGCATCGTGGCCCCCCGCTTGCGCAGCACCGGGATGCCGAGGCACGGGATCGGCAGCCCGACATTCGCCGAGCGCGGCCCCGCGGTGAACGGATCGAGCGACGCACGCACCAGGTCCGCGAAGCGGCCCCGGTCGGACGCCGACTCCGCCCGGTGGGTGAGTTCGAGCCACTCGCGCGACGGATCCGGCAGCACCCAGGCGAAGAACGACGGGTCGTTGGCGCGCGCCACCTCGGCAGCCACCATGCTCGCGCCGAAGCCCTGCGTGGACAGCTGCAGGATCTCCTGGCTCGCCTGCAGGATGGCGCGGTAGCCGACGCCCTCGGCGCCGCGTGCGGCGATCTCCAGCGTGGCGGCGAGCTCGGCGGCCTCGCGGGCCAGGGTCGCGGTCTCGGCGACGCCCTCGAGCACCACGCGGGCGGGCGGGATCACCGTGCCGACGGTGGCCGCATTGCGGGCGAGCTGCTCGAAGTACTTCGACCACGACAGCAGCGTCACCGCCTGCGCGATGGCGACTTCGTTGGCGAGGATCGCGCGGTTCGAGTACGCGTGGTAATTGAGCACCCGCGCCCGCCAGAGCGCGGTGCTCCAGGCGGCGGCATCGGCCGTGTCGACCAGCCGCTGCTTGGCCGCCGCCACCCGGCCCGCGCTGTACATCGCATGCAGCATCGCGCCGCCGGCCAGCAGCAGCCCGAGCGCAACGACCAGCGCCTGGCCACGCTGACGGCGTCGCGTGCCGAGAGACGCGGCAGCCCGCGCGGCGTGGAGGCTGGCGATCGACATGGCAGCGGCCCGGGCGGCGGCGCGACACGCGGCTCAGTGGTTGCCCGCGTTGAAGTTCTGCAGCCCCTTGCGGGTGGCCGCGGCGCCCTGCGCCGCCGTGGCATTGCCCTGCGCGCCGGTGATCGCGTTGCCGCTGTCCTGGCCGGACACCTCGAGCGCGAGGCCCGCCGTCTGCTGGCGCAGCGTCTGGCCGAAGAGCGTGTAGGTGCCGATGGCCGCGACCGCGATCAGCGCGACGACGATCAGGTACTCGGTCATGCCCTGCCCGCGCTCGCGGAAGGACGGAATGGCGTGGTGTGAGCGGTTCATCGCGGGACTCTCCGATAGGGTGGATGGAGTCCCATCTTCGATGTCGCACGCGCACCGCGCCATTCGACGAACGGCCGAGCACGCGGCTGCCGGATCTAGGCCGCGTGGACGATCCCGCGCGCCTGCAGGCGTGCTATCCGGACCGATTCTCGAACCCGAAAGACACGCCGGCCGCGGACCGGATCACTCCGGTGCGCGGCCCGCGTGCAGGGCGGCTCCAGTGCTGCGAAGACGCCCCGTCAGTCAGCGATCGCCGGACTCAGGCGGCCTTCTTCGCAGCGGTCTTGCCGTCGAAGAACTGCTCGTCCTCGGTCGAGCCCTTGAGCGCCGCGGTCGACGACTCGCGCTCGATCGTGGTGGTCACCGCGTCGAAGTAGCCGGTGCCGACCTCGCGCTGGTGCTTGACCGCGGTGAAACCTCGCTCGGCCGCCGCGAACTCGGCTTCCTGCAGCTCGACGAACGCGCTCATGTTGTTGCGCGCGTAACCGTAGGCCAGGTTGAACATCGAGTAGTTCAGGCTGTGGAAGCCGGCCAGCGTGATGAACTGGAACTTGTAGCCCATTGCGCCCAGCTCGCGCTGGAACTTGGCGATGGTCGACTCGTCGAGGTTGCGCTTCCAGTTGAACGACGGCGAGCAGTTGTACGCGAGCATCTTGCCCGGGAACTGCTTCTGGATCGCCTCGGCGAACTTGCGGGCGAACTCGAGGTCGGGCTTGCCGGTCTCGCACCAGATCAGGTCCGCGTACGGCGCGTAGGCCAGGCCGCGCGAGATCGCCTGGTCGATGCCCGGGCGGGTCTTGAAGAAGCCCTCGACGGTGCGCTCGCCGGTGATGAACGGCTTGTCGGTGTCGTCGACGTCGGAGGTCACCAGGTCGGCGGCTTCCGCGTCGGTGCGGGCCAGCAGCACGGTGGGCACACCCATCACGTCGGAGGCCAGGCGCGCGGCGACCAGCTTGGCGACGGCCTCGCGCGAGGGCACGAGCACCTTGCCGCCCATGTGGCCGCACTTCTTGACGGCCGCGAGCTGGTCCTCGAAGTGCACGCCCGAGGCGCCGGCCTCGATCATCGACTTCATCAGCTCGAAGGCGTTCAGCACGCCGCCGAAGCCGGCTTCCGCGTCCGCCACGATCGGGGCGAAGTAGTCGATGTAGCCCGGGTCGTTCGGGTTCTTGCCTTCCATCCACTGGATCTGGTCGCAGCGGGTCAGCGCGTTGTTGATCTTCTTGACCACCGACGGCACCGAGTTGATCGGGTACAGCGACTGGTCCGGGTACATCTCGCCGGCCAGGTTGGCGTCACCAGCGACCTGCCAGCCCGACAGGTAGATGGCCTTGAGGCCGGCCTTGACCTGCTGCATCGCCTGATTGCCGGTCAGCGCGCCCAGCGAGTTGACGAACGGCTCGTCGTTGATCAGGCGCCAGAGCTTCTCGGCACCGCGCTTGGCGAGGGTGTGCTCGGGCGTCAGCGAGCCGCGCAGCCGGACGACGTCCTCGGCGGTGTAGCCGCGCTTGATGCCGCGCCACCGGGGGCTGTCCGACCATTCTTTCTGGAGTTTCTGGGCTTCGAGTTCGCGCGACGACATGGTGTGTACTCCCGAGGTTGTGAACGAGTCCGACCGAGCAGCGCTGCAGTCTTGTATAAGACTCTACAGACGGATGCTGCGTGGCAACGGCACAAAGTCACGGAAGCAACAGGTGAATTTCCTTCATCCAATCATGGACTTGAACCCGTCATCCCACGATGTGCAACGCTTTCTTTCACCCTGAAAAATGCCGATGGTGCAGCGCACCTCGAGCATCTCACCATGTGGAACGGTCTTTTCATTTGTGCAATCGCCCGGCGCCCGGGACGGCCGATGCCCGATCGCTCGCCTGCAACGCCGGCGTCGAGTTCGAGGCCGTTCTCTAGGGCGCACCCTGTGAGCCAGTGTCCTAGGGCCTGCGGCGGATCCGCGGTTGCGGTGCGCGCAGCACTCCGGTCGAGCCAGACGGACGGGGCTTGATTGGCCGGCACCAGATCGGGCAGACCGCGGCGGCTGCCGGGGCTGGCCGCGGCTCACCCCGCTGCACCGACGACGGCGCCTTCAGGCCGTCAGCGCGTCCTTGGTCAGGTGCCAGGCCTGCGAGAGCTTCGCGCCGCGCGAGTGGTAGGCCCGCTTGACCCGCTTCATGCGGTCCTCGATCCGCGCCTTGGCATCGCCCGTCACCTGCCCGAGCTGCCGCGCGAGGGACTCGGCCTTGGCTTCGGCTTCGCGCTCGAGCGCATCGAGACGCGCCTGGCCGCGGTGAACGGCCCCCTCCAGGCTCGCCTTAGTCGTCGCGAGCCGACTCTGCAGCGTGGCCTTGGCAGCGCCGCTGGCGTGGGCCGCCTCGGATTCGAGTTCCTTGATCTCGGCCTTGAAGGCTGCGATGTCGTGGTCGAACTGCGCCTCCGCCACTTCGGTACGGGTCCTCCTGAAGACCTGGCCCCCTGCAGCCTCGAGCGCCACATCGACCGGGATGACCCACTCTTCCTCGAGCTCCGCCACGAGTGCCACCTTGCCGGGCTGCAGGTGGTGCAGCGCGGCTTCGACGAAGTCGAGGCCCACGCCGGCGACCCAGAAGTCCCGGACGGCTCCGGCGATGGTGCCGGTGGCCGCACCGATCGCCACGCCCACCGGTCCGCCGAGCAGCCCGATCAGGCTGCCGACGGCCAGACCGGTGACGGTGCCGGTCGGACCGGTGTCCAGGGACTTCTTGACGCTGACTGCGCCCGTGGCGTCGCGCACGAGCACGCCGGTGGCATAGAGCGTGACGTCGCCCGAAGCGTGCAGGGCACGCAGGGCGTTCAGCCCGGCATCTGCTGAGGTTTCGGTATCGAAGATGGCGACCAGGAGCTTGTTCATGTGAGATCCGATTCGAAGGTGTGGGGATCGGCGACGCGAGCGCGCACCGGCAGGCTCAACCGCGGGCCTTCTCGGTCGACTTGCGCAGGCGAGCGGTCGCCGCGCTGACATCGGCCTCGAACTCCTTCCAGCGCACCGATGCGGCCTGCTTCATCTCGCTCAGCTTGCCTTCGGCCGCATTCACGTCGGCCTGCAGCGCGCCGATGTCGGCGTCGATCCGCGTCTTGGCATCGGTGCCGGCGGCGCCGGCCTTGCGCTCGAGACCGGCGACCGCCGCCCTGCCCCGGGTGATGTCCTTGTCCGCCGCCGCCACGAAGGCGTCGCGACGTGCCGTGTCGGGCGCGTAGGAGAACTCGGGCATGGCCTTGATCGTGTCCGGGGTCGCGCCGGCCATCACCAGCCTGCCCGCCTTGTCCTCGATCCCCGAGATCGGTATCGCCACGTCATGCCGGCCGATGCCGACGAAGCCGCCGGCGCCGACGATCACGTAGGACACGGACCGGTCGGGCGAGACGATCAGGTCGTCCACCTTCCCCACCTTCTGCCCGGCGTCGTTGTAGACGGTCTTGCCCAGCAACGTCTTCTTGACGCTCCAGCCCATGGCCAGCCGCGTCGACTCGGTGATGCTGGCCTCCACCGTGGTGGTGGCGCCGGCGATCGGTGCCGCGCCCTGTGCCGCGACGGGTCCTGCACTGCACAGCGCGCCGACGGCGGCGAGCGCCGCGACGGCGAGGCGGGAGCGGTTCTTCTTCATGACTTGGTTCCTGGGGTGTGGCGCCGCCCGTACGCGGGTGGCGGATGTCTGATCAGGCGAGTCTCGGGGACGGTCGGCTGCCCTGTCTGTTCGACAGCGCACGCGGCCCTCGACACCCCGGACGGCGGCCCTTCAGCGGGCCGGCCCGACGGCACGCGACGACCCGAGCCTCGCAGGACGCCGGGCGTAGGTCCGGAGGACCCACTTCCTCGGCTCGCCGAACCACAGCACACCGCTGGCCATCGCGACACACACGCCCCATTGCGCGGGCGACAGCGGCGCCGTGCCGAAGGCCTGGTTGAGGAATTCGAGATGCACGACCGCGACCTGGAGCACCACCGAGAGCCCCACCGTCGCCCACAGCCACGGGGTGGC
>JBIIPQ010000149.1:0-9755 GCA_044342535.1 Burkholderiaceae bacterium
GCGCTGTCGGGGGTGGACGTGGCGCTCTGGGACCTGCGCGGGCGCCACTGGGGCGAGCCGGTGTGGCGGCTGATGGGCGGGCGCTTCCGCGACCGGGTCGCGGCCTACGCCACCGGCACCTACCGGCGCGGCGACGGCTGGCGCACGCTCGAGGCGCGCCGCACCGCGGCCCGCTTCGGCGGCGGCGATCCGGACGCGCTGACGCTCGAGACGCTGCAGTACCTGGTCGACGAGGTCGCGGGCTACGCGGCCGAGGGCTTCCGGGCGGCCAAGCTCAAGATCGGCTTCGGCGTGGACCAGGACGTCGCGCTGATCCGCGCGGTGCGCGAGGCGGTCGGGCCGCGCGTGGGCCTCATGCTCGACGCGAACCACGGCTACGACGCGATCGACGCGATCCGGCTCGGCCGCGCGGTGGCCGACCAGGACATCGGCTGGTTCGAGGAGCCGGTGGTGCCCGACGACCTCGACAGCTACGTCGAGGTGCGCCGCGGCCAGCCGATCCCGGTGGCGGGCGGCGAGACCGAGTTCACCCGCTGGGGCTTTCGCGAGGTGCTGACGCGGCGCGCGATGGACATCGTGCAGCCCGACATCTGCGCCTGCGGCGGGCTCTCCGAGGCGAAGAAGATCGCCGACATGGCCACCGCCTTCGGCGTGCGCCTCGTGCCGCACGTCTGGGGCACGGGCATCGGTCTGGCGGCCGCGCTGCAGCTGCACGCGGTGCTGCCGCCCTCGCCGCCGCGGCACGACCCGACCGAGCCGGTGCTCGAGTTCGACCGCAGCGAGCATCCGTTCCGGCAGGCGGTGCTCGCCGCGCCGCTCGAGCACGAGCACGGCGTGGTGCGCATCCCCGACGGACCGGGGCTGGGCGTGGAGATCGACGTCGACGCGATCGCGCGCTGGCGCGTGGATCGGGTCGGATGAGCCCGCCCCCGCCCGGGGACGCGCGGCCCGTCGAGTAGCGCGCGCTGATGGCCGCGCTCGCCGCCGCGCTGGTCCGCGAAGCCCCCGAGCGCATGCGCCGGGCCTCGAACTGGCCGCATCCGTCGGCCCGCCCCGACGCCCTGCCCGACGACGCCGACCTGCTCGACGTGCTGCTCGAATGGGCGCCGCGCGAGTCCGACCGCCTGCGCACCCTCGTCGACAATCGGGCCGAGCTCTACGGGTTCGGGCCGGTGCATCGAGCCGCGCCGACACCGGGAAGTGGGCCCGGTTGGTGAACGAGACCGGCATCAGGGCAGAATGACGTCCCTGCCCCCACCTTCCGAAGCCGCCGCGATGACCTGGACCACGCTGATCAGCGCCGACGAACTGGCCGAGCACCTCGACCGCTGCCTGGTCGTCGACTGCCGCCACGACCTCACCGATCCGGCCGCCGGCCGACGCCAGCATGACGAGGGGCACATCCCCGGCGCGATCTTCGCCAGCATGGACCGCGACCTGGCGCTGCCCAAGGGCCCGCGCACGGGCCGTCACCCGATGCCCTCGCGCGAGCAGGTGCGCGAGCGGCTCGCCGCGGCGGGCCTGTCGGACGGCATGCAGCTCGTCGTGCACGACGGCGGCAACGGCATGGCCGGCCGGCTGTGGTGGATGGCGAAGTGGATCGGCCACGATGCGGTCGCGGTGCTCGACGGCGGGCTCGGCGCCTGGCGAAAGGCCGGCTACCCGCTCTCCACCGACGCGACGCCGGCCCGGGCCCCAGGCACCCTCGCGCTGCGTGCGCCGCTGGCCACGATGGTCGACGCCGAAGAGACCGGCCGCGCCGCGGCCGATGCGTCGCGCCGGGTGTTCGACGCCCGCCCGCCCGAGCGCTATCGCGGCGAGGTCGAGCCGATCGATCCGGTCGCCGGGCACATTCCGGGCTCGCTCAGCAGGCCGTGGGTGCTGAACGTGCGCGAGGACGGCCGCTTCAAGCCGGCGCCGGTGCTGCGCGCCGAGTTCGACGCGCTGCTCGGCGGGCGCGCGCCGCAGGCGGTCGTCAACAGCTGCGGCTCGGGCGTCTCGGCGTGCATGAACCTGCTCGCGATGACCCATGCCGGACTGCCCGGCGCAGCGCTCTACGCCGGCTCGTGGAGCGAGTGGATCACCGATCCGGCGCGGCCCGTGAGGACCGGCGCCGAGCCCTGACGCGCATTCAGCCGCGCGGGGCCGCCTCGCGCGCGCGCCGGTCGGCCCGATCGAAGCGCAGCACCAGCCAGGCCATGGCCAGGTCGCCGAGCGCCAGCGCACCGGTCGCCCACCAGGTGTGCTGCCAGCCGCCGCTCGCCGCATGCACGGCGGCGATCAGCGGCGGCGACAGGAACTGCCCGAGGGTGGAGCCCTGCTGCATCAGGCCGGTGGTGGTGGCGACCGCGCGCGGGTGCGGCGCATAGGCCGGCGTGCTCGCGAACAGCGTCCCCGGGATCAGCCCGCCGACCGCGGAGAACAGCAGCACGCCCGCATAGCGGACCGCGAACGGCGCGTCCGAGCCGAAGCACAGCCACGCGCCGACGATCATCGACACTGCAGCCACGGCGATCAACACAGGGCGCGGCACCCCGCGCTGCAGCAGCACCCCGGACGACAGGTTGCCGATCACGTTGACCGCCACGCCGATCGCGGTGAGCGTGCCGGCGAGCGCGAGCGGCACCGCCGCCTCGGTGTACAGGGTGGGCAGGAAGCTGAAGACGCCCATCCACTGCGACGCGTAGCAGCCGAAGGCCACCGCCAGCACCCAGGGGCGCGGCGAGCGCAGCGTGTCCCGCACCAGCGACAGCGCGCCGTGCGGCGCGCGGCCCGCCGGATCAGGGGCCACGACGCGCCCGAGCAGCACCGCCATCGCGAGCGAGGCGAGCGCGACGGCCCACCACACCGCGCGCCAGCCGACCGCCTCGTAGGCCAGCGGCGACAGCGCCAGCGCGAGCGCCATGCCGACCGGCATGTACGCGCTCCAGGCCCCCATCACGCCGCGCAGCCGCGCCGGCGGCACGCCGCGCGCGAGCAGCGCCGGGCCGGGCAGCACCGCCAGGATGAAGCCGGCGCTCTCGACGGCCCGGCTCGCGAGCAGCACCGTCATCGAGGGCGCGAGCGCGCCGAGCATCGAGCCTGCGGCCGCGGCCACGAGGCCCGCACGCATCACCCGGCGCGGCCCGAACCGGTCGGCGAGCATGCCGCCGAACAGACCGAGCAGCATCCCCGCGAGCTGGAAGAAGGACACCAGCAAGCTGGCGGCGACCAGGTCGAGCCCGAACTCCGCGCGCAGCGCGGGCAGCGCGGGCGGCAGCTTGCCGACGTTGAGCGACACCACGATCGCCGCCGTCAGCACGGCGGCCAGCGTCGCACCCCAGCCCGGCCGAGCGTGCGCCACGGTGCGCGTCAGTGCGCGTGCACGAGGGAGGTCACGCCGGCGATCGCGGCGATGCCGGCGAACAGCATGAGGACCTGGAGGGCCGACTCGCCGCGGCGGCGCTGGCGCTGCATGTCGGGCACGAGGTCGGCGAGCGCGATGTAGATGAAGCTGCTGGCAGCCAGCACCAGCACGAAGGGCAGCACGTCGCGCGAGGTCTGCAGCGACGCCCAGCCGATCACGCCGCCGATCACCGAGGCGAGGCCGGACAGCGCGTTGTAGGCGAGCGCGCGGCGGCGCGTGTAGCCGGCGTTCAGCAGCACGATGAAGTCGCCGATCTCCTGGGGGATCTCGTGGGCGGCGATCGCGGCGGCGGTCAGCCAGCCCAGGCGCTCGTCGACGAGGAACGCCGCGGCGATCAGGAAGCCGTCGGCGAGGTTGTGGATCGAGTCGCCGACCAGGATCAGCAGCCCGCCCGGGCCGGCCTCGTCGTGGTCATGGCCGTGGTGATGGCCATGACCGTCGCCTTCGTGATGGTGACTGTGACGCAGCACCGCCGACTTCTCGAGCAGGAAAAAGCCCACGAGGCCGGCCAGCAGCGTCCAGCTCAGCGCGTGCAGGTCCGCCTGCGACTCGAAGGCCTCGGGCAGCAGGTGCAGGATCGCGGTGCCCAGCAGGATGCCGGCCGACAGGCTCACCATCCGGGGCACCAGCGAGGACAGCGCCCCGAAGGAGAGCCAGGCGGCGAACAGCACGGAGGCGAGCCCCGACAGCAGCGTCGCGGCGATGATCGAGGCGAGGGTCAGGGCGGTCCCCGGGGAGCCAGATGCAAACGAGTTGCAGAGTATACGCGGGCTCGCCCCGGGCTCCGTCCGGGCAGGCCCTAGAGCCAGTACTCGAGCATCCTGGCAGCCGCTTCCCGGGCGCGCTGCGCGATCCCGCGTCGCCTCCAGGTGGCGGCCTCGACCGGCTCCGACTGCGCGACGTCGTCGGCGAACAGCCGCTCCATCTCGCCCGCGAAGCCCTCGCCGACGACAACGACGTTCACCTCGTCGTTGTGCAGGAAGCTGCGCCAGTCCATGTTCGCCGAGCCGACCGTCGACCACACGCCGTCGACGACCGCGGTCTTCGCGTGCAGCAGTGCGTCGCGCCGCTCGCGGATCCGCACGCCGGCGGCCAGCAGTCGCTCGTAGTGCGCGCGCCCGGCGGCATGAACCGCCCAGAAATCAGAGATCCCGGCCAGCACGAGCGTGACGTCGACGCCACGCCGCGCCGCCGCCTCCAGCGTCTCGAGGGTCTCGGGATCGGGCACGAAATAGGCCATCGTCACGTGGATGCTGCGCTCGGACGCGGCCATCGCGACCAGCAGCTCGTCGCGGATCGCGTTGCGGGCATCGGCCGGCGTGCTCGCCACCACGCGCAGCACCCGGTCGCCCTGGGCCGACGGCGGCGGCACGGCCGCGGCGGCCTCGTCGGGCCGTCCCGGACAGTCCTGCCGCGCCCAGCTGTCGACGAACAGCGTCTGCAGCGCGGCGACCGCCGGGCCGCGGATCTCGATGTGCGTGTCACGCCATCCGCTGCCGCGGTCCGTGCGCCGGCGCGCCGAGGCCGAGCCGCTCGAGTAGACGTCGCTGATGTTGACGCCGCCGGCGTAGGCCACGCCCCCGTCCACCACGAGGATCTTGCGATGATCGCGGTGATTGAGCGCGACCGGCCGGCCGGCGCGCGGATTGACGGGGTTGAACGGGCAGACCTCGACGCCGCCCTCGCGCAGCCGGTCGAAGTAGGCCTCGGGCGTACCCAGCGTGCCGATGGCGTCGTACAGCACGCTGACCCGCACGCCCTGGCGCCGGCGTTCGAGCAGCAGCTCGGCGAGCCGGCGGCCGGTGGCGTCGTCATCGAGGATGTAGGTCTCGAGGTGGACGTGGCGGCGCGCGCCGGCAACCGCCTCGAACATCGCGCGATGCGTCTCGGGGCCGTCGACCAGGAGCCGCGTCGCGTTGCCGACGACCAGGGGCGCGGCCTGTGTCGACTGCATGGCGGCGAGCCAGCGTGCGACCAGCTCGGTATGGCCCTGCGCCTGCAGCGCGGCAACGACGCCTCGTGCGTCGCGCGCAGACAGCGGGCCGCGCGCACCGATGACCGCGGGCGCTGTCTGGACCTTGCCGGGCACCGGCCGCGACGGCAACTGGTCGATGAGGCCCACGCAGCCGGCGCAGCCGGCGAGCCCGGCGACCAGCATCGTGGCCGCGAGCGCGGGGCGCGCTGCAGGGTGCCGAGGTCTTCGGACGGGCATGCCTGTCTCCGGGCGGAAAGCGGCCGGGGCCGGGGCCGGCGGCCGGGCTCGGCGGCCGATCCCCCCGCCGAGGCGTCCTGCCGACGCGTCCTGCAAGCCGCATGCCCGGACACGGCCGTTCCGGATCGCGGACGCCGCGCGCACCGCGGGCACCCGCGGCAGGCATAGACTGGTGACGCAGCCGGCGACCCCGCAGCCGCGCCCCGTCCGTCGCCGGGGTGCGCGTCGGGCACGGCGGCGCGACACCGAAACCAGGAGACGGATCCCGATGTTCCCCACTTCACCGACGCGCCAGCGCGTCGCCCCCTCCTCGCCACGGCCTTCGCGGCGAATCGCCCTCGCCGCGCTGTCGGCGGCGCTGCTCGCCGGCGCCTGCGCGTCGATGCCCGACGGGCAAGCACCGGCCCGCTCCGTCTCGAGCGCCCATCTCGATGCGTTCATGAAGCGGGTCGAGGCCGACTCGAAGAGCGGCCGGCTGCCCGGCGCCGTGCTGCTGGTCGCCCGCGACGGCCGACTGCAGTACACGAACGCGGTCGGCATGCAGGACCCCGCCACCGGCAAGCCGATGGCACGCGACACCATCTTCCGCATCTACTCGATGACGAAGCCGATCGTCTCGATCGCGACGATGCAGCTCGTCGAGGACGGCCGCCTGCGGCTCGGTGACCCGGTGTCGCGCTGGATTCCCGAGATGAAGGGCATGCAGGTCGCGGTCGAGAAACCCGGTGCCGATGGCAAGCCGACGATCGCCGAACGCCTGGCCGCACCGCGCGAGATGACGGTGCAGGATCTGCTGCGACACACCTCGGGGCTGACCTACGGCGTCTTCGGCCGTTCGGCCGTCAAGGACGAATACGTCAAGGCCAAGGTGGTCCCGGGCTCCGAGCAGCTGCCCTTCGACCTGACGGAGCTGGCGCGCCGCCTGGGCACGCTGCCGCTGTCGTTCGCGCCGGGCAGCACCTGGGAGTACAGCATCTCGACCGACGTGCTCGGCCTGGTCGTCGAGCGGGCCTCGGGCATGAAGCTCGACGCCTTCCTGTCGCAGCGCATCCTCGGGCCGCTGAAGATGACCGACACCGCGTTCTGGGTGCCGCCGGAGAAGCAGTCGCGGCTCGCCGAGGCCTTCGCGGCCGATCCGGACTCCAAGGCGAAGGTCGAGCTGCTCGACGTGCGCAGGCCGCCCACGCTGCTGTCCGGCGGCGGCGGCATGGTGTCGACCGCCGACGACTATCTGCGCTTCACGCAGATGCTGCTCAACGGCGGCGAGCTCGACGGCGTGCGGATCGTCTCGCGCAAGACGATGGAGTTCATGGCGTCCGATCACCTCGGCACCCTGCGCGGGCCGACCTACCTGCCCGGCCCGGGCTACGGCTTCGGCCTGGGCTTCGCGGTGCGCACGGCGAACGGCGAATCGACGAACTACGGCAGCGCCGGCGAGTACAACTGGGGTGGCTACGCCGGCACCGCGTTCTGGGTCGATCCGCGCGAGCGGCTGGTGGCAGTGTGGATGATGCAGGGTCCGGCCCAGAGTGGTCAGTACCGGCCGCTGCTGCGCAACGCGGTGTACACCTCGCTGGACCGCTGAAGACCCGCGGGGGCGCGTCCCTGCGTCCCGCTCAGGCGGGGCGGTCGTCCTCGAAGCGCGGTCCCGCCGCCTTCGCGCCGGCATCGAACACCTCGGGCGGATACCAGCGCGCGAAGTCGGCCATCACGGTGTCGAACGGCAGGTCGTCGTAGAGCCCGTCGTCGCGCAGGTACTGCATGTGGCGTCGCGCCGCCGCGTCGTGCTCCTGCAGCAGCGCGTCGTGCTCGCCGTCGAACTCGGTCGGACGCACGCCGAAGCGCTCGCACAGCTCGAGGTTGAAGACGGCTGCGGCCTTCACCCAGCGGCCATCCAGCCACAGCGCGGCGTACCCGTGATCGTGGAAGACGTCGGTGCCGCCGAGCAGCCGGCGCAGCTTCTCGGTGTTCAGGTGGTTGGTGACGTCGGCCAGGCCGACCGCCGCCGGAATGCCGGCCGCGCGCGCGGCCGCGGCCCGCAGCCCGGCCTTTGGCACGCACCAGCTCCGCGGGCTGGCGGCCACGCTGCTGGCCCGGTAGTCGGCCCGATCGCGGCTGCAGGAGAACGGGTCGTAGCGGACCCGGTCCCGGACCGCGTAGAAGAGCCGCACCGCGCGCTCGCGCGGCGCCTCGGCACTGCCCACGGCCGCGTCGACGAAGGCCCGCAGTGCCGGGTGGCCGGTGTCGAGCAGCGCGGTCGCGCCGCGGCAGCGCTCGACGAAGTCCGGGCCGGCCACATCGGCCGTCACCCCACGCGGCGGGCCCTCGGGCACGCTCAGGCCACCCCGTGCTTGCGGAACCAGGCGGTCGCGCGCTTCCAGCCGTCATCGGCCGCGGGCTTGCGGTAGGACGGGCGGTAGTCGGCGTGGAACGCGTGCGGCGTCTCCGGGTAGACGACGAACTCGGACGCCTTGGCGGCCACGCTGCCCGCGGTGAGCCGGGTCTTCATCTCGTCGACGGTGCTCGTCGGGATGCCGGCGTCGGCACCGCCGTACAGACCGAGCACCGGGCCCTTCAGCGTCACTGCGACGTCGTACGGATGCAGCGGGGTGGCCGGGCTGGTCGCGCCGGTCAGCCGGCCGTACCAGGCCACGCCCGCCTTGACCGACGGGTTGTACGCGCTGTAGAGCCACACGATGCGCCCGCCCCAGCAGAAGCCGGTGATGCCGAGCCGGTCCTTGTCGCCGCCGTTGGTGTGCGCGAACGCGACGGTCGCGTCGAGGTCGGACATCACCTGGGCGTCGGTGACCTTGGGCACCAGTTCGCCGGTGATCTGGGCGACGGTCGGGTAGGCCTGCGGGTCGCCGAAGCGGAAGTACAGCTCGGGCGCGACCGCATGCCAGCCGGCGGCCGCGAAGCGGCGGCAGACGTCCTTGATGTGCTCGTGGACGCCGAAGATCTCCTGGACGACCAGGATGGTGGGTGCCCCCGAGGCGCCCGCCGGCGCGGCGAAGTAGCCGGGCATCGAGCGGCCGTCGGCGGTGCGGATCAGCACGTCGCCGGTCCGAAGGCCGGTCGACGGCGTGGTGATCGTCTGGGCGAGCAGCGAGCCGGTCGGCGCGACCGATGCGGCGAACCCCGCCGCGGCGGAGCCTGCGATGAAGCCCCGGCGATCGAGCCGGGTGGGCGGCACCAGGGAATCGAGTTCAGGCGAGGGGGCGTCCGCCGCCCGAGCGTCGCGAATCGAATCGTCCAAGAGAGGCTCCTCTGCTATCGTGGGTCGGGACGTGTGCCGCCGGCCACCCGCGTGGCCGACTCTGCTGCGCGTTCGATCCTACCCCGAACACGGTATCGCCCCCCCGAGGCCGACCCCACCGCAGGGACACGCCCTGCGCCCCACCCGATGCACCGGCTCTACCACGATCCCGTCGCCGACCCGCCCGCCGCCCAGACGATCGGCCCGTTCCTCGCGCGCACCCGGATCGCCTACTTCACGATGGAGATCGCGCTGCGCCCGGAGGTGCACACCTACAGCGGCGGGCTGGGCGTGCTGGCCGGCGACACCGCGCGCTCGAGCGCCGACCTCGGCCTGCCGATGGTGTTCGTCACGCTGCTCAGCCGCCAGGGCTACCTGCGTCAGGAGATCGACGCCGACGGCGGCCAGCTCGAGCACCCCGATCCCTGGGAGCCCGTGGACTGGGCCACGCCGCTGCGCGCCAAGGTCGCGCTGATCCTGGAGGGCCGCGAGGTCTGGGTGCGGCCCTGGCTGCACGTGATCCGCAGCCCGATCGGCGAGCGCGTGCCGGTGCTGCTGCTCGACACCCACCTCGAGGAGAACGCGCCCGAGGACCGGGGGCTCACCGACCGGCTCTACGGCCCCGGGGCGGCGTACCGTCTCAAGCAGGAGGCGGTGCTCGGCATCGGTGGGCTGCGCGTGCTGCAGGCGCTCGGCTTCGACGTGCGGATCCACCACATGAACGAGGGCCACGCGGCGCTGCTCGCGCTCGACCTGATGCGCCGCCATCCGCGCGCACCCGACCCGCTGTCGCCGGACGCGATGCGCTACCGGCTGTCGCCGGTGCGCGAGGCCTGCGTGTTCACCACGCACACGCCGGTCGAGGCGGGCCACGACCGCTT
>JBIIPQ010000021.1:0-27535 GCA_044342535.1 Burkholderiaceae bacterium
GCGCGCTGTCGCCGAGGTTCGCCGAGCGCGTCCGGCTCGCCGACCTGCTGCGCACCGGCGGGTGGATGTCGCTCACCAACGTCCTCTCGCCGCTGCTCACCTATGTGGACCGCTTCATCATCGGGGCCGCCCTGTCGACCACTGCCATCGCCTGGTACGTCACACCCCAGGAGATCGTCTCGCGGCTGCTGATCGTGCCGGCGGCGCTCACCGGCGTGCTGTTCCCCCGGTTCTCGCAGCTTCACGGCAGCAGCGCCGAGCCGACGGCCGGATGGCGTCTCGAACGGGTGTCGATCGGTGTGCTGTTCCTGCTGATGCTTCCGATCACCCTTTTGCTGGCGGCGTTCGCCCCGTGGGTGCTCGACCGCTGGGTGGGCTCGCAGTTCGCGCAGCAGGGCGCCGCCGCGATGGCGATACTGTGCGGGGGAGTCCTCGTCAACGCGCTCGCCCAGGTACCGTACGCGGCGCTGCAGGCGCGCGACGGCGCCCGCAAGACGGCGTTGCTACAACTCGTCGAGCTGCCGCCCTTCGTGCTGATCGCCTGGCTGATGACCGGCTGGTGGGGCGTGACCGGCACCGCCTTCGCATGGACGCTTCGCGTGACGATCGACTTCGCTGCGCTGAGGTGGATGACCCGCCCGGCAGTGCGCCATTCCGGTCCGCTGAACGGCGATATTGCGGCGGTGGCCGTCGGAGGCCTGGTGTTCGCGGCCTTCGCCGGCATCGTCTGGGCGACGTCGCCTTGGGGGTGCGCCACCGGGCTGGCGCTCGGTGCGCTCGCCTGGTGCTGCGCCGTGCTGCGCTTGCGCGGTGAATGGCCGCTCGCCCTGGCCTCGTGGCGGATCTTGCGCCTGCCTCGCTGACGCTGCGGGTGCGGCGCGCTAGACTGCATCCGCGCCCGATGTCCGCCGACCGCCTCGTGCCCCATCCTTCCGCCCGATCCGTGCTCCTCCGCTGCCGCATCCCGTCGAGTCCGAGCCGATCACCCGCGGCCCGTTCGACCGATCGGCCCTCGTGGTGACGGCCGGCGTGCCTTCGGCCGAACTCAGCGTCGGCGTCGTCGTCTACCGTTCCGACCCGCGTCTGTTGCGGGTCTGCCTCGAGCGGCTCGGTGCGGCCGTCCGCGAGGCTGCGCTGTCCGACGTGGAGGTCTTCGTGATCGACAACGGCCCGGCACACGAGGCCGACGCCGTCGCCCGACATCTCGAGGCCTGCACGCCGGGCGCCGCCCCGTGCACCGTGTCGCTGCTTTCGGGTCAAGGCAATCTCGGCTACGGCCGCGGCAACAACCTGGCGATCGAGCGGACGCGGGCGCCTTACCATCTCGTGCTGAATCCCGACGCCGAACTCGAGCCGGATGCGCTGCGCATCGGCCTGGCGTTCCTAGCCGTGCATCCCGAAGCGGGGATCGTGGCTGCGACGACCGTCGACGGCGCCGGGCGGGTGCAGCCCCTGGTCAAGACCTATCCGAGCGTCGCTGTGCTGGCGATCCGCGCCTTCGGTCTGAAGATCGGAGCGGGCCTGCGCCGCGCGTACGATGTCTCGCCGGATCCGGGAGGTGTCACCGACGTGACGGGTGCGCTGATCAGCGGATCGTTCATGTTGTGCCGCACCGAGCCCTTGCGTCGTATCGGAGGCTTCGACCCTGGCTACTTCCTGTACTTCGAGGACTTCGACCTCTCGTTGCGGATGGCGCGGGTGGCCCGGCTCTTCTGGCTGCGCGACCTGCGGTTGGTCCACCACGGCGGGGCCGCCGCGCGCAAGGGCTGGTTGCACCGCCGACTGTTCGCGCGCGGCGCGTGGCGCTTCTTCTCGATACACGGCTGGAGGTGGTGGTGACGGAGGGGGAATCTGGACGCCTCGGGCGCCCGACGCTCCTCGTGACCGGCGCCGCCGGGTTCGCCGGACAGGCGCTGGTCGATCTGGCGCATCGCCGCCGCTTTCACGTGCGTGCGGTCGTACGGAGCCGCAGGGTGAGTTGGCCCGCCGGCGTCGAGACGCATGTGATCGACGACATCGCGTCCGCCGATTGGTCGGCCGCGCTCGAGGGCGTCGATGTGGTCGTGCACCTCGCGGCGCGTGTCCACGTGATGCGCGATACCAGCGCCGATCCGGCCGGCGACTTCCGGCGCGTAAACGTGGACGCAACGGAGCGGCTCGCCCGGGCGGCCGCGCGGGCCGGCGTGCGGCGACTGGTGTTCGCGAGTTCGGTAAAGGTACTCGGAGACACGACCGTTCCCGGTCGCCCGTTCGACGATCGCTCCGAACCGCGGGCGCACGACGCGTACGGTCGCTCGAAGCTAGAGGCCGAACTCGCACTCGCCTCGATCGCCGCGGGCGGGGCGCTCGGTGTCACCGTGCTTCGTCCCGTCCTGATGTACGGCCCGGGCGTCAAGGGCAATGTCGCGCGGCTGATGCGCTGGGTCGACTCGGGCGTGCCGCTGCCGTTCGGTGCGATCGACAACCGACGCAGTCTGCTTGGCGTCCACAACTTCGCCGACGCCGTGCTCGCGGTGGCGCATCACCCGGACGCGCGTGGGCGGACCTTCGTCGTCTCCGACGGCGAGGACGTGTCGACACCGGAACTCGTCCGCCGCGTCGGCCGTGCGCTCGGCACCCGTGCGAGGCTCCTCCGCGTTCCTGTGCCGGTGCTGCGCGCCGCGGGCCGGATCGCGGGCGAGGCGTGGTGGCAACGGCTGGGCGGCTCGTTGCAGGTCGACATCTCCGGCCTCCGGGCCGCCGTCGACTGGGCGCCACCGCTGACGCTGGATACCGGCCTCGGGCTCATGGCCGACGCGCGCTCGCGAGGTCGGGCTCGCTAGGCGCGACCGCCGGCAGCGTCGCGCGCGTGTCGTGCCGCGCACGATCGCGCAGCAGACGGCCACGGGGCAGGCGTCACCGGACGAGTTCGCGCATCCAGGCCGCCGTTCGGGCGATGCCCTGATCCAGATCGATCTTCGTCTTCCATCCGAGCTCGGCCAGTGCGAGCCGCGGGTCGAGCACGCTGACCGGAACGTCGAACGGGCGGGCCGGCTTGAACGTCACGGCGAGCGGCTTGCCCTTGACCTGCTCGATGATCCGCAGCAGTTCGAGGAGGGACGTGCCGCGGCCGCTCGACACGTTGAACACCGTATGCGGTCCGCTGTAGACGAGCGCCAGTGCAAAAGCCTCGGCGACGTCCGACACGTGCAGATAGTCGCGCGAGACGGTGCCGTCCCCCCAGATCTCGATGGGCTGATCGCGCAGCGCACGGTCGAGGAACACCGCGACCGCACCCTGCGCGGTCTCGACGCGCTGCCGCTCCCCATACGGATTGGCGACCCTCAGTATCACCGGCTCGATGCCATGAAGGTGTCGGTACATCACCAGGTACTTCTCGATCGCGAGCTTGGTCACGCCGTACGACACGAGCGGCTCGGTCGGGTGCTTCTCGTCGATGGGCAGGTACTGCGGAGGACCATAGACCGTGCCGCCGGAGGAAATGAAGACGATCCTGCGCACCCGCTCCTCGACCATCGAGTTCAGCAGCTCCAGCGTCGCCAGAATGTTGCTCTGGGCGTCGTACAGCGGGTCGTCGTTCGAGCTCTTGGGCAAAGTGGTCGATACGAGGTGGAGCACCGCCTCGACGCCTCGCAGCGCCTCGCCGATGTCGTGCCGGCTCATCAGGTCGCCATTGATCCACTCGACCCGCTCGTCCGCGCGGAAGGTCCGGTACGGTTCGATCCGCGGTCGCTCGAACACCCGGATCTCGTGGCCGTCGCGCAGGAGCCGATCGACGATCGACGAGCCGATGAAGCCGCCACCGCCCAGCACTGTGATCTTCATTTCGATCCTCGTGTATCCAGTGGTGCGCCCGGCAGGCCGCGAAGCTCGTCGAGGTAGGCCGTCGCGGTCGCCGCAGTCTGCGCGGAGCTGCCGAAGCGCTCGGCCACGAAGCGCTGCATGCGGCCGATCTCATCGATCAGTGCATCGCGCCGGCCGCCCAGGGTGACGCCGCGGTCGTGACGGCGGTGGCGGTTCAGCGGGCGCGGATCGTACGCGACATCACCGTTCGCAAGCACTTCGACGTACAGGCGCCAGTCGCCCGCGACCCGGAAGCCCTGCAGATCCTGGGTGCAGGCGGCGAGCGCAGCGCTCAGTCGTTCACGCTCGAAGACGACCGCGCTGACGTTCGGCACCGGGTTCAGCACGGCGAACGACCGCCGGATCTCCTCCAGTCCGTCCGCGACGAAGTGGCTGAGCCAATGGCGAGGATCGATACGCGACACGTAGTCGTGATAGTCGCTGGTCGTCACGTTTCCCTCGGCATCGATCATGCGGCTCTCGCAGTAGCTCATCACGACGCCCGGTGTCACGAACCCGCGAAGCGCCGTCTCGAGGAACTTCGGCTCGCAGTCGTCGTCGGCCTCGGCGATCCAGACGTGATCGCCGGTCGCCAGCTCGACGCCCTTGCGCCACTGCGTGAAGACCGATCCAGAATTCACCGCGTTGCGGACGATCCGGACGTCGATGTCCGCAGCGTCGAGCAGCGCTCGCGCGCGTTCCAGGCTATCGTCGTCCGAGCCGTCGTCGAGGAAGATCAGCTCGTGAATCGGCGCGCTCTGCGCCAGGATACCTCCGAGCCGCTGCTCGATGTAGCGCGCGTAGTTGTAGTTCGGGACGATCACGCTGACCCGCGGCCGATCCAGCGACAGCATGTCCGTGAGGGCACGCGCGTAGGCCCGGAACGAGAACGAGGTGTCGATCAGCCGGCGTCCCGCGTCGCGCATCGACTCGCCCGCAGCCGCGTCGTCGCACAGCGTGTCGACCGCGTCGGCGAATGCGGCGGCGTCGCCATGAGGCACCAGCCGCAGCGCACCGGTGTCGGCGAGCCCAGTGAATCCGCCTGCATCGGCGAATCCCACGGTCGGCAGCTCCGCATCGAGGGCCTCGAGAAGCACGGAGGGGAACGGATCCTCGCGGGAGGTCAGCGCGTAGACATCCGCACCCTGGTACCAAGGCAGGATGTCGACCCGCAGGCCGGTGAACAGGATCCGGTCCCGAAGTGCCGGCCACGCGGCCAGCATCTCGTCGACGCGCTGGCGCATGCCCTCGTCCCAGTGGCCGACCCAGATCCAATGGCGGTCCCGATGCCTGGAGAGGCTGCGCAACGCGGCGTCGACGAACAGGTCGACCCCCTTGCGGAAATCGGCATACCCGACGGCAATCACGATCCGCGCGTCGCCGGGCAGCCCCAATTCCCCTCTCAGCGCGGTGCGGCGCGCGGAACGCGGCACCGAGCGATCCGCGGGCCGGAAGACGCCCTGCGGCCGGATCGTGATCCGATCGGCGCCGCCGCCGGCGTACTCTACGAACGCGTCGGCGACCGATTCGGCAGCGCAGACGATGCGATCCGCATGCGCGGCGATGGCCTTCGCGTGTTCCCGCAGGCCGTACTGCTCCATCACGCCGCGCAGTTCGTGGACCAGCGCTATGCAGCGCACGCCCGCTTGCGCCAGCGTTCGCAGGAACAGGCCGGACACGGTCGTGTTGACGATCGCGGTACGCGCTCCGAGCGCATGAAGATCGCGCGCGAGATCGCGTGCCTGCTGGCCCGTCGGGTCGGCTCCGTCGAGCCGGTGCAGTCGCGCGGCGTCCGCGAACGCGTCGAGCAGCGGTCCGCCACCCATACACACGACGTGCACCTCGCAACGCAACGCCGGCCCGCCCAGGGTCCGTGCCAGCGCGAGCGCCAAGAACTGTGCTCCGTGCGGATGGGCGTCGTGGGAGACCAGTACCACCGGCGGTCGCACGCTGGGAACGAAGCGCTCGCCGGTCAGCGCGTTGCGGGTGGCCTGCAGGTACGCGTAGCCGCTGCGAAGGTCGGGCTCCAGGTGCGCGCCCTCGGCCCATTCGTTCCAGGCGTTGACGAACACCAGTCGCTCGTCCGGGTTCTTCCTCACTCGGCAGGTGTGCTCGACCGCGTTGCGCAGCCACGCCTCGTATCCGTTCGGCGTGTTGCCCAGGAACACTGCCCCGCGACTGCCTTTTCGGGCGGTGTTGTCCCAGCCCGGCGACACGCTTCGCATCAACGTGTAGGCCGGCTCGAAGTAAGCGCGCGAGCGATCGACGAGCGTGGTCCAGTCGTAAACCGTCGGCGGCTGCTGCCCCGCCAGCGGCACGACCTGCTCGGTGATCGGCGACGTCCCGAGGTTGTTGGGCGCGAACTCCGTGGCGGCATCGAAGCCGAATGCGGCGGGATCGACGGTATCGAACGACTGCGGGTAGATCAGGTAGATCTCGCCGATGCCGTTCTCACGGCACCAGGTGCGCCAGCGCTGGGCGGTCTGGGTCGCCGACGGCAGAAGCGACGGCCGGTACAGCATCAGCATCGGCTTGCCGTCGATCCGCACGTAGCGTGGATCCCGCAGGAATCGAGACACATGCTCGATGAATGCGAGGTCGTCGGCCTCGGTGTGCCGCTGCGAGACCAGCAGTTCCTGGTCCATGCCGTCCCAGCGTCGCGTCCAGTTCTCGTTCGCCCAGCACACACAGCATGGGAAGTCCAGGCTCGGGTCGGCCAGCCAGCGCTCCAGTGGCGCGTCGAGCAGACGCCGGCCGCCGAACCAGTAGAAGTAGAAGCAGAAGGCCCCGACGCCGTAGCGCTTCGCGAGCTCGATCTGGCGGCGCGGCACCTCGGTATCGACGAGGCGGTAGAAACCGAGCGCTCCCGGCACGTGCGGCTGGGCGTGCCCCTCGAACAGGGGAAGGCTCGGACGCACCTTGTTCCATTCGGTGAACCCCGCGCCCCACCATGCGTCGTTCTGCGGGATCGAGTGGAACTGAGGGAGATAGAAGGCGATGAGCCTCACGGGTACCGACGGCGGCGGGGGCGCGTCGAGCGGCGGCACATAGCCGTCGCTATCGTTCAGGCGGATCGGCTCGACGTGCCCCCGCCCCCGTACTGGCAGCTGCACACCGTTCAAGGCGGCCCAGTCCCGGTAAGCGCGGGTCTGCCTGAACGGCCAAGGGAAATGCATGAACAGTCGGTTCTTGAACCGGATCTTGCGCTCTACGGCCACCGGCAGCTCTCGCCAACGCGCGCGGAGTGATTCGGAGAGGCGTCGTCTCATCGATGATCCAGAGAGGGCGGGCCGGGCGCGCCGGGATCAGGGCGCGGTCGCACCGGATCGCGCACCGTGACGCGAGCTCCGGCCCGAGGCTGGCACGCCGCGGTTCATGCGCCTGCTGCCTCGCGGAGGGCTTGGCGGCGCGTCGCGCAGTCGCGCTTGAAGAGCGCGACGTAATGCGCGGCCACGACGTCGATGTGGTACCGCTCCGACAGAGCGGGCACCCGACTTCTCGCCTCGGCATATCGGCCGGGATCGGAGGCGAACGCCGCGACGCTGCGTGCCGCCGTCTCGATCGGAACCTGCCAGTCTTCGAGCACGACGATATCGCCTGCCACGTACCCGTCGCCGGACGTCAGCATGTTGCGGATCTCGCCCACGTCGGACGCGATGTACGGCTTCCCCGCGAACAAGCAGTCGACGATCGTCAGCGGGAAGCTCTCGGACTTGAATCGGGTCAGCATGATGCCCATGTCCGCCGCGGCGTAATGGCCGACCGAATCCTCGCTGAATCCGGCGAGGTTGACGAACGCGGGTACGCCCTCGCGAAGAAGTGCTTCGTAGACCGGACCGTTGCCGACGAGCACGAGCCGGATGTCGCGGTCGGTCAGCGTTCTGGCGCATGCGACGACATCGATCATCTCGCGCCAGCCCTTGTCCGGGATCGCACGGCTCACGCAGCACAGCACGAATGCAGTGTCCGGCAATTGCATCTCCGCGCGAGACCTCGCCTGCACCGTGGGTGGAGTCATGCCGTTGGGCAGCTTGACGAAGCGCGACGATTCAGGGTCGAAAAGTCCGATCTGTTCGAAGGGCCCGATATTCTTTTCGGCCGTATAGACCCAGGTCGTGACGCCGCGGTCGGCTTGGCGGATCTGTGCCTCGGTCACGCCGAACGCGGCGCCGTGTTCGATCATCCCGTGCAGCGATGCGACATGCGCGCACAGGCCATCGAACACGTCGGGAAGCTCGAAGGGATACTTCTGTACATGCCACTGATGGGAGTTCAGGGCGTCGATCCCGAAGTCGGCGATGATCACCTTGAGTTCTTCGGGGCGGGCCGTCTCGACGACCGGGACATCGTTGCGAAGCATCCGGCGAACCCCGTTCTCGGGTGGGGTCAGCCCGACATTGAGCATCAGCACCGACAGCCCCTGCCGCTTGAACTCGTTGGCCAGGCGGATCGGAAGTATCTCGGCACCTCCGGGATAGAAGCCCATCGTCGCGACCATCACGGTGGGGAGGCGATCGCCGCGGGCACGGATGACCGATTCGAAGTCGTACCAGCGCTCGAACTGCGCGTCGTCACCGCCCTCGACGCTCTGCAAGTACAGCTTCTTGCAGGCCTGTCGACACCGTTCGAGCGTGGTGAGCGGGACGTCGTAGAGCGCCGCGGCCGTACGACTTGCCGACCCGACCTCGCGGTAGAACACTTCCCTCGAATAGGTGACCTCCGCTGCGCTGCCGGGATAGCGACGGAAATAGTTCGTGGTCTCGGGGCAATAGGCGATCTTGCCGCCGCGGATCAGGTAGAGGTAAAGCACCCAGTCGCCTGCGACGCGCATCGAAAGCCACGCCGGATCCTCTAGCAGGGGCAGTTCCGCAGGGCGCCTGAAGACCGCGCCGCTGCCGTTGGGCACGGTGTTCTTGACGCCTAGGGCCTGGGCGACTTCGAGGTGTGCGGGCCGGGCGTATCGCGCCCGCCATTGGTCAGCGCAGTCGAGATCGCTGACGTAGTGTTCGAACTCGCCGGCAATCGGGGTGCCGTTGCGATTGACGAATTCGCACCGGGCATAGGCCAACAGGACCGCCGGATCGTCGAAGGCGCGTACCAGCACCTCGAGGAAGTCCGGATCGCAGAAGTCGTCGCTTTCCGCGATCCAGACCAGATCGCCCGTCGCCACGGTGATGCCCCGTGCCCATTGACGGAACGGACTTCCCGAGTTGACCGAATTGAACAGCGTCCGCGTGATCTGCGGATGGTCGGCGGCGTAGCTCTCGAGCACATCCCGGCTCGCGTCCGTGGAGCAATCGTCGAGGAGAATGACCTCGATGTTGGAATAGGTCTGCCCATAGATGCAGTCGAGCCGTTCGCGCAGGAACGCCTCGTGGTTGAAGTTCGGGACGATCACCGATACTTTCGGCATCGTCAGGCCGTTCGGTATGCCGAGCAGCGCGCGCGATGTCTCGTTCAGCGTGGCATAACCGCAGCGGCCGTCGGGCTCTAGGACCGTTCCGCGGCTCCAGTCGTTCCAGCCGTCGATGAACGCAAAACGTCGACCTTTCGGGTGGACCTCACGGGTCGAATCCAACACTGCGTCCAGCCAGCGACGGTAGTCGCGAAACCCGAATCGCGTGTAGACGAGGGAGCGTGCGGGAAGGCGCGGGGAGTCGTCGCGTGCGAGCGTCACCGCGTGGAAGACCGGAATCCGCGTGCCGTGCGCCTCCTTCACACGGGCCAGCCCGCGGGCTGCGACGATCCGGTAGGGGACCGTGTCCGCGCCTGCGGCCTCGATCGGCTTGAACTGTCCGATCTCGCGGCGCACGGGCGCGTCTGGCAGGTCGAGCATGGCCTCGAAAGGCTCCTCCTCCGCGCCTGCGGCCGCGGCTGCGTCGGATGCGCCGCGCAGCACCAAGTAAGGGACCCCCTGCCGGTGTTCGGACAGGCGCAGTCGCAGTTGGCGGGCCGCTTCGAAGGTCCCTGACGTTCCGTCGCCCGCGACCACCACCAGGGGACGACCGTTCGTGCGGACGTAGCCATCAGCGCCGAACAGCCTAGGCAATGCGTCGACCAGCGCGTCGATCTGGGTCGTCGCATCCAGGCGGATCTGGACGCAGAAGCGCAGTTCCAGCGACGGATGATCGAGCACGGTCCGCAACGCCGCGGGCAGGGTGGCGTTGGCATCCATCGTGAAGCACAGCGCATGGAGGCCGTGGTGCCGAAGCAGCCTGGCCTGATGTCGAAGTACCTCCGGGTTGGCGTGATCGTAGAAGCCGAGCGCGGTGTGCGGCATCGCTGGCGCCGGACGACCTGCCGCCGGCGATCCGCCTCGCAGTGCGGCCCAGTCTGGATCGACGTGGAAGGCGATCAACTGCACGTCCGGCTCCATCTCGCCGAACCACACGTCGTCCTCGAACCGAGCGGCCTGATCCGGCCGTGCGTGCCGCTGCTCGGAGGAGCCCGCCACGACGAAATGCCAGAAGGGGTTGATCTCGGCGTTGCGGATGTCGCTGTAGGTGGAGAGGTAGTACTCGGTATCGAAATCGTCGGAAGGGTTACGGCCTTCCTGCCAGCCTCGCTCGCAATAGTGTCGGATCGGGTCGGCCGGCGCCGGCTCGATCTCGGGGTACATCGACCTGTAGTAGTCCGCGTCGAAGCGACCCGAGCGTCGGATCGCATCGACCTCCGCGTCGATCACGCGTGGATCGATCACCCGTGCCACGGTCTGCGGCGACGCAGCGAGCCTGGCGGGCGAGTCTGCCGTCGCAGAGGGCAGGCTCGTGGAAGGCGCACGTCGGCCTTCTTGCCGACCATGTCGCAGGTAGTGAATCAACGGATTCACGCGGGCGCGCGCGACGTCGGGGTAGTCGGCGAGATAGCGGGTCGTGCTGAAATTCGCGGACGGATCGCGCCCTTCCTTCCAGCCGTGCAGGAGGTAGTGCCGGGCCGGGTCGACGCCGGCTTTCGCCACGTCCGGGCTCCTCTTGAGGTAGTAGCCTGCGTCGAACAGCGCGCTGTCCCGGATCTCGCCGGTCGCCTTTCCGAAGATCGCCTCGCCACGATCGAGCAGACCGGTCGCAGCCGCCTTGGCCGCGCGCGTCGGCGCGAGGAACCGCCACGAGCGTGACGCGAGCACGTCGCGCAGCTCGCGTCTGGCCTCGTCGCGCTGCCGCTCGATGGCATCGACCCGAATCTTCACGGACTCGGCCGCGGCGACCCGCTCCCGCTCCTGCCGGCCGACGCGGGCGTGCAGTTCGGCGAGCTCGGCCTTGCGTTCGGCGAGCTCGGTATGGCGTTCGGCGAGCTCGGTATGGCGTTCGGCGAGCTCGGCATGGCGTTCGGCGAGCTCGGCATGGCGTTCGGCGAGCTGCGCTTTCGCCCGAGCCGCTTCGGCGGACAAGGCTCGAACCGTGTCGGACTCCATCAACGGTTGTTCGAATACGGAGCCTTCAAGGGACGGGAGCGCGGCATCGCTCGCGACCGCGACCAGGTAGAGCGGCCGCGGCATGCCGGCCATCGTGCGTCGCGTCCCGCCCTCCTGCTCGAAGTGCCGGAACCGGTGATCGCCGCTGTCAGGGAAGACCGCCGAGCCGTAGACGATCCGCTGCCCCATCATCCGGTGGATGCGGAAATACTGGTTCAGCAGCGCTTCGAACTCCTCGCGATACAGTTCCTTGGCGTGGTACGGGTTGTGAGTGCCCGGGATGTCGGAATAGTGCAGCCGATCCGGGCTCGAGATGACGAGCAGGCCGCCCGGCACGAGCACGCGCTTGAGCTCGCGCATCATCGCGTGATGCTCGGTATGGTGCTCGATCGTCTCGAAGCTCACGGCCACGTCGATTGACGCGTCGGGCAACGGGATCGCAGAGCAGGTGCCCACGCGGAACTCCAGGGTGTCGCTGCCGTACTTCCTGGAGGCGTGCTCGATGGCTTCGGCCGAGATGTCGACACCGATGACTCGGAGCGCGGATGTTGCGAGGATCGAGGAGCCGTAGCCCTCTCCGCTGGCGATGTCGAGCACTCGACGCCCCTCGACGAACGCGAGCGTCAGGTAGTAGCGGTGGAGATGCTCGAGTTCGATGTTTCCGCCGATCCTCGGCAGATACCGCTCGCCTGTCCAGTCTAGATCCGCGTGTGCGGGGTCGGCCTTGGTCATGTGTCTCGGGGGCGTCTGCAGGAGTTGGCTGGATGCGTCGCGATTCGTGCTCAGGCCTCGACGGCTGGCAGCCCTTCGAGCCTGATGTCGTCCATCGGGATCCCGACCAGTCCGGTCGAGACGCTGGTGGCCTCCGACTTGATCAGCAAAGCGTCGTGGATCCAATGGTGCTGCACATGCTCTTCCTGGGTGCCGGTCGCGACCGCGACCTGCACGCTGTAGGAACCGTGGGGCAGCAGTGGCATCGTGAACGCGAAGTCGGCGCGCAGTAGAGCGCCGGCCTCGAAGCTCGCCTGACTGTCGCGATACTTGAGGAAGGTATTGTCTCCGAACAGCGTCTGCCCGCGCTGGTCCTTCAGGTAGAAGCCCACGATCGGCCGAGTCACCGGCCTGATCGCCTCGACGACGATCCGCAGCGTCACGGCTTCCCCGCCGACGATCCAACTCAACCCATGACCCGTTTCGTCGATCAGGCGCACGTCGCGGATCAGCGCGTCGCCCCGACCGAAGGCCGCGCCGTCGGCGTCGAACTCGAAGACGCGCAAGTCGTTGCGGAGCGTCGACTGGTCGATGAGGGCAGCGCGTTGGTCCTTCCAGGGGGCCGCCGAGCCTGCGACCCTGCTTGCCCGCTCCCTGGGCGCTGCCGTCCTGCCTTGCTGCGCTTCGTAGTAGGCCTCCAGATACCGCTCGGAGATCTCTTTTGGAGCACCTTCGGCGACGAGCCGTCCTTTGTCCAGCCAGATTGCTCGGTTGCACAGGTCGCGCACCGCCGCCGTGTCATGGCTCACGAACAAAACGGTCCCGGTCTGCATGAAGGCACGCAGGAACCGCATGCACTTCTGCGTGAAAAACGCATCGCCAACCGCCAGCGCCTCGTCGATCACGAGGATGTCGGCATCGACGTGCGCGATCACCGAGAACGCGAGGCGCACGAGCATGCCGCTGGAGTAGGTCTTGACCGGCTGGTCGATGTGCCCGCCGATGTCCGCGAACGCGGCGATCCGCTCTAGGCGATCCTCGGTCTGCTCGGTGGTCAGCCCGAGCAGCGCGGCATTCATGTAGACGTTCTCGCGGCCGGTGAACTCCGGGTTGAAGCCCGAGCCGAGCTCCAGGAGCGCAGCGACCTTCCCGCGCACGGCGACCAAGCCCGAGGTGGGCGTCAGCGTGCCGCAGATGATCTGGAGCAGTGTCGATTTGCCGCTGCCGTTGCGGCCGATGATGCCTACGGTGTCGCCGCGGCGGACATCGAAGCCGACGTCGTGGAGCGCATGGAACTCGCGGAAGTACTGCCGAGCCGGAAGGCCGAGCCGAGGTCCGAGGCGGGGCAGCACGAACTGCTTGAGACGGTCGCCCGGCCGATCGTAGAGTTCGTACCGCTTGCTGATCGAGGACACGCCGATGACGACGTCATCAGAGGACATCGGCGAATCCCTTGCGGGTCTTCTGGAACCAGGCGTAGCCCGCCCAAGCAAAGGCCGCGGCCCCGGTCGTGAACAGGGCGAGGCCTGCCCAGTCGGGCGTCTTCCCGTCGATGAGCGCCTGCCGTGCCTGCTCGACGATGAACGTCAGCGGGTTCGCGGCGATCAGCGGTCGGACGTCCTCGGGGACGGCGGACAGCGGATAGAAGACGGGCGTGAGGAACATGAGTGCGCCGCACACCAAGCTGATCGCCTGGGCGACATCGCGCAGGTAGACGCCGAGCGACGCGAGGATCCACGACGATCCGAGCGTCATCAACACGAGTGGCAGGAGAACGGCTGGCAGCAGTGCGGCGGTCCAAGGCATCGTGCCTTCTAGCATCAGGAGCGCCACCAGCAGCACGCCTACGCTGGCCATCATGTGGAAAAGCGCGGTGCCGATCGTGACCACGGACAGGATCTCCAGCGGAAACACGACCTTCTTGACGAAGTTAACGTTGGAGAGGATGAGCGAAGGGGATCGCGTCAGCACCTCGGTCACGAGATTCAGCACGATCATGCCGACGAACATCGTGACCGCGAACCGCCCGATCCCCTCCGGTTCGCCGGACGCGTTCCATCGGGCCTTGAAGATGCCCGAGAACACCAGCGTGTAGACCCCCAGCATGAGCAGCGGATTGAGGAAAGACCAGGCAAGGCCCATCACCGAGCCGCGGTAGCGGCCTACGACCTCGCGGCGTACCATCCTTGCGATCAACTGCCGATGCGCGCCCAGCGTCCGGAACAGTGCTCCAAACGACCAGGGATGCATCGCGTGTGGTCTCTGGGTGGGCATGGTCGTAGTCATTGCGCACGAAGCGTGCGGCGCACCCCTATACTGCACGCCAGCCCTCTCCTCGTGACTTCCAACATGGGTATGAATTATAACCCAGCGCTTTTGGAAGCCCCGCCGCTGGGACGGCGCCCGTCGGCAGGCCCGGAGCGATGCCTGTGAGGGGTCAGTCTGCGCGCCGGCGGGCACCCAGGTGCGGGACGCCGCGTTCCATGACCGATCGAAGTGCGGTTGACGAGACGACCCGCCCCGCCTGCGTCGTCCGGCGTTTGGCGATGGCGCGCGGCAGGCCGAGCACCGCGTCGCGCTTGGCGCGCCAGATCACGCCGCTGCGGCCGCGAGATGTGAAGACCAAGAGCGTGGCCAGCGTCAGCAGCAGGTGCAGCGGGAGGTAGACGGCCAGCAATGGCCCCGGCATGTTGCGCACGAACGTCCAGACCAGGTTTCTGTGCCCGTGGTAGAGCTGGAAGTCGCTGTGGCGTCCGACGATGCCCGAGCCCTCGTGGATCACGACGGCGTCCGGCACGTAGAGGGCTCGGTATCCTGTCAGCCGAGCGCGGAAGCCGAGGTCGACGTCTTCGAGATAGCAGAAGAAGTCCTCGTCGAATCCGCGGGTAGCCTCGATGACCTCCCGCCGATACAGCGCTGCAGCAGCGCAGGGCGCAAAGATCTCCTTCGGGCTACCGTAGCGCCCATCGGCGCGCTGCCCGTGACCGATGCGCCAAGGCAGGCCGCTGACGTGGTACGCATCGCCGACGCCGTCGAGGACGTCCCCGGCCACGTCCGCCACCATTCGGCTGCCGAACATCGCATAACAGGGCGACGCTTCCGCGGCAGCAATCAGGCGCTCGAGCCAATCCTCGCGGGCAATCGCGTCCGGGTTCAGCAAGGCGACCCACCGGGCTGATCCGAGCTCGCGCAGCACGACGTTGTTGCCAGCGGCGAATCCGAGGTTCTTCGACGACCGGATCACCCGGAATTCCGGGAATCGTTCGGCGGCGCGATCTGCCGAGTCGTCGGTGCTGGCGTTGTCCACCACAACCGCGACGAAATGCTGCCAAGTCTGGCGCCGCAATGACTCCAGGCAGTTCAGCAACATCGCCCCCCCGTTGAAGTTCACGACGATCACGACCAGTAGAGAAGTGTCGGGCGAGGTTTCTGAAGGCATGGGACGGGACGGGACGTGAGCTTGGCGAGGGCGCAGGCAGGCGGATCCGGAGCGCTCATCCGGTTCATTCTAGCCTCGCTGTCGTAGGGTCGAACCGCGTACCGGAGCCTCTGATCGGTCACGTTCCCGAAACCACCGGTCACATCCGCCGAAATGAGCAGTTTTCGCCGGGCAGCAGGGCATCCCGTATCCGGGCATGAGAGACTTCGCGCGTTCCGATGGGCGAGTGAGTCGAGGAGTCAGATGGAATCGAAACGCATGCGACAGCCCTGGACCGAATCACGCCGATGTGGCGCCCACGTCACCTTCGTCCTTCGCCCCCGAAGGGTCGGAGCACTTTCATGAGCACAGTGGGGACCCGGGCCCTCCATCGCATCCTGACGCTGATCGCCGTACTGGTGGTCGCCTATTCGACCTATCTAACCTTCAAGTACTTGCAGCGGCCGCCGTTTGGCCGTCTTGACTCCTTCAGGCAGACACAGACGGCCTTGACGTCCTACTGGTTCACTCAGGAGGGCTTCAAGTGGGCTTACGAAACCCCGGTGGGAGGCGCGCCGTGGGCAATCCCCTTCGAGTTCCCGATCTACCAGGCGATCGTCTCCCTCTTCTCGAGATTTGCCGGCGTCTCGATCGATATCGCCGGACGCCTGGTGAGCTACGCCTTCCTGCTCCTGATCATCCCTGTAGCCCGTTCTATCACGCGACGGCTCGCCCTGCCGGATGCGGTCTTCCTCTGCTTCGTCGCGATCCTGTTCTCCATGCCGATCTACGTTTACTGGGGACGGAGCATCATGATCGAGACTGCGGCCCTGTTCTTCTCGGTCACCGCTGTGAAGTATTGTCTCGACCACTTCCACGGCATGCGCTCCGTGAGGACCGCATCACTGTTCGTGCTGTTCTCGACGCTGGGCATCCTGCAGAAGGCCACGACGGCGCTCCCGGTGCTGGGCATCCTGTGGATCGCGTTCCTCGTTCCGACAATCAAGGCCGCCGGCCCGGACCGATCCATGCGCCTCGTCCGCAACGTGCTGAGCGCCGCGCTGCTGTTCGCGATCCCCGTCGTCGTAGGTTTCGCATGGGTCGTCTATACCGACCATGTGAAGCTGGCCAACCCGCTCGGAGTGCAGATGACCTCAGCGGCGTTGGGCGAATGGAACTGGGGCACTTTCGCACAGAAGGTCTCCCTCAACGTCTGGTGGACGATGCTCTGGGAGCGGGTGCTGCTGTCGAACATGGGGGGCGTGCTCGGCGTGTTCACCCTGCTCATGCCGTTCTTCGTCCGTGCCGCGCCTCGGACGAGAGCCATCGCCACGGGTGCGCTCGCGCTCGGCATCGTTCCGTTTGCGCTCTTCACGAATCTGCACTTCGTACACGACTATTACCAGACCGCGAACGCCCTCTTCCTCGCCTATGCGCTGGCCGTGGCGATCGGTACGGTCGTCCTGCCCGCGCTGGGAACGGCCGCCACGCTGTTGCTGATACTGCTGATCGTCGGGTCCAACCATCTTTCCTTGAAGCAGGGTTACATGCCGCTGATGCGCGCGACTTTCACCAAGGAGAACAACAGGAGTTTAGCGATCGGGGCGCTGCTGAAGCGAGAGATTCCTGTGGGGATGCAGTTCGTCGCCTTCGGCAACGACTGGAATTCCTCGTTCGCTTATATCTCTCAGCGGAAATCGCTCACGACGCCAGAGTGGTCCGATCGGTTAGCCGAGGCGGTCTCGCATCCCGAGAGATTCGTCGATAAGGGCCGCCTCGGCGGCGTCGTGGCCTGTTCTACCTCGCATCCGAACGTCGCCGAGTTGCTGGGCCTGAACCGCGAGGGCCGCTCGTGGCGGATCGGCGAAACGCACGGGTGCCTGATTGCCGTACCGGAACGAACACCAGAGGCCATGGCATCGGTTTCCGCTCGGTGCACGGGCGCCATCGACCGAGCCGCGATCGAGGACCGTAGCGGCCTCAAGGTCCTGTCAATCGCCGGCTGGACCGTGACGGGTGACGCCAAGCCTACGGCTCCGGACGAGGTGTTTCTGATCGTCTCGGGGCGCGAAGGCCCGCCCTTGTCGCTGCAGGCCTTGAAGGTGCCCCGAATCGATGTCAACACGCAGCTTTCGATACAGGCGGACGATGACGTGGGATTCTCGCGGATCGTCTCGGGCGACCTGAAGCCGGGCGACTACACGGTGCAGGTCGTTCAATACGCGGGCGGTCGATACAGCGCTTGCGGCATCGGGAAAACCTTCCAGGTCCAGTAGCCGCACTGCGACGCCGGCCGCCCTGGCGAAGGCTTGTCCTACTCGTGTCGGTCGATCGGGCAGGGGCTGCGGGCGCATGACAGGGCTGGGCAATTGACGTGTCTGACGCGCGGACCTCGCCGTGCACCGCCGCGCTGCGGCGTCGACTTCGGGGTCGCGCGGCGGATCCGTGTAGTACAGTTCGCGCCTGTCGCCACGAATTGATCGCGGGTCGATCCGCTCGACACTGCCGACTCCGTTGACCGCCATCCCGCTCGTCGTCGATCTCGACGGAACCCTGGTTCGTACCGACACGCTGCACGAGTCGGCGCTGCGGCTGCTGCGCGACAGTCCGCTCGATGTGCTGCGCCTGCCGTTCTGGCTGTCACAGGGCAAGGCCGTCCTCAAGCGCCGCGTCTCGGCGCGCACGGGCTTCGACCCCGCCGCGATGCCCTATCGCGAAGACCTGCTCGCGTGGCTGCACGAGCAGCGTGCGGCGGGCCGCCCGCTGGTGCTGTGCACCGCCTCCGACGTCTCGGTCGCCGGTCTGATCGCCGCCCATCTTGGCATCTTCGATCACGTGATGGCGAGCGACGGGGTCGTGAACCTCGCGGGCCGCCACAAGGCCGATGCGCTGGTGGCGCGCTACGGCGCCGCGGGCTTCGATTACGCCGGCAACTCCGGGGCCGACCTCGACGTCTGGGCCCATGCGCGTCGCTCGATCGTCGTCGACGCCCCCGAGCGTGTCGCTCTGCGAGCCCGCGAGACCTCGACCGTCGAGCGCGAGTTCCCGCGCGAGCCGATCGGCCTGCGCACCTGGCAGCGTGTGCTGCGGGTCCATCAGTGGATGAAGAACCTGCTTCTCTTCGTGCCGCTGGTCGCCGCCCACGCCATCGACGATGCGAGCGCCTGGCCGAAGCTGGTGATCGCGTTCCTGTCGTTCAGCCTGTGCGCGTCCGCCGTCTATGTCGGCAACGACCTGCTCGACCTCGAGAGCGACCGGCTGCACCCGCGCAAGCGCAACCGGCCGTTCGCGGCCGGCGCCATGCCGGTGTGGATGGGGGTGATCGCGCTGCCCGCGCTGTTGTCGCTGAGCGTGCTGCTGGGCTGGCAGGTCGGCGGCACGTTCCTGCCGTGGATCGCCATCTACTTCCTGCTCACCTGCGTCTACACCCTGCTGCTCAAGCGGCTGGTGCTGATCGACTGCCTGACGCTGGCGATGCTCTACACGGTGCGCATCGTCGCGGGCGCAGCGGCGGCCGGTCTCGGCCTGTCTTTCTGGCTGCTCGCGTTCTCGATGTTCCTGTTCCTATCGCTCGCCTTCATCAAGCGCTATGCCGAGCTGCAGGTGCAGGCCGGCAGCGGCAAGGACAAGGCCCACGGCCGCGGGTACTTCACCGCCGACGCGCCGCTGGTGCAGGCGTTCGGCGTCGCCTCGGGCTACGGTTCGGTACTGGTGCTGGCGCTCTACCTCAACACCGAATCGGTGATCCTTCTCTACCGGTGGCCGGAAGTCGCGGGCGGCGCCGTGCCGATCCTGCTTTTCTGGATCAGCTGGGTCTGGCTGCAGGCGCACCGAGGCGACATGAACGACGATCCGTTGGTGTTCGCGGTCAAGGACCGCGCGAGCCTCGCCGCGGGCGCCGCCTTCGCCTTCGTGCTGCTGACCGCCTCGGCCGGCTGGCCCTGGTGAGGGTCCGCTCGCCGTGATGACGGTGTCCCCGCCATGGTGAAGGTGTCCTCTTGGGGGCGCCTCGGAGCATGGCGACACGATGCCGTCGCGCTGACCGATCGCGAGGCGATCGCCGGCGCACTCGCCGCGCGCCCGGGCTCGGCCATCGCCCACGGCATGGGCCGCAGCTACGGCGACGTCTGTCTGAATCCGGGCGGCGGGCTCTGGATGACCGCCGGGCTCGACCGGTTCATCGACTTCGATCCGGTCCTCGGGCGGCTACGCTGCGAGGCGGGTGTTCAACTCGGTCAGATCCAGCGCTTTGCCATTCCGCGCGGCTGGATCCTGCCGGTCACCCCGGGCACCTGGATGGCGACCGTCGGGGGCGCGATCGCCAACGACGTGCACGGCAAGAACCATCACGTGCGAGGCTCGTTCGGGGACCACCTCCGGCAACTGCGCCTCGTGCGCAGCGACGGCGAGGCGATCGATTGCGGACCGGGGCAGCGTGAGGGCTGGTTCGTCGCGACCGTCGGCGGCCTCGGGCTCACCGGAATCATCGCGCAGGCCGAAATCCAGCTCATGCCCGTGCATAGCCCCTGGCTGGACACGGAGACGATTCCCTACACCGGCCTCGATGCTTTCTTCGCGCTCGCCGACGCCTCCGAGGGCGGGTGGGAGTACACCGTCTCCTGGATCGACTGCCTGGCCGGCGCGCGAGGACGCGGGCTATTCATTCGCGGCAACCATGCGTCGGGCTCGGCGCAGCGGCCCGAGGAGCCCGCGCTTCGAGAGCGCTCGATGCCGTTCGTGCCGCCGGTCTCGCTGGTCAACGGCTTGTCGCTGCGGCTGTTCAACTTCGCGTACTACCAGTCGAACCGGCTGCGGGCCGGCCGTGCGGTTTCGCACTACCGGCCGTTCTTCTATCCGCTCGACGCGGTCGCCGACTGGAACCGGATGTACGGTCCGCGCGGCTTCTTCCAGCACCAGAGTGTCGTGCCGCGGCCGGTCGGGCGCGACGCCATCGGCGCGATGCTCGACGCGATCGCGCGCAGCGGCGAGGGCTCGTTCCTGGCGGTGCTCAAGACCTTCGGCGAGCGGACAGCGCCGGGACTGTTGAGCTTCGCCCGGCCGGGCGTCACGCTCGCGCTGGATTTCCCGAACCGCGGCGAGCGTACCGCCGCGCTGCTGTCGCGTCTCGACGCGATCGTCGCCGAGGCGGGCGGGCGGCTCTACCCTGCCAAGGACGCCAGCATGTCGAGGGCGATGTTCGAGGCGGGTTATCCCGGGCTCTCCAGGTTCCTGCCCTACCGCGACCCAAAACTCGGATCGGCGATGTCGCGGCGCCTGATGGGACACTGAAAGGACCCCGGACCATGTCGTCTTCTTCCCGCCGCATCGTCGTGGTCGGCGCAACCTCGTCGATGGCCGAGCACTGCGCCCGCCTCTGGGCGGACCAGTCACCGTCCGAGTTCGTTCTCGTGGTGCGCGACGCGACGCGCGTCGAGCGAATCGCGGCCGATCTGCGCGTTCGCGGCGCGTCGGGCGTGCGCGTGCTCGAGAGCCGGTTCGACGATCCGGCGGCGATCGCCGATCTCGTGCGCCGCGCGTCCTCCGACGGCCCGCCCGACATCGTATTGGTCGCGCACGGTAACCTGCCCAACCAGACCCGCTGCCAGGAGGACCTCGCGGCGTGCGCCGATGCGTTGACTGTCAACGGCGTCTCGCCGGCGCTGTTTGCCGAAGGATTCGCGGCGGGCATGTTCGCGTGTGGGTCTGGGACGCTCGTGGTAATCGGCTCGGTCGCCGGCGATCGCGGCCGCCGCTCGAACTATGCGTACGGCGCGGCGAAGGGGCTGGTCACGCGCTACGTCCAGGGCTTGCAGCATCGCTCGGCGGGCACCGCGGTGCGCATCGTGCTGGTCAAACCCGGTCCGACCGCCACGCCGATGACCCGGCACCTGGCCGCGTGCGGGGCGAAGCTCGCGAGCGTGGAGGACGTGGCCGTGCGTATCGTCGCGGCGGTGTCGGCAGGCACGCCCACGGTATACGCCCCGGCGAAATGGGCGCTCATCATGATGGTGATCCGTCACCTGCCGCGACGGATCTTCGACCGGATGAACGTCTGAGCTCCGCGGGCCGCGCGGATTGAGGTTGCGTATCATTGCGCGTCCGGAAGTAGGCGCGTGCGCGCGGCAGGCGAGTTCCTTGGACACTCCATGACCTCCAACTCAGGCAAGATCCTCCTCCCCGGCGGCGCCGGCCTCGTCGGCCAGAACCTCGTCGCGCGGCTGCGGGCGCGCGGCTACACGAACCTCGTCGTGCTCGACAAGCACCGCACGAACCTCGAGATCCTGCGCCGGGTGCAGCCCGACGTCGTCGCCGAGTACGCGGACCTCGCCGAGCCCGGCGAGTGGTCGCGGCACTTCGAGGGCGCCGAGGCGGTGGTGATGCTGCAGGCGCAGATCGGCGGCCCGGTCTGGGACGACTTCCAGCGCAACAACCTCGATGCGACGCGGCACATCCTCGATGCGATCCGCGCGCATGCCGTGCCGTACCTGGTGCACATCAGCTCGTCGGTGGTCGACTCGGTCGCCGACGACTTCTACACGAACAGCAAGAAGCAGCAGGAGACGATGGTGCTCGACAGCGGCATCCGCTGCCCGGTGCTGCGCCCGACGCTGATGTTCGGCTGGTTCGACCGCAAGCACCTCGGCTGGCTGTCGCGCTTCATGGCGCGCGTGCCGGTGTTCCCCATCCCCGGCCACGGCCGCTACATGCGCCAGCCGCTGTACGTCGGCGATTTCTGCAACGTGATCATCAGCTGCCTCGAGCGGCGCGTGCCCGACGGCATCTTCAGGATCTCGGGCCACGAGAAGGTCGACTACATCGACATCATCCGCGAGATCAAGCGTGCGACGCAGGCGCGCGCCGCCATCGTGCGGATCCCGTACCCGCTGTTCCACGCGCTGCTGGCGACCTGGGCGCTGTTCGACCGCAACCCGCCGTTCACCACCCAGCAGCTCGCCGCGCTCACCGCGCGCGACGAGTTCGAGATCATCGACTGGCCGGGCCTGTTCGGCGTGCGCCGCACGCCCTTCGCCGAGGCCGTCCACGAGACCTTCAACGACCCGACCTACGGACAGGTCGCGCTGGAATTCTGATGACCCCGCAGATGACGCCGCACCCGAATCCGCAGCGCATCGCCGTGCTCGGCGCCGGTCCGATGGGCCTCGCGGTCGCCTACCAGCTCGCCCGCGACGGTCACCGCCCGGTGGTGTTCGAGGCCGACGACCGGGTCGGCGGCATGACCGCGGCGTTCGACTTCTCGGGCCTGATGATCGAGCGGTACTACCACTTCCACTGCATCTCCGACACCGCGTTCCTGCAGGTGCTGGACGAGCTCGGGCTTGGCGAGCGCATGCGCTGGGTCGAGACGAAGATGGGCTACTGGTATCGCGGCGAGCTGCAGCCCTGGGGCAACCCGATGGCGCTGCTGAAGTTCCGCGGGCTCTCCTTCGTCGCGAAGTTCCGCTACGGCCTGCATGCGTTCCTGTCGACGAAGCGCACCGACTGGAAGCCGCTCGACGGTGTCGAGGCGAGCGCCTGGATCAAGCGCTGGGTGGGGGCCGAGGCCTGGGAGGTGCTCTGGCGCCGCCTCTTCGAGTACAAGTTCTACGAGCATTCGGAGGGGCTGTCGGCAGCCTGGATCTGGAGCCGCATCCGGCGCATCGGGCGCTCGCGTTACGACCTCTTCCGCGAGAAGCTCGGCTACCTCGAGGGCGGCTCCGACACGCTGCTGCAGGCGCTGCGCGCCGACATCGAACGCCACGGCGGGACGTTCCGGCTGTCATCGCCGGTCTCGAAGGTCGTGCTCGCCGGCGGGGCGGTGCGGGGTGTGGAGGTCAAGGGAGCGTTCGAGGCCTTCGACAAGGTGGTCAGCACCGTGCCGCTGCCCTTCGTGCCGCGACTGCTGCCCGATTTGCCGGAAGCGATCCTCGAGCAGTACCGCGCTGTCGCCAACGTCGCGGTGGTCTGCGTGATCGCGAAGCTGCGCCGCAAGGTCACCGAGAATTTCTGGCTCAACGTCAACGACCCGGACATGGACATCCCGGGTCTCGTCGAGTACACGAATCTGCGCCCGCTCGACGCGCACGTGGTCTACGTACCGTTCTACATGCCTGGCGACCACCCCAAGTACGCCGAGCCCGACCAGGCGTTCCTCGACCGCGTGAAGCGCTACCTGCTGCGCATCAACCCGGCGTTGACCGAGGCCGACTTCATCGACCTGCGGGCGAGCCGGTATCGCCACGCGCAGCCGGTCTGCGGGCCCGGCCATCTCGACCGGCTGCCGCCGGTGGCGCTGCCGGTGCGCGGCCTTTGGGTGGCCGACACCTCGTACTACTACCCCGAGGATCGGGGGATCTCCGAGAGCATCGGCTTCGGGCGTGCGATGGCGCTCCAGGCGAGCTCGTGATCCGGCACCTGCTGACCCTTCAGTTCCTGGTGTTCCTCGGGGTCGGGGGCACGGCTGCCGCCGCGAACTGGGTCTCCCGCCTCGTCCTGTCGAGGTGGCTGGCATTCGGGTGGGCGGTGACCTCAGCCTACGCGATCGGCATGATGGTCGCGTTTCTGCTGAACAGGCACTTCGTGTTTCCGCGCTCGAGTCGCCCCGTCGAACTCCAGGCCCGCGACTTCGCGCTGATCAACGCGGTCTCGTTCCCGCTCGTCTGGCTGGCATCGATCGGCCTGGAGGCGGGGCTGCGGGCGCTGGGCATGACACGGCACACCGAGGCGATCGCGCACGCGGCGGCGGTCGCGTTGCCGGCGGTGCTCTCGTTCCTCCTCTACAAGTTCGTTGCCTTTCGGGACGTCACGCCGCAGCGGCGCACGGACTGAACGGCCGGACCCGCGACTGGCCTGCGCTCAGCGCGCCGCCCCGACCGCGATCGCGAGCCATTGCCCCCAGGCAGCGCCGTCGTCCCGGAGGATCACCGTGAATCGCTCGGGCAGCCGGTCCGCATTGCCGAAGTCGATGCGGGTGTACGTGTCCGAGCTGGGCAGACCGTACGTGGCCGAACGGCCGTCGGCGGTTTCCACCGTCAGGGTCTGGCCGGTGACGACCGGACCGGAGCGGTAGTACAGGTGCTGGCCGCGCTGCAGCGCCAGCACGAGGCGGCCGCGGTCCGCGTTCGAGCTGCGCAGCGTCCCGAGCACCCGCAGGCCGGGGAAGCGGGACCGCGTGCTGTCCCCGCTTTCGATCCATCCGTCAGACTCGCGCACCTGATCGGCCGTGACGAGCCTCTCGATCGGGACGCCGGTGCCCGCGGCGAGCGTGGCGCCGTCGAGCGCGAAGGGGGCGTCGAAGATCAGGCGGTAGTGGGGGTAGCCCCGACGACGCAGCACCGTGATGCCATCGATCACCGGCTGTCTGGCCTCGGCCGTGTCCATCCACGTGAAGTCGAGCGCGTGGGCTCGGACCAGGGCCTCGACGTCTGCCTCGCTGTGCATCGCCCGTTCGACCCCCCGTTGCCGGTCGAACGTCGATGCGACATGTTCGCGTGCCCACACCACACCGGTCGCATACGTGTAGGTGCCAACCGCCAGGGCAGCCAGACCCACGACGTTCTGGATCCGGCCGCGCGGCCCGTGCGACACCACGATCCAGCAGACGAGGGGCAGCATCAGCGAGAGCGAACCGTAATGCATGGCGATGCCGCCGTTCCAGCTGCCCTGGGCCGCCGCGCGTCCGAGCGCGATCGACGCCAGCATCGCCTCGCACGCCAGGAGCGTCAGCGCCAGCGTGGCCTCGAGAGGGGCGAAGTCGGGGGCGCGCAGCCGCCGTGCGAGCAGGACGAAGGTCGCCAGCAGCAGCGCGACGACGAGCGCGGCGCAGAGCAGCGGGCTCGGGAACGTCGCGACGGAGAAGCCCGAGGCCTGCAGATTGAACAGGAAGTCGAGCGTCCTGGCGGGCTCGAGGCCCGCGGTCGTCGCCGCCGATGGCCGCCATGTGGACAGGAGTGCCAGCTGCACCGACACGAGGGCGGTGATGCCGGGCACGTGCTGGCGCTGCAGCCCGGGCGGTATGCGGCGTTTCAGGGCGCAGTAGGCCGCCAGGCCAGCGGTCACGCCGGCTGACAGGATCAGTCCGTTCATGCCGCAGAGCGCCGTCAGCAGCAGCGCGAGCAGGGCGAGGTGGCCGTCGAACGCACGACTCTTCAGCACGAGTCGCTGCGCGCAGAGCAGGAACAGCGCCATGAAGCAGACCGACGACAGGAACTGGAACTGGAAGGCCCAGTTCAGGTAGGCCATCGCCGGATTGAGCAGCAGCATCGGGATCAGCGCGTCGCCGGCGTGCGGGCGTCCGCGGTACCCCGCGGCGACGCGCATCAGGGTGGTCGCTGCCAGCGCCGCGAAGAATGCGTTCGCCGCCACCAGCGCGCGCATGTCGAATCCGGAAAGACGTGCCAGCAGCCCGTGGAGCAGCTTCTGGATCGGGATGCGGTGATCCACGTTCGGGGCCAGCAGCCAGGCGGCGATCTCTCGCGGATCGCGCAGCCCGAGCGCATCGACATAGCTCCAGTCGTCCGTGTAGGGATGGATGCGGAAGTCCAGGACGAACAGCATCGACACCAGCAGGAGGACCAGGCAGGTGGCCTGGCCGGCGCTGTGCGGTGCGGATCGGGTGGCAGTCATGGGAGAGGCGTCCGGGCCGGTCGTGTGCCCTGACAAATTCTAATCGAAGGCATGATACGCGCTTGAAACCGACCAGGCCCCTGCCCATCCGGGCCCGGATGAATCGAGGATGCCGACCCGATGAGCCTTGCGGCCGGCACCGACCGGACCCCGCGTCTGCGCCATGCACTGCTCGGATTCGTGATGCTCACCGTGGGCTACATCGCGGTCCTGGTTGTGGCGGACGTACGCAACCCGACGCTCGCGCGGGGCGCCGAAGTGGTGGCGCTGCTGCCCGCGATGGCCGCGATGTCGGCGCTCGGTTACCTGGCGCGTTACCTGCGCTGGCGACGCCTGCTCGCACGGGCGGGGCACGTGACCGCGTTCGTTGCGGGGCTGCTCGCCTACCTGTCCGGCTTCGCCTTCACCGCCACCCCGGGCAAGGTCGGCGAGCTCGTGCGCATGCGCTACCTGACCCCCCGCGGGGTGCCCGCGCCAGTGGTGTTCGGCGCCTTCGTGTTCGAGCGGGTGCTCGACCTGCTGGTGGTGATGTGCCTGGCGCTGCTGGCGGTCGGCGACCCCCGGCTGATGGCGATGTCGATCGCGTTCGTGGGGTGCTTCGCCGGCGGCGTCGTCACCGTCGCGGCCATGCCCGGTGCGATCGGAGTCGTGCAGCGATGGCTGGGCCGGCGCGGCTGGTCGAGGGCGGCTCGGCTGGCCGGTGGCCTGCACGATGCCCTGGTCGGCTGCCGGCGCTGGCTGAACGTCGGCGACGTATCGGCCGGCGCGGGCTACGGCCTGCTCGCCTGGGGCCTGACGGCGGCCTCCTTCGTGTGGCTCCTCCACGGGATGGGCCTGGCAGTGCCGCCGCTCGAGGCGTTCGCCCTCTACCCGCTCGCCATGCTGGCCGGCGCCGCGTCGATGCTGCCGGGTGGCGTCGGCTCGACCGAGCTGGCGATCGTCACGCTGCTCGCCCGCCACGAGGTCGCGCTCGAGACCGCCGCACTGGCGGCGGTCGGCGTGCGCCTGTCCACGCTGTGGTTCTCGATCCTCTGCGGACTGGTCTCGATCGCGGTGCTCGAGGCGGCCGCGCTGCGCCGCGCCGACCCGACCGTGCGGGATGCCAAGGAGCCGGCGGGCACCGACCGGTAGAATCGACGCAAGTCAATCCGGGAGCCTTCGCGTGGCGCAACCGCTGTCCTCGAGCATCTTCAAGGCCTACGACATCCGCGGGATCGTCGACGGCGACCCCGCCACCGTCACGCTGACCGACGCCGCGGTGCGCGGTATCGGCGCCGCGCTCGGTCTGCGGGTCCGCGAGGCGGGCATTGCCTCGATCGTGGTGGGCCGTGACGGCAGACTGTCCGGCCCGCGTCTCATCGCCGCGCTCACCGACGGCATCACCTCGGCCGGCGTCGACGTGATCGACATCGGCATGGTGCCCACGCCGGTCGTCTACTTCGCGACGGTGCTGACCGGCTGCGGCTCGGGCGTCGCCGTCACCGGCAGCCACAACCCGCCGGAGTACAACGGCCTGAAGATGATGCTCG
>JBIIPQ010000161.1:0-9391 GCA_044342535.1 Burkholderiaceae bacterium
CATCATCGGCCACGGCATGTGCGGTCCGACGGTGATGGCCTATGCCGACGAGGCACAGAAGTGCCGTCTGCTGCCGCCGCTGGCCGCAGGCAGCGAGGTCTGGTGCCAGATGTTCTCCGAGCCCGCTGCGGGCTCCGACCTCGCCGGCCTGCGCACGCGCGCCGTGCGCGACGGCGACGACTGGGTCGTCGACGGGCAGAAGATCTGGACGAGCGGCGCGCATCTCTCGGACTGGGGGATCCTGCTCGTGCGCACCGACTCCGAGGTGCCCAAGCACGAAGGCCTGACGATGTTCTTCGTCAGCATGCGCAGCCCGGGGATCGAGATCCGGCCGATCCGCCAGGTCAACGGCGAGTCGCACTTCAACGAGGTGTTCTTCGACGGGCTGCGCATTCCCGACTACCAGCGGCTGGGCGCGGTCGGTGCGGGCTGGCGCGTGTCGCTGCACACGCTGATGAACGAGCGGCTGTCGATCGGCGCCGGCATGCCCACGGGCTTCCCGCAGCTGCTCGAGCTGTGCTGCCGACTCGAGACCGGGGCAGGGCGAGCGGTCGACGATCCGGCGGTGCGCGCGCGCCTGGCGACCTGGGCGGTCCGCACCAGCGGCCTGAAGTACACCGCATGGCGCAGCATCTCGGCGCTGTCGCGCGGCGAGATGCCCGGCCCGGAGAACTCGATCGGCAAGCTGGTGGCGGGCCGCACGCTGCAGGAGATCGCGGCCTTCGCGCTCGACCTGCAGGGCCGCGCCGGCGTGCTCGTCGATCCGGCGCTCGCCGAGGCGGGCGCGGCCTTCCAGGCGATGCTGATGCGCTCGCCGGCCACGCGCATCGAGGGCGGCACCGACGAGATCCTGCGCAACGTGATCGCCGAGCGCGTGCTCGGGCTGCCGGCCGACCTGCGTGCGGACCGCGGCATCCCGTTCAGCGAGGTGCCCACCGGCAGCGGCCGTTGAGGCGGCGGACGCCACCGCTGCGCTCGCAGCGAGCCTGCGTGGGCCTGGGTGGGCGCGCGTGATGGGAGAATCCGCGCATCGACCCGGGGGAGGCCCGCGATGGATGCGCTGCAGGGACTGAAGGTGCTGGAGCTCGGCCAGCTGATCGCCGGACCGTTCGCCGGCAAGACGCTCGCCGACTTCGGTGCGGACGTCGTCAAGATCGAGCCGCTCGAGGGCGGCGATCCGCTGCGCACCTGGCGGCTGCTGCGCGACGGCACCTCGGTATGGTGGGAGGTGCAGTCGCGCAACAAGCGATCGGTGGCGCTCGACCTGCGCACGGCCCAGGGTCAGGAGGTGGTGCACAGGCTCGCCGCCGAGGCCGACGTGCTGATCGAGAACTTCAAGCCCGGCACCCTCGAGGGCTGGGGACTCGGCTGGGAGGCGCTGCACGCGCTGAACCCGAAGCTCATCATGCTGCGCATCTCCGGCTTCGGGCAGACCGGCCCGTACGCCGGCAAGCCCGGCTTCGGCGTGCTCGGCGAGGCGATGGGCGGGCTGCGCCACCTCACCGCCGAGCCCGGGCGCGTGCCGGTGCGCGTGGGCGTGTCGATCGGCGACACGCTGGCCGCCCTGCACGGCGTGATCGGCGTGCTGACCGCGCTGCGCCACCGCGAGGTCAACGGCGGGGTGGGGCAGGTGATCGACGTGGCGCTCTACGAGAGCGTGTTCAACGTGATGGAGAGCCTGCTGCCCGAGTACGACGCGTTCGGCGTCGTACGCGGCGCCGCGGGCAGCGCGCTGCCCGGCATCGCGCCGAGCAACGCCTACCCGTGTGCCGATGGCGCGTACGTGCTGGTGGCCGGCAACGGCGACAGCATCTTTCGCCGGCTGATGCAGGCGATCGGCCGTGCCGACCTCGCCGCCGACCCGGGGCTGGCCCGCAACGACGGCCGGGTGCCGCGGGTCGAGGAGATCGATGCCGCGATCCGGGACTGGACCATGGCCCGTCCGATCGGCGAGGCGATCGCCACGCTCGAGGCGGCGGGCGTGCCGGTCGGGCGCATCTACTCGGTGGCCGACATCGCGGCCGACCCGCAGTACCTCGCCCGCGACATGATCGTGCCGACGCACGACGTCGAGGGCCGCCCGCTCAAGGTGCCGGGGATCGTGCCCAAGCTCGTCGACACGCCGGGGCGGATGCGCACGCCGGCGCCGCGGCTCGGACAGCACACCGACGAGGTGCTGTCGCAGCGCGGCTGGCCGAAGCACCCGGGCGAGCCGGGCTGAGCCGCAGGGGCCGCGCCGAGCCGACGGTCCGCGGCGGGCGCCGCGCCGTGCCCGGTCCGCGTCAGCGTGGCGGCGGCCGCCACCTGGCATGGGTCGTGAGGATTCGCGGCCTCGACACGCTCCGCGGCGCTGACCTCGCATCCTTCATGGTTGCGCAGGTCGCAGGGCTGCGGGGCTGGATGGAAACTGTCCTCGAGCCGCTGCGCCGGGGGGCGTGGCACGCCCGGGATCGGAAGCCAGGCGGGCTCGCGCGACTGCTGGCGCCTGACGCGAAGGCGGGCCCGGGTGGTGCCGCAGGGTCCGGCTGCTCGGGGTCCGGTGGCTGGCGGCGCGGCTGGCGGCGCCGCAGGCGAGATCCGCCGCGACGCGCAGCCCGTGCAGGCCCGGGCGCAGCACATCGGCTGGGCGCCGCTGCTCGAGCGCGTGTTCGACATCGACCTGCGGCGCTGCCCGAGCTGCGGCGCCGGGGAACTCGAGATCATCGCGGCGATCCTGCAGCGGGCAGCGATCGGGAAGATCCTCAATCACCTGGGGTTGGATCCTCGGCCGCCACCCCGAGGACCGGGATCGAGGCGAGGAGAGCGACCCGCGGCCGCTTGCCGCCCCGGCCGCGTTCACCCCCAGGGTACGTCCAATTGGGCGCCTTCGCGTCGTGCAGTCCCCTGCCCTGGGCGCTTGCTGACCCTGCCGGGCCTTGTGAGGGCGTCTGGAATCCCTATCCGCCCGCACCGCGCTCCACCTGTCCCAACGGCTCGTGCACGCGGTGCTGCTGCGCTGCATGCCAAGGCGTGTCGAACGCAGATCCCCGGGGATGCAGCTGCAAGCTGACCCGCCTGCTCGGGAAGGCGTCTGCCTGCGGATCGACCGTTTTCGTCATTCGCGGCCGATCCATGTCCTTGATTCCTCACGGTGTGTCTCGTCCGAAGCTCCACGGATCGGTCCATCGCTCCGTGCCGATCGGATGCCAATCGGGCTCGCCCTAAGGGCATAGTGACTAAAGGCAAGGCTTTCATGACGCTTATCCGATCATCGACGCAGTCCGATCTCCTCACAATTCGAAAAACGGTGCGCCGAGTTGCGTTGCTGCACACGATCCATCACCGATGACCCGGAGGAATCTCGATGGCGACCCGCAGGAATACCCTTGGCATGCTGGGCACCCTCGTCGGTCTCGGCCTCACGCTGCCCGCCCTGGCGAAGGCGTCCGACATTCGTGACGAAGCGGGTCCGGTGGCCGGCGCGGCCGTGGGACACACGAAGAAGGTCGGTGTGGAACAGGCCTTCACCGCCTTCACCGCCTTCACCGCCGTCACCGCCGTCACCGCCGTCACCGCCGTCACCGCCAGGCGTCGCGAGGCCTCGCGGAGCAAGGACATCGACTCGTTTGCCTGCGACATGAAGCGCGTCGACGCAGGGCATGGCGCCAACGACACGCTCATCAGGAAGATCGTGCGCGAGGTGTCGCTTGTCCGAAGGACCGAAGGGTTCGACGGATTCGCCGGAGTCGGCGTCGTCCGTCGAGTGGGCTGGCCCGGCCCGTGACACTGCAACCCGAACTGACACCATCTCTCAACACGGAACCGGAGCGCCTATCGATGCAACGCTGGATCTTGAACTCACCGCTCGGGGTGAAGGTGTCGGTTGCCTCGATCGTCGCCATCAGTTGCCTGATGGTGGCCGGCGGCATCGGCTGGTTCGCCAATGCTCGCCTCTCCCACGCACTGTCCAGCCTGGCGGAGGTCAGTGTTCCCCGCATTGCGCAGGCCGGACAGCTGACCAGGCGGGTCGCGATGATCAACGCCCAGGTGAACCAGAGCTTGGCCTGGGAAGGCGCGGACTTCGAAGCAGCGCGCATCGAGACGCTCGACAAGACGATCCATGCCGAACTGGCCCGATACGCCGACACACTGCAGGCCGGGGCGGTCGATCCGGACGCCGCGGAAGACGAGAGGCGACTGATGGCCGCCGCGCACGGGGTGTTCAAGAAGTATGCCGAGAACGTCGCCGAGACGCTCGAAATCAAGAGCGCCAAGGTGGGCAACGCAGGCTCGTACATGACGACGATGGATCGCCATTACGCAGCGGTGCAGAGCTCGCTCGATGAGATCGTCGCCATGCAGATGGAGCACGCGAAGCTCGCGGGTCAGGAGGGACGGCGCCTGGCGCAGTCGAACCAGACGACGATCGTTGCGGTCATCGCGCTGGCGATACTGGCTACGGCGACCATCTCTGCCTTCATGTACCGGCTCATCGTCAGGCCGCTCGCGGACGCGTCACGATTGGCCGATGCAGTGGCCGACGGCAATCTGGCGGCACGCCCGATGGAAGCGATCACCACCGACGCCACCGGTCGAGTGCTCGCCGCCCTGGGGGCGGCCCAGAGCCGGATGTCCGACGTGGTGGCCGGTATCCGCTCCAGCGCCGGTCAGGTCAGCCAGGCTTCTGCGGAGATCGCCCGGGGCAACGCCGAGCTGTCCGCTCGTACCGAGCACACCGCCGTCACACTGCAGAAGACGGCGGCGTCGATCGAGGCACTGGCTGCGACGGTCCACGAGGGCGCGATCGGCGCACGCGAAACCGACGGCCTGGCACGCGACGCCGCGGCGGTGGCTCGCGAAGGCAGTGCCGTGATCGGCGTCGCCATCGCCACCATGAACGAGATCGACGGCCATGCGAAGAAGATCGCCGAAATCATCGGCGTCATCGACGGGATCGCATTCCAGACCAACATCCTGGCCTTGAACGCGGCGGTCGAGGCCGCACGAGCGGGCGAGCAGGGACGTGGGTTCAACGTGGTCGCGGCGGAGGTGCGCACGCTCGCTCAGCGCAGCAGCAGCGCGGCGCGCGAGATCCGCGGGCTGATCGGTGCGTCCGTCGAACGTATCGATACGGGTGTCGGCCAGGTGCAGCGCGCTGGCCGGACCATGGACAGGATCGTCGAGTCGATCGTGCACGTCAGCGCGACGGTCGGGCGAATCTCGGCCGCCACGGAGCAGCAGACGCAGGACATCGACCAGGTCAACCTGGCTGTCTCGGAGATCGGCCGGCACACCCAGGAGAACGCTGCCATGGTCGAGGAAGCCAGTGCTGCAGCCGAGTCGATGCGAAAGCAGGCTCAGGACCTGGCTCAGCTGCTCGTGCACTTCCGGACCGGCTGAGCCGCAGGGGCCGCGCCGGGCGCGCGCCCCGCCCGGTCCGTATTTGCACCTCTGCGCGCGCGCCGCGCGCCGCGCCGATCCAGAATCCGGCCGAACCGGGGCACCTCCGATCGTCCCGGCACGGAGACCTCCATGACCGACCGACCCGCGCCCGCCGGCGCCGAGCTGCCGCGCCTCGGCCAGGGCTTCTTCTGGCAGGACCTGACGGTCGGCCAGCGCATGCGCACCTTCCGGCGCACCGTCACCGAAGCCGACCTGGTGGGCTTCATCGGCGTGACCGGCATGCTCGAGGCGATCTTCATCGACGCGCATCACGAAGGCGGTGCGATCGCCGGTCGCCCGGTGCCGGCCGTGCTGACGTATTCGCTGATCGAGGGCTTCCTGCTGCAGACGATGATCCAGGGCACCGGCCTCGCATCGCTCGAGCTGCACAAGCGCATCCTCGCGCCGGTGCTCGTCGGCGACACGATCGAGGCCGAGGTCGAGATCCTGTCGGTGCGCCCCACGTCGAAGAGCGGCCGTGCCGTCGTCGGCTCGCGCGTCGACGTCTTCAACCAGCGCCGCGAGCCGGTGATGACCTACGAGGTGACGCGCCTGCTCGCCGGCCGGCCCGCGCCCGCCTGATCCACCCGATCCACCGCCGAACTCCGGAACCCGATCCCATGACCACAGACGCCCTGTTCCACTCCCTTCGCATCGGGCCCCTCGCGCTGTCGCACCGCGTGGTGATGGCACCGCTCACGCGGATGCGCGCGAGTGTCCCCGACTGCGTGCCGACCGCACTGAACGCACGGTACTACGCGCAGCGCGCCACCCCCGGCGGGCTGATCATCGCCGAGGCCTCCCAGGTCGATCCCGGCGGGCGGCTCGCGCCGAGCACGCCCGGCATCCATTCGGCCGAGCAGATCGAGGGCTGGCGCGGCGTCGTCGACGCGATCCACGCCAAGGGCGGCATCGTGGTCCTGCAGCTCTGGCACGTCGGTCGGCTGTCGCACTCGTCGTACCAGGCCGACGGCGGCCCGCCGGTCGCCGCCTCGGCGGTGCCGGCCACAGGCTCGGTGCGCACCGCCTCGGGCGGCAGCGCGCCCTTCGAGGTGCCGCGGCCGCTGCGCACCGACGAGATCCCCGGGCTGGTCGAGACCTACGCGCGCGCCGCCCGCAACGCGATGGCCGCCGGCTTCGACGGCGTGGAGATCCACGGCGCCAACGGCTATCTGCTCGAGCAGTTCCTGCAGTCGCGCACCAACCTGCGCGACGATGCCTACGGCGGCTCGATCGAGCACCGTGCACGGCTGCTGCTCGAGGTGACGCAGGCGGTGGCCGCGGCCTGCGGGGCCGGGCGCGTCGGCGTGCGGCTCTCGCCGTACGGCGTGGCCAACGGCAGCGGCGAGGCCGATCCGCAGCCGCTCTACCGGCACGTCATCCGCGCGCTCGACGCGATGGGCCTGGGCTACCTGCACCTGATCGAGCCGCGGGCGAGCGGCGCGGGGCAGGCCGAGGTCGATCATGCCGGCGTGCCCTCGGCCGCCGAACTGTTCAGGCCGGACTGGCGCGGCGTGCTGATCGCCGCCGGCAACTTCAAGGGCGACAGTGCCGCGCGGATGGTCGCCGAAGGTCATGCCGACGCGATCGCGTTCGGCCGGCTCTTCATCTCGAACCCCGACCTGCCCGCGCGCCTGCGGGTCGGTGCCGCGCTGACACCGTACGACCGCTCGACCTTCTACACGCAGGGCGAAGCGGGGTACGTGGACTATCCGCCGATGGCGGCGGCCTGAGGCCGCCCCGGCCCCGTGCCGAACCCCGACCCGCGCCTGCGCGTGGGCGGGGTCGATGCCCGGGCGCGTCATACTGTCGGCCTCGAACGCGCCGCAGCGCGCACCGGAGTTCACCGACATGGCCAGCACCTTCATCGCGATGCTCCACTACAGCCAGGACCTCGATGCCTGGCTGCACCTGACCGGCTGGGACTCGCCGCCGAACGACCGCGACACGATGGCGGCCCTGCGGCAGATCGAGTCGCAGACCGACGAGGTCGTCGCCGAGCGCGGCGAGCCGGCGTTCACGCCCTTCGTGCTGCTCGGCGGCACGCTCGATTCGGCGCAGTCGCCGCACGAGGTGCGCAAGGTCTGGCGGCTCGCGCCCGACCTCGCCGATCGGCTGCTGCAGCAGATCGAGCAGCGCGGCACCGAAGAGGCGATCGACGACGCGATCGCCGAATGGGACGGCACGCGCGAGGAGCACGGGGACGACGCGCTGAGTCTCGACCCGGACGACTATATCGGCGTGGATCTCGCCGAGCTCGCCGACCGCGCGTACCCAGCTCACGACTGAGCAACCGCCATGAACCACATCGACCTCAAGGGCCGCTGCGCGGTCGTCACCGGCGGTGCCGCCGGCATCGGCCTGGCCGTCGCGCAGCGCTTCGCCGCGAGCGGGGCGCGCGTCGCGATCTGGGACGTGAACGCGGCGGCCGCCCAGGCCGCGGCGGCCTCGCTGGGCGCCGGCCACCTCGGCCTCGCGGCCGACGTCGCCGACGAGGCCTCGGTGCAGGCCGCCACCGACGCGACCTCGGCTGCGTTCGGGCGCATCGACGTCCTGGTCTGCAGCGCCGGCATCGCCGGACCGAACGCGACCGTCGCCGAGTACCCGGCCGACGCCTGGCGACGGGTCTTCGACGTGAACCTGCACGGCACCTTCCTGTGCAACCGCGCGGTCGTGCGGACGATGCTCGGGCGCGACTACGGCCGCATCGTCAACATCGCCTCGATCGCCGGCAAGGAGGGCAACCCGAACGCCTCGGCCTACTCGGCCTCGAAGGCCGCGGTGATCGGCCTGACCAAGTCGCTCGGCAAGGAGCTCGCGAAGACCGGCATCCGCGTCAACTGCATCACGCCGGCCGCGGTCAGGACGGCGATCTTCGACCAGATCACGCAGCAGCACATCGACTTCATGCTGTCGAAGATCCCGATGGCGCGCTTCGGCGGTGTCGATGAGATCGCGGCGATGGTGGCCTGGCTGGCCAGCGAGGACTGCTCGTTCTCCACCGGCGCGGTCTTCGACCTGTCCGGCGGCCGGGCGGTCTACTGAGGCGGCCGGCGGGCGCCGCGCCTGCCGAGCGGCCGGCCGCCCGAGCGCCCGAGTGGGCTATCCTCGGGGCAGGAGCCACGGCGCCGGACGTGGCCCTCGACCTCGGAGCCTCCATGCCACTCGTTCGCAAGCACCTGCTGTCCACCTCGATCCTCCTGGCCGCCGCCTGCGTCCCCGCGGCCGCCGGCAGCCTCGTCGGCTCCTCCGCCGCCGGCGGCTCGTCGGCCTCGTCGGCCGCCTCCGACTCGGTCGGCACCTCGAGCGACAGCTCGACGCGTGCGGTCGCCCAGCTCGACGGCCCGTACCGGATCGTCGACGTCGCCCCGGTGCCCGAGCGGCCCGGCACCGTTCGCGTGACGCTGCGCGCGGTGGCCGCCGGCGGGCAGGACGAGACCGCGCTGCTGTACCTGCCGCAGCAGACCTTCGAACGCGCCGGGCTGGCCCCGGGCGGCACGATCACCGCGCAGCAGCGCCCGTACGGCGTCGAGTTCGCGCATGCCGACACGCGGCGCGCGTTCTTCCTGCTGCTCAACGACGGCGTGCAGCGCGAGCTCCGCTCGAACCCCGTCTCGCTCTGAGTCCCGCACTGCCGACGAGGGCCGCGCGCGGCCTCGCGCGCGGCCTCGCCTGCGCGGCGCTGCTCGCGCCGGGCCCGTGGGTCCTGGCGCAGGCCGCCCCGCTGCGATACTGCGACCCCCCGGTCGAGCTCGACGCCGTGCAGCAGGACGTCCTGTTCCGCTTCGGCGCGGTCATCAAGGCGACCCTCGACGCGTCGGGTGCCGCGCTGGCGCTGGTCGCCCGCTCGGGGCTCGACCTCGAACGCTTCGGGATGCGCTACTCCCACGCTGGCATCAGCCTGCGCGACAGCGCGAACGGGCCGTGGTCGATCCGCCAGCTCTACTTCGACTGCGGCGAGCGCCGCCCG
>JBIIPQ010000519.1:0-3012 GCA_044342535.1 Burkholderiaceae bacterium
CGCGCGTGCCGCCGCGCAGCGCATCAACCTGCGCACGCTCGCGGGCGGACGCCTCGCCATCGCCTTCGACGAGACCGTCGGCACGGCCGATGTCGCCGACGTGGCCTTCGTGCTGACCGGCACGCGTCCCGACGCGGGCGCCCTCGCCCGCGTCGGCGGCCTCGGCATCGAGCCGGCGGCCATTCCCGCCGCGCTGCGCCGCGACAGCGCCGTGCTCGCGCATCCGGTCTTCAACCGGTACCACAGCGAGACCGAGTTCGTCCGCTACGTGAAGAAGCTCGAGAACCGCGACATCTCGCTGGTCCACTCGATGATCCCGCTCGGCTCGTGCACGATGAAGCTGAACGCGGCCGCCGAGATGGCACCGGTCACCTGGCCGGAGTTCGCGGCGATCCATCCGTTCGCGCCCGCGGCGCAGGCCGCCGGCTACGCCGAGATGCTGCGCCAGCTCGGCGACTGGCTGGCCGAGATCACCGGCTTCGACAGCGTGTCGTTCCAGCCGAACTCCGGCGCCCAGGGCGAGTACGCGGGCCTGCTCGCGATCCGCCGGTGGCACGCCTCGCGCGGCGAGGGCCACCGCGACGTCTGCCTGATCCCCTCGTCGGCGCACGGCACCAATCCGGCGAGCGCGCAGATGATGGGGATGCGGATCGTCGTCGTCGCCTGCGACGCGGACGGCAACATCGATGTCGCCGACCTGAAGGCGAAGGTCGAGACGCACCGCGACGCGCTCGGCGCGCTGATGGTCACCTATCCGTCGACGCACGGTGTCTTCGAGGCGTCGATCAGCGACGTCTGCGCGATGGTCCATGCCGCCGGCGGCCAGGTCTACATGGACGGCGCGAACCTCAACGCGCAGGCGGGCCTCACGCGACCCGGCGACATCGGCGCCGACGTCTGCCACATGAACCTGCACAAGACCTTCTGCATCCCGCACGGCGGCGGCGGGCCGGGCATGGGCCCGATCGCGGTCGCGGCGCACCTCGCGCCGCACCTGGCGAGCGACCCGTACAGCGCCTGCGACGAGGCCAACAGCGTGTCGGCCGCGCCCTTCGGCAGCGCGCTGATCACCACCATCTCGTGGATGTACATCCGGATGATGGGCGCCTCGGGCATCCGCCGCGCCACCGAGGTGGCGATCCTGAACGCCAACTACATGGCCGCCCGCCTGCAGGGTCACTTCCCGATCCTCTACACCGGCGCCAACGGGCGGGTCGCGCACGAGTGCATCCTCGACGTGAGGCACCTGAAGGCCGAGTGCGGCATCACCGCCGAGGACATCGCCAAGCGGCTGATGGACTACGGCTTCCACGCGCCGACCCTGTCGTTCCCGGTCGCCGACACGCTGATGGTCGAGCCGACCGAGAGCGAGTCGAAGGCCGAGCTCGACCGGTTCTGCGACGCGATGATCGCCATCGCGGGCGAGATCGCGCGCGTGAAGTCCGGCGACTGGGACCGCCTCGACAACCCGCTCAAGAACGCGCCGCACACCGCGTTCGAGGTGGCCGGCGACTGGTCGCATCCGTACCCGCGCGAGCTCGCGGTCTATCCGCTGCCCTGGGTGCGGGACGCGAAGTTCTGGCCGCACGTCAAGCGCATCGACAACGCGGCGGGCGACCGCAACCTGGTCTGCACCTGCCCGCCGATCGAGGACTATGCATGAGCGGCGCCGTGCGCCACATCCCGCTCGAGGCCCTGCACCGCGAACTTGGCGCGAAGTTCGGGCCGTTCGCCGGCTACGAGATGCCGATCCAGTACCCGGCGGGCCTGAAGGCCGAGCATGCGGCCACCCGCGAGCGCGCCGGCCTGTTCGATGTCTCGCACATGGGCCAGGTGCGGATCCGCGCGAAGGACGGCAGCGCCGCCGCGCTCGCGCGCGGCCTGGAGGCCGCCCTGCCCCTCGACTTCGACGGCTGGGCCCCGGGGCTGCAGAAGTACTCGCTGCTGCTCAACGAGGCCGGCGGCATCGAGGACGACCTGATGCTGGTCAACCTCGGCGACGAGGTGCGCATGGTGGTCAATGCCGGCAACCGCGACGCCGACTTCGCGCGACTCGTCGCGGCCTGTCCGACGCTGTCGATCGAGTGGGTCGACGCCGCGCTGATCGCGCTGCAGGGCCCGGCGGCCGAGTCGGTGCTCGCCGCCCTCGATCCGTCGGCCGCGGCGATGACCTTCATGCAGGCGCGCACGCTGACGCTCGAGGGCGCCGCGTGCTTCGCCAGCCGCTCGGGCTATACCGGCGAGGACGGCTACGAGATCTCGCTGCCACTCGAGGCCGCCGAGCGCGTGACCCGCCGGCTGCTCGCCGACCCCCGGGTGGCCCCGGTGGGGCTCGGCGCGCGCGACACGCTGCGCCTGGAGGCCGCGCTGCCGCTGCACGGCAACGACATCTCGCCGACCGTCACGCCCGTCGAGGCGGGGCTCGCATTCGCGATCCCGAAGTCGCGCCGCGCGGGCGGGGCGAAGGCCGGCGGCTTTCCGGGGGCGGCAACGGTCCTCGCACAGCTCGCCGACGGCCCGCCGCGACGGCTGGTCGCCCTGGTCTCGGCCGAGCCGATCCCGGTGCGGGCGCATGCGGCGATCCTGGACGCAGCGGACGTGCAAGTCGGCGAGGTCACCAGCGGCACGGTGTCGCCGACCCTGGGCCGGCCGGTGATGCTGGCGCTGGTGCAGGCCGCGGCGCTCGACGGCCGCCCGCTGCGCGCCGCAGTGCGCGACAAGCGGCCGTCGCTCGAGGTGGTCAGGCCGCCGTTCGTGCCGAAGCGCTACAAGGGCTGAGACCGGGCCGGGGCCGGGGCCGCCCCTGCCCCGGCCAGAGCCCGGCCGGCGGGCGATCAGTTTCCGCCGAACCCCACCTGGCTCGCGAGCGCCACCGCCTCGGTGCGGTTGCGAGCGCGCAGCGCCCGCAGCACCGCGCCGATGTGGATCTTCACCGTGTTCTCGGACAGCCCGAGCTCGCGGCAGATCTCCTTGTTCGGCAGCCCGCGCATCAGCATGCGCAGCACCTGCATC